>JBCDBQ010000263.1:0-9276 GCA_039183375.1 Pseudomonadota bacterium
CCGAAGTCAGTGTTGGCCTCGGTGCTGGGACTAAATCCGGGGACAGTATTAGCGATAATGTCGGCAACCGACGTCGTCGTGGACGTCTGTTTCTCGATCTGCTCTCTGGTCACCACGGTCACGGAACGTGTCGACTCTGTAACGGGTGTTTCAACTCGATTGTCCGATTCGATGACGATGCCCTGCAATGTAATCGCGTCACCACCGGCGGATTGGGCATAGGCAGGCCCCACCATCAGAACTGACGCTACTAGTACATATAATCTCGACGGTGACTTTGACACGCAACACGCTCCCCTACGCGATACACACTGAGCGTTGTGGCTGGCTGGGGCATCTAGTGAACAAGTGCCGTGGGCTGGCTATTTACGCCGACTAACCCGAGGAATGAGAACTCGGTTCAAGTACAAGTGAGTGATCGCTACCAGTTGTCGAAATGTTTGGTCAACAATAAGATACTTCAAACTTGCTGCCATGTTGCGAACTCGCCACATTTTCAGCCGACGTCGCTTGCTTCATTCGAGACGAGAGGTCCTACCACTTGGTTGTCACTTTGACTTGGGCACGACGAGCCTCACCGTAGGAGCACGACAATGCTGTCTGACATGCGGCGACATAGCGCTTATCAAATAGGTTGCTGACGTTGAATTGCACGCCCCAGTTTTCCTGATTGTAACCAAGTTTTAGGTCAACCAGAGTGACTTCCGGCACCTCCAGCGTGTTTTCCGCATCGGCGAAGGATTTACCTCTGTGACGCACACCCGCCCCAATTGAGATTCCATCCAGCACCGTTGTTTCGTCGAATTCATAGTTGACGAAAGCGGATGCCTGGAACTCAGGGACAATTGTCGGGCGTTTACCAACCAGTGCCGCGTTTGAGTCCTTCGTTATCTCCAAATCAAATCCAGTTACGGCAGCTGTGAACCAGAGATTCCGCATCACTTGTGCCTTGCCTTCAAATTCAACGCCACGCGAATTGACCTCGCCACGTTGAACTTGTGCAAAGATATTCGTCGGGTCGGTCACCGGTACATTCTCGCGCGTGGTATCGAAGAATGAGAGAGTGAAAAGCGCATCCATAAACTTGGGGGCGTACTTCATGCCAAATTCGAATTGGTGACCGGTCTCCGGTTTGAAAAAATCACCGGCCGCGTCAGTTCCAATGATTGGATTGAAGAAGGTAGCAACACTGGCGTAGGGCGTTAAACCATTTGCAAACTCATATGCCAATCCCGCCCGGCCGGAGGCCTCGCGAAATTGGTCCTCATTGCTGGTATTTTGTGTTGGTGCAAAGAACGTCGGACCATTGTCGGCAGTGACCCTTACCCAGTCGTAGCGCCCGTTCACGGTCACAATAAATCCACCGCCAAATCGGAGTTGATCCTGTGCGTAAACTCCGACCTGCCTCTGCCTTAAGTCTTGATTCAAGTAACTGACTGGTGACGTCGTTATCAAACCATAGATCGGGTTGACCGGACTGATTGACGGCGTGGTACCAAAAAGGGCGGATGCTTGGATCTCATCGTTGCGATAGTACTTGGTCTCCACGCCAAACAGCAGCTTGTGAGAGATCCCCGCTGTGACCACGGTTCCTTCCACCCGGTTGTCGGTCGTGAAGCTTGTGGCGTCAGTATCGTGGCTAAAGTTTATACGAGAAAGCTCATCCGTATTCGTCGTATCGTAACCAAAGGCGAAAAGCTGCTGCTCCTTGACCGATGCACGCATGAACCGCGCGGAAGAAGTGAAGAGCAGATTTGATGCCGCGATATACTTCGCTTCGTATCCGATGTGACCCTGGCGTCGATCGTAACGGTCAAGATCGGGTTCGGATGTATTGAACTGACGATCAATAAAGCCGAACGGCGCTGCTGTTACTGAACCAACGTACGGGAGAAAGTCACCACCCCCGTGCCGCTCATCCAGATGCGTGTAGTTCGTAAGCACAGTAAACAAGAAATTCGAACTCGGCCGAACGGAAATACTAGGTGCTACAAAGCCCCTGAAGCCATCCTCAAAGTTTGTGTAACCGTCACCCCCCTCTATCTTCGCCGTCAGTCTGTAGGCCGAGAATGCGCTCAAACGATCACCGACGTCGAGACCCACGTAGGCTGTGCCGTATTCATCGGCACCTGCCTCCAGATGGCGCAAACGACGTCCGGTTGGTCGCTTGCTGATGGCATTGACGATGCCGCCGGGATTGCTGCCACCGTAAAGCACCGAGGCTGGCCCCTTGAGCACGTCAATGCGACCAAGACTGAATGGATCAATGAAGAAGTCACCGAACGCAAAGGCTTGGACCTGCAAACCATCAAGATAGTCACCGGTTTGCGTGGCATCGAAGCCGCGGATGTAATACCAATTGGTGTCGCTGTCGGAGCCAAACGGTTGGGCGAAGACGCCGGCCGTATAACTCAAGGCTTCATCGATCTTTCGCGCACCGCGCGCTGCGATCTCCTCCTGTCCTATAATAGACACCGCTTGAGGAATGAGGCTCGGCGGAATGCTCGTCTTTGCACCAATTTCCGAGGCTGGCGCCACCACACCGTTAAACTCGGACGTGCCTGAGCTTGAGCTTTGAGGCGTCGCCTCCGAACTTGATGTAGTATTCGGCGCCTGCCCCTGAATGATAATGCCGTCAAGCTCAATGCTTTGCTGCGCGAATGCGCGATCAACCGTCACAAATGGTAATGCAATAGTGGCTACGCTCAGAAGGACAAGTATTAGTCCCGGACGCACGATTTTACGCGGCATACCAAACCTCATGATTGGCAGAGTTACTCAACGATACGCCGGTTATAGGTTTGCTTGCGCCAGCAAGGCTTGAACGATCCACCCGGTTTTGAAGGCTTTCAATTTCGCAAAGTCGCAAATTTGCTGTGTGTGGCAGGTCAGCGACACCATTCACTGTCCATCATTCGGATTTCTTTTTCCTACGCCAAGCCGCAGGTGTGGCACCGACATGAGATTTGAATGCACGGGTCAAATGGGCTTGGTCAGCGTAACCTGCACGTGCGGCTGCATCCTTTAAAGATATGTCGGTTTCCCGGAGCCAAGACTTCACGTGCTCAAGGCGACGCTCGGCATGCCAGCTGATTACTGATGTGCCGGTAGCTTGGCGAAATCGTCGGGCGATCTGGGTTTCCGACGCATCCGCAATCTTAGTTAGTTCGGACAACCGAACCGGCTTGAATACGTTTCGTTCAACAAATTCGATGATCCGCTGAATGTCATCTTCGCAACGCTTGTCTGCATGAAAACTGCACTTGTCCTTCAGGTTGATCAGGCGAACGAGAATTGCTGAGAGAAGGCCCTCCCCATAGGCGCTATGGAAGGTGGTTTGGCCAGAACACTCCTCGGCGAGTAAACATGCCAATGAATTGAGCCCTTCATCGTTCTCAAGAAAGTGCGGACGTGTAAAAAATTCGCGAGGAGGAGCCATGCGCAGCAGTCGCGCGACAGCCAAATCGCTGAGATGGATATCGATATGGCGCAGATGATCGATGCAGATTGCACGTCCAACAGCATGAAGCCCAGCTGGAACAAACGTAGCAGCAGCCGGACCTGCGTGCACAAAGCTTCCCCGCGAGGTTTCCAGCTCGAATCCGCCGCCTTGAACGCTAAGGGTCAGGAAAATGCGATGGTTCGGCGAGATGTAGTCACCGTAAGCACCAGGCGAGCACGCAACATTCCAGTGGTCGACGACTATGCCATCCCAGGCACGCCAATTTGGTCCGTCGACGGCAACGATACCATGGATCTCGCTCTGCATGTTGGGCATGAAACCCATTGACATCGCGTCCTTGTCAGTCAATCGATCACGATCATTCTAGACCAAATTATTCCAGTTATAGGATAAAAGCAATCTTTACAGTAGTTTGTTGGGGTGAGGTTGCTGGAGAAGACAGGTCTCTCCTATAGAGCTTGGAGCAGAGCTACTCAGCATCGCCAGGATCGTAGTCAATCACAAACGGCTGAACACGAACGAATGTCATGTTTGAGAAGACCAGTCTAAGGATTGGCAATTAGCGTGCAGTATCGACCCTGCTCCCACCAGCTGCCCGAGTACCCATTAGCGTCATTCACGATGATGTTCCAAATCTGCTCGAACTCTCACAACCAAGTTGAACCGGCATGACGGCTGCTCAATCAAGGCTATCTGCTTGCTCGACCGTTGCGCGTGTTGCGCTTGTGAGTACCAGTCCACCGAATGTCACCGCAATGTCTCAAGTCAGTCTTTGAAAAACGAGATCAGCGCAATGCACATCTCCCTCTATAGTTTCTTGATCTAGCGCCCCCACAAGAAAGAAGGATCTCCTTTGTAGGAAACCGATAAGCTCATTGGGTGAATAAGAGCTGTTTTGATGGAACTGCATTTCGACCACGATAATATCGATTTTTTCTAGCACTCCATCAGAACCAAGCAGCACCTCATACTCGTATCCTTCGGTATCAATCTTCAGTACGCTCGGCCTGGAAATGACGCAATCTCTCAGGCAGCTGTCTAGGCGACGAACGGGCACCATCACATGTCCGAATTGAAGTTCGCTACCATTGTTTGATTGAGAAACCAGGTGGCCGCTGCCATGCCCGGGGCGAACAAACGGCATCCAACCCTCGCTCCTACCGAGTGCTGTTCGATGCAATTGACCGTTCCGGCTTCTTAGAATGGTATTTTCGATTTGGGAGTGGAATGATGCTTCTGGCTCGAAAAGGTCCAGATAAGCACTGGGAAAGGTGTCGTACAGATCTGGCGTTCCTTCACCAACGCCAACGTCGATGATATGCTTGGCATCTATGAATTTGGATAACGGAGCAAAACCTATTCGCTGCGTAACCTTGAGTCCAGCTGGCTCCAAGATATCATTGAGCCACAGACGGAACTTTCGATGCAACCAAGCAAGTGGATGCGTCTGCAGTTTTGGCTTTCTAGACCGCCAGTCATTCCCATTATCAAACGTAAATTTCTCAGTTCCAGCATAGTTCCGCCGTGGACAAACACTCAACGCTACGCCTCCGCGAGTATCAGCTACTCTTTTGCCGAGCGATTGGGATACGTCGACTTTCAGCTTTATGATCTGAGTGTGGTTGCCCCGCGATCCACCACGCTACCAGTGTTTAAATCATACCAGACAATTCCACAACTCCGCGCTGCTACACCCACGCAAAGAACACCGACATGGTGGTTTTGTATGCAGCATGAATTCCGAAATTCGACGCTCAATCGGGAGGCACATTAAAGAAGCCTATTCGAGGTCACGGATGACAATTGATTTGTTGGTTAATGCACGACGGCAGTCACGCAAGTTGGCGAGACAAACGATATTCCAGTCTTGCGCTTCATAGCTGCCGTTTTCTACATCCACTCGTTACTCAGCAGTGCCTCGCAGAGGTCTCGGGTCGCATGGCTGCGTTTGCCTAAGCCCAATCGGTGTTAAACCCTTGGCTTCTAGGGCACGCTCACCGGCTACGAGCCCGCCGTGAGCACAAAAGGCGGAAAGTTCTGGCCTGAAGTGGTCCAGGAACTGGGGCAAGCTCAATCTCTCCAACTGCTAACCAAATGATGGCACAGTTTTAGGGGGCAGAGACACTTGGCGGGGAGTGAGGGATTCGAACTACAGTAGATATTTACTCGAAATCAAGTGACTATCTTTTCACGTTTAAGAAAATGCCCCCTCCAATGCCCCCACGTGATGGTTCTTTCATCTTTGAATTGAACTGCCCACAATTCCTGGGCCACGCTCGGCCAAAATCCCGCCATTGCTTCGACAACGGCCGCAGCTGCCTTATCGAACGAGGCTGCGGCAGGCAGCCAGCGCGGCATGCTCTCGGACGCAAGTCATGACGCTCCGCCGGTTTCGATCCTGGCGGTTTGCCGCTAGCGCTCGCCGACGCTCTAGCACGTTCCACCCAACAACCGACCTACAGATTAGCAAACTGCTTTCGTGGCACTGGTGAATCATGGCGCTATAGTGGGCCGGGTGGCGTGACGACATTGCTGACGGACTATAGACCTGCATGACGTCCCCTCGGAAGCGGTCTGACCTGCGTTCCTTGACGTATGCTTGTATCCCATTGCCAATGAGATTCTTGGAAAACTCAATTACAAGGCGTGTGGAGCGTTCACGGCAAGCCTCCTGCAGGTTGCTCGTTGGCTCGTCGGACTCAGCGATCTGCTTCAGTTAGTCGTCATAGGTTATCAGCGGACACAAAGGATAAGCACAGCCTTGGTAGGACGGACAATGTGTTGACAGTCTACGGTCCCTGGAGGATTGGCGCCCGAGTTGATCGCCGTGAAGCTCTGCCAAGCAGTCTGTTATAGAAAACCAACAATTCGCAGGAAATACAGCAAGCTGTCGGGGCGCCGCATGTTTACGACTCAGTTATGCGCTGGTGTGACCTAAAAGACACCGATCGCGCAGGATATTGTTCACCACAGACATCTACAATATAAATTTAGATTGTTCTGTTGAGCGAGGCAGTGCTTTAGGGTCGATTTACGGGTCGACAGGCCGAGCTAGTAGAGTGGTGATGCCGAGGTCCGATGCCTGCCATTAATGCGCTAGAAACCGAGCAGATCTACGGCAAGCACCGCGACGATTTGGTGAGGCTGGCAACGACCATTGTTGGCTGCCCTGTGCTCGCGGAAGATGTCGTACACGAGGCCTTCCTGCAGTACGCCAAGAAAAGCAAAGACGATAGCGTCGAGTCGGCGTTCGCCTACCTATTTGGAATGGTACGTCATTTGTCGATCGATTTGGTGCGGCGCGAGGTACGGGAGCGCCGCACCTTCACTCCATTCGATAACCACGCAAACCTCGATATTATTGAAGACAGGCAGCCAAGCCCGGAGCTCCTCGCTGTTCAGCGGGACGAACAACGAGCGTTCAATGAAGCAATCGAAGAACTGCCACATCTCATGCGCCGAGCGGTCCGCTCTCATTTGATTGATGGCATGAAGATTCGACAAATAGCGGAACGCTTGGACATCTCTGTCGGTCAGGCGCACGGCCTTGTAAGGGACGGTGTCCAGCTCTGCGAACGCCGCCTCCGCAAAATGAACTCAGGATCATCATGAGCTTGAAAGTTTGAGTCTCAAAACTAATGATAGTCTCGTCAGCCGTAACAGCAGCCTTTGTATCAAACCAGTTAGTCAACGTCATCGATGAGCCCGAACTACAGATGAACATCAACGAGCAAGTTAGGGAAGAAGCTGTTGCATGGGCAATCTCATTGCAAGAGGCGCCCGAGGACCCGCAAACACTAACAGCCTTTCTGTCTTGGTTAGAGGCAAGCGAGAAGCATCGCGCGGCTTGGGCACATCTAGAGAGAACACGAGCGATAGCTATTGAAGCCAGTCGTGAACCAGTTAAGCCGTCTGTCGCCATTGTGGACGGTCAACGATTGCCATGGGATCAAAATGCGATTCCTCCAGATTTGCGAACGCGTTCTGCGACCTCGTCACGAAACATGGCAATGGTCCTGTCACTGGTTTGTGCCGTCCTAGTGACGGCCTACGCAGCATTGCCGGTTATCATGGATACGTTGCACGCCGACCACGTAGCCGGCACTGGTCAGACAAAGCGCGTAACACTTGAGGACGGCAGTGTTGTCACTCTAGGTGCTCGCAGCTCCATCTCTGTCGACATCTCGACGCGAACTCGCTCGGTGGAGCTCTTGCGAGGTGTTGCCTTCTTTAGTGTCCGGCATGACCCAAAGCGACCATTCCTGGCAAGGTTCGAAGGCGTTGAGGCACGCGTGGTCGGCACATCATTCGAGCTCAGACGCATGACGGATGCAGCGATCGTCGGCGTAAGCGAAGGCACAGTTGAAGTCACTAGCTCGAGAGCGGGCGTGCAGCCGACCCGCGGTCAAGGCAGTCTCACTCAACTGAACGCCGGTGAAAGCATCAGTATTGATCCGACAGCAGAGAATGCATCGGTAGTCCGCCGGGAGAGTACCAATAACGTCGCAACTTGGCTGCGAGGGGAACTCACAGTCAAAAACTGGCTCGTTGAAGATGTGATTGACGTTCTGCGACGTCACTATCCTGGAGTGATTTTTGTCGAACCGTCGAGGCTGAGCAAAGTCCGAATTACAGGTGTGTATAGTCTCAAGGAACCGGTTGATTCACTCAGATTGATAGCCGCCACACAGGGTCTGAAAGTTCGGCAGGTCTCTCCTTGGCTCACAACGGTTTCAAAGTACTAGCCGTTGCAGTTCCTGAGATTATTTACGCTTACCGTGTTGCAAAACAGCTACGATCCAACCGGTGTCGGCTGAAGAAAACTGCCAAATTAGGCGTACGAGAATTCTCTTCTTGCCGCTAATCTCCCAGGGACACTCTAAGTTATTCATTATATTTCAGATATTTAACACACTCCCTTCGCCAACATCAGTGTGTTCTTATGCGCGTCCTTTCATGCGCCGCAGCATCTGACACCCAATAAAGTTCTGAACATTTAGCACGCGCCATTCGACCTTGGATTAGGAGCGCTCGTGAAGTGCACAGGTGTCAGCTGAAACTCTCACGTCTGCTCATTAGAATTGTGGAACTTTAAGGTTGAGAAATGAGTTTGCGTAGAGTTATGGTGCTGCCGTGCGGCACGCAAGTATCGTTTGGTTTAGGTGGTGGAATGGTCGCCGCGACAGTTCTAGCAGCGTCATTGCTTTCCACTTCGGGGGCAGCAATAGCAAAGCTACCCGACCAACTAGACGCACGTCTCACAGCTCTCGGCGTGCCCATCGTTCGGATCGCACAAGTTGCGCCTATTCAAGAATATCTGATTGAGCCTGGTCCGTTGGGTGACGCTTTGGTAAAACTTAGCCAGCAAAGTGGCCTACGTATTTCATTCAGTTCAAATACTGTCACCGACCTCTCAACCCCCGGCGTTGCAGGTACGATGTCGGGTTCAGAGGCACTCACTCGACTGATGTCTGGCACTGGACTCAAAGTGCGCAAGATTGGCAAGATTGGCTTTGTCATTTTACCCCCACCCGTGCGGACCAGCCAGGCCACGGAGCTTCAAGGGATCATAGTCACGGGTGAAAAAGAGGATCGCACGCTTTTTGATACGCCATCTAGTGTGGGTGTCGTGACGTCCGTAGACATTGAGAATTCAACTATTCTCGGACGAAACGACGTCCTGGACCGGGTCGTTAATGTCCAACGGGGTGGTGGATCAACCGCAGTCAAGATCAGGGGGATACGTAACAGCGGTGTTGTTGGCCAGGTTTCGACAAGCGCACCATCTCTTATTGTCGAGATAGACAGTAAGA
>JBCDBQ010000264.1:0-9254 GCA_039183375.1 Pseudomonadota bacterium
ACCAGCTCCAGCGCACGCGGTAGTACCTTTTCTGAGCGGTCCGAGCTTTCCGTCTGGAACAGCTGCATACCACCAACGCGTAGAAACGGCAGGATAATCAACGCGGTCACCACGATGCCGAGACCGCCCAATCCCTGCAGAATTGAGCGCCAAAGCAAAATCCCTCTGGGCAAGGTATCAAGCGGCACCAGAACCGTCGCACCCGTTGTGGTCAGACCGGACATTGATTCAAAAAAAGCATCCGTGTAGGGCAGGCCCTGTCCGACAAAAGGCACGGCCGCAAAGGCCGCCACAAAAACCCAGATGAAAGTTGTAAGGACAAACCCTTCCTTCAGACCGAGTTGCATCGGCTTGTCATCATAGGCGACCAGCAACATCAGTCCGCCTACGAAAAACGTGAACACCGCAGACGCCAGGAAAACACGCCAGCCCGGCTCGTTATCGGCAATGTCAACAATCGCCGGCAACACCATGGTTGCGGCGATCGCGCAAAGCACGAGCCCAAGAGTGAGCACTATCGGTCGGAGCTGAACCACGAGCTGATCTGCAGTCCTCGTTCATAGGGTGGCACTTGCAACAGCTAACTCATTGCTGATGCTGCAGGGACGCGACTCTTTAAAACTTGGGAAATGCTGATAAGCGCAACGCGGCAAAGTTTCCGGCCGATCACAACATAGGGCACTTAACATGCTGTAAAGAATAAGATTGTGACAGAAATTCCGTCGCTACATATCGAAAGACTGTTGCAAATTTCAATGCTCATTGGGACGATATGCGGCTCCAGCGTGTAAGTTGCAGCGACATTCGCGTTTCCCCGCGCCCATCTGCGCGATGTTCATAGTCAAAAATGCACGAAGAACTTCAATAATCGAGACAAGATATGCAGATAACAGATGTTCATGTGACACAGTATCGACGCCCTGCGGAAGCCGGCGGCACCGATTACAGCGCAGAGATCCAGATCGTCGAAATTGAAACCGATGGTGGCATCACTGGAATGGGATTTGCCAGCGCACCATCGAAGACCGGTGATCTCGTCACCCGCATGATCACTGACCTGCTGCGCCCGCGCCTCATCGGCAAGGATCCGCATTGCAACGCGGACATCTGGACAGACTTGTACTGGGAAGCGGCACCACGTCGTGGCGGAGACGGGATGATGCGCACCGCTCTGGCGGCCATCGACTTTGCTCTCTGGGACATCAAGGGCAAGGCCGCTGGCGTGCCGGTTGCCAAGCTGCTCGGGAAATTCCGCGAGGATGTCCCATCATACGCCAACTGCGCCCACCACCTTCCGCCGGAAGAACTGGCCCAGCGCGCAGCGGAGTATGTTGCTGCCGGCCACAAGGCACTGAAGGTCCGCGGCTCAGCCACCTTCGTCTCACTGGCGGAAGCCACAGACCGCGTCCGCCATGTTCGCGCTGCCATCGGCCCAGATGTCCGACTGATGGTCGATGTCAACGGCACTTGGGATGTTGATACGGCGATCCAGCAACTCAAGGCCTGGGAACCCCACGACGTGTATTGGTTGGAAGAACCCGTCCCGCCGCATGACATGGCCGGCTATCAGCGCATCCGAAAACGATCGGGATCAACGTACATTGTCGGCGGCGAACAAAACGTGGGCGCCGTCGAATTCAATGCCCTCATCGCAGCCGGCGTCGACATTGTTCAGCCGAACGCCATGGTGGCCGGCGGCATTACGCCTTGGCTGGAGCTGCATGCCTTGGCCACGGCCAATCGCGTGCCGGTATCACCCTGGAACCTCCAGCTTGTCCACCTGCACATGGCAGCCGGTCTCCCGAACGTTCAGTGGATCGAATACTTTATGCCGGACAACGCCCTCCTGGCTTTCCAAGGAGAGTTGTTTGCCAACACGATGCAGGAAGTTGTCCGAAGTGACGGTGTCTATCTCAAAGCGCCGACAGCTCCCGGACTTGGTATACAGCTCGATCCCGACATGGCCGACAAATGCAGGGTCACCTGATATCACACCCACATCCATAACTCTCCCCGATCAAGGCAGCATCCGAATCAGGATCACAGGCCACGCATCAGAAGGCTGATCGCAGAGGCTTGCATCCCTTTTGCGAAGTCACCTAACGTCCACCAAACCGAACACACCCATTCCAAACGCGGACACATTTGATGCAGCTTTCACCTCTCGAGGACACCGCAGCGAAAGCCCACCAGCAGAGCAGTCTCGATTTTGATGCCATCGTCATTGGCGCCGGGATCTCAGGTCTCTATCAGTTGTACCGCCTGCGTGAGCTCGGCCTCAGCGTTCGTGTCCTGGAAATGGGCAGCGGTGTCGGAGGCACCTGGTATTGGAACCGCTACCCGGGTGCCCGTTTCGATTCGGAAAGCTATTCCTACGGCTACTCATTCTCACAGGAAGTTCTCGACGAGTGGGATTGGTCTGAGCATTTCGCCGGACAACCAGAGACGGAGCGTTATCTCAACTACGTTGCAGACAAGTTCGACCTGAAAAAGGACATTCAGTTTTCGTGCCGCGTCGCCTCGGCACATTTCATGGACGCAGAGCATTGCTGGCTGCTCCGCACTGATGACGGTGACGAATTGAAATGCCGGTTCCTCATCACCGCAATTGGTGCCCTTTCAGCACCAACCATGCCCCGCTTCGAAGGCATGGAAGACTTTCAAGGCCCCTCTTTCCACACCGGCCTTTGGCCCAAGGAACCCATTGACTTTGCCGGCAAGCGGGTGGCGGTCATCGGCACCGGAGCCAGTGGTGTCCAGACCATCCAAGAGGTGGCCAAAGTCGCCGACCACCTCACGGTCTTTCAACGTCGGCCCAATTGGTGCACACCGCTCAACAATGGTCCCATTCCCAAGCCGGAGATGGAGACGATCAGAGCCGGCTACGCCGAACTCTTTGAACACTGCCGAAACACGACGGCCTGCTTCGTGCACTCAGTCGATCCTCGCGGCACATTTGAAGTCACGGAGGAAGAACGCAACAGCTTCTGGGAAAGTCTCTACCGCGGCAAAGGCTTCGGTATATGGCAAGGCAACTTCCGGGATGTTCTGGTCAACCCGGATGCCAACAAGCTTCTATCAGATTTCGTGGCAGACAAAATTCGTGGCCGTGTCAACGATCCTGAAACAGCCGAGCTTCTGATCCCGAAAGACCACGGCTTCGGTACCCGCCGCGTTCCCCAGGAAACGTTCTATTACGAAGTCTACAACCAACCGAATGTTGACCTGATCAGCATGCTCGAGAAACCAATCGAGCGCATCACGGCCAAAGGTCTCCGAACCAGCGCAGCAGACTATGAGTTCGACATCATTGTCTATGCCACCGGGTTCGACGCTGTCACGGGTAGCTTCGATCGCATTGACATTCGCGGCACCAATGGTCAACGCCTGATCGACACGTGGTCGGAAGGTCCGACGACATTCGTCGGCATGATGGTTGAGCAATTCCCCAACATGTTCATGATCCTTGGGCCGCACACCGCGCTCGGCAACAATCCGCGCAGCATGGAGTACAACGTGGAGTGGGTCCGCGATGTCATTCAACACATGGGCGAACACGACCTGACATTTGCCGACGCCACACCGCGCGCCATGGAAGAGTGGACCGACTTCGTGCGTCAGAAATCTGAGGGGCTCTTAGCCAACGATATCGACTCCTGGATGACCGGCGTCAACATGAACGTCGAGGGTAAACAGGTCCGCCGTCTGGTGCGCTACAGCGGAACCGCGCCGGAATACCGTGCCTGGTGCGATCGCGTGGCTTCCGGCGGTTACGAGGAAATCAAGTTCGCTTGAGAGCACCATTGGCAACATCAGGCCACACGTTCAATCTCTTCTTCCAGGCGCGCCTTGAGTTCATCGATCACACTTTGCGTCGTTGCAATATCTTTCAGCTTCAAGCCGCTTGAGAGAGAATTGACCCATGGGACCTGCAGGGCGATGGCAGCCTCAAACAGCTCTTGTCCCTGGGGCGTCAGAACAACCAAGTGCGCACGCTTGTGATGAGGGTTGGGCTGGAATTCGACGGTGCCCTCAGCTTCCAACTCATTAACGATGCGCTGAATGCCTTGCCTATGAAGTCCCATACTGCGCGCATGCCAAGCCACCGGCTCTGGTCGCTCGGCATAGGCGATTGCCCCTAGAACTTGCCAGCGAGCACTCGTCAAACCGAGCTCCGCGACCAGCCTGTCACCCGCAATGAGCAACCGTCCATTCAACCGGAAGACATCCAATATCAATGCCGTCACTGCGTCACCCGTCTTAGTCCACTGCTCTTTTTGCATCAGTCCTCACTTTTCTATTGACAACATGTTGTCAATATAGTGCAAGTGCATTGTCAATTTGACAACATATCACCAATTTGAGCTAGCGTACAGGAGACCGAATATGGTCAACGTCAAGCCACTCGATCCTAGTTTCCCGATCCAGCAACAGCTGGCGGTCGACGCCGGACCAGTTGTCTTAGTCAACGTATTCACGGTCGATCCGAGTGAACAGGACGCATTGGTTGATGCGTGGCGAAACGATGCTCTCTGGATGAAGAAGCAACCAGGGTACATCAGCACGCAATTACACAAGGCAATCGGTGGAAGCAGCATGTACTTGAACTATGCGGTCTGGGAGTCAGTTGGGGATTTTCGCTCAGCCTTCTCTAATCCCGAGTTTCAAAGTGCACTCGGTCACTACCCGTCAACCGCCGTCACGGCACCGCACCTCTTCGAGAAAATTTCAGTCAGCAACTGCTGCACGGCCTAGCCGCAGTCAACCACAAGAGACGACAAATGATTTCCAATTTGAAACGACTGCTTGTTGCAGGCGCAGCTCTAGTGTGTCTGTGCTCAGTCCCTGTACTTGCAACTGACACAGGCCAGACAAAGCGAACGCCCGTGACCCTCATCAATGTCTTCACAGTTCCGGCGGGCAAGGAAGCTGAGGCGATTGTGTTCTGGGAGAAAGCCGCGAATTTTCTCAAAAACCAGCCTGGCTATATCTCGACCAAACTCCACAAATCGGTTCAGCCAAATGCGAAGCACGGCCTGATAAACGTCGCAAAATGGGAGAGTGCTGAAGCTTTCAAGCGGGCAAGCGCAGCAATGCGTGCGAAGTCCGGAATCAAGCCGGTAAAGGGACTGTCATTCGCCGCTGCGCTGTACACAGTTATTCGATCAGACTGAGGTTGGTGACATGGTTTTGAAAAGCTCGCGCACGCGATATGGAGCAGTTGCCATAGCCCTCCATTGGATCACAGCACTCCTCTTAGTTGGTGCACTCGGTTCGGGATTTCGAGCGGCTGACACAGTAGAACCGTCAACCAAAATACGATTGCTCGCCATACACATACCACTAGCGGTAGCGGCCATCGGGCTGACTCTCGTCCGCATATTTTGGTGGTTGTTTGTAGACAAAAAACCTGCACCGCTGATCAATACACCAAACTGGCAGCACAGGGGTGCTCGTGCAGTCCATCTGCTATTCTATATCGTGATCTTGGGCATGGGCGTAAGCGGCGTTGGAATGTTCGTTTTATCGGGTGCAGGACCACTCGTCTTTGCCGGTGTAGAAGGACAACTGCCGAACTTCTGGGAATACCAACCACGTTTCCCGCACAGCATCGGCGCCAAGTTGTTCGTCGCGCTCTTAATTGCTCATACGGGAGCGGCTCTCTACCATCACTTTGTTCTCAGCGACGGCCTGATATGGCGCATGTGGTTCGGCAAACAAAACTAGCGTGCGCAGCACCGGAGGCTTGTTGGCTTGTCCGCCAAGACCCATCTTAATCCAACATCCGCTTGGCAATGTTCAGTAAGTGGATCTGGCTGGTCCCTTCGTAAATTCGGAAGGCGCGCACGTCGCGATAGAAGCGCTCGATGCCGCGCCCTTTCACATACCCTTGCCCACCAAAGATTTGCACAACGCGATCAGCCACGCGACTGCACATCTCGGTCGAATAGTACTTACACATGGAAACATCCATGGTGACGTCTTCACCGCGGTCTCGCTTGCGGGCGGTCTCAAGGATCAGAGCCCGCGTCGCAGCAATCTCAACCTTGCATTCCGCCAACATCGCCTGCACCAACTGATACTCGGCAATCGGCTTGCCGAACTGCTCACGCTCTTTGGTGTAGGCAACGGCATCATCAAGCATGCGGATGGCCGGACCCGTCGACAGTGCCGATAGATTGATACGTTGCTTGTTGAGCGCTTTCATAACGGTTCGAAATCCAAGACCGGGCTCACCGCCGATGATCGCCGACGCCGGCACCACACAGTCCTCGAGGAAGACCTCGCCGATCGGTGCTCCCTCTTGACCCATTTTCGGTGTTGAGCCGCTCGTTGAGAGACCCGGCGTTCCACGCTCGATGATGAAGGCTGTAATACCCGTACCGCCCCGTTCCCTGTCGTCAGTCCGGGCAAACACGGCAAAGACGTCTGCGATCGGTGCCAACGTGATGTAGTGCTTATGTCCGTTGAGCTTGTAGCTGCCGTCCGCTTGCATTTCGGCTCGTGTTTTCAGCGCGGTCGCGTCCGAGCCGGCCTCGGGTTCCGTCAGAGCCAGGCAACCAATCAGTTCACCAGACGCCAGTCTTGGAAGATAACTGCGCTTTTGCTCATCGGTCCCATCACGAATGATGCATTCAGAACCAATCCCAGCGTTCTGTGCACCAATCACGCGATAAGCGACAGAACATTGCGTCAGCTCAAGAAATGCCAACGCAAGCTCCTCACTCGTCAGGCCGCTGCCACCGAACTCCTCGGGAATACTCCAGCCAAACGAACCGAGGTCGCGCATCGCCTGCACGACGTGCTCGGGAACCTGGTCCTCGGCTTCGACACGGTCCTCATTGGGAATAGCGACGTCACGCACAAAAGCCCGAGTCGCATCGAGCAGGCTTTGAAAGGCATCGGGATCGCGGATCATGGTGAAATTGGACTTCCGGCTGAATGTTGCTGACGTTCAATAGACCAAAAGCTTGCCCACGACGCCTGCAGAAGGTCAATTCTGTCAGACTCAGAAACAACTCATGGAAGCGCCGCATAAACAACAATTGTCAGTTCACAAAAGAGTTCAGCAGTGTTTCCGCTGGCATAGTTAAGTCTAGAATCCACAACACTTTGAGTTGAAGGGACGAGGACTTACCTTGCTTGGGTCAAACTTAGATAGCATCAAGGTATCACGACCGCGATTCTGTGTTCTAGTTGCCGACCAGGTAATGAAAGCGAAGAATTTTTGTCTGGCATGTCGTCACATGCGACGTTAGACTAAGGTCGTGCATATCCGTAATTCCTGTGCAAACATGCCCAGGTGTCAACAAACTGAAGCACATAATGGGAGGATCTCCATCGTGAAAGGTTTGAAATTTGCCCTTCTCGCAGGTGCAGGCGCACTTGCATTTTCTGGCCCGGTTGCCTTTACGACGGCTGCTGGCGCACAGGATGTAAAGGGTCCTAAGGTTAACTGGAAGCTGTCTCTGTGGGGCAAGCGCCGTGCATTCACTGAAGGCATGGAGTACGTTTCTGCCGAAGCCAAGAAGCGCACAGGCGGCAACTTCAACATCCGTCTCTACTATGGTGAGCAGCTCTCCAAGAGTAAGCAGAACCTCGACAACCTCAGCATCGGTGCTTTCGAAGCTGCAACGTTCTGCGCCGCTTATCACCCAGGTAAGAACGCTCCTTTGAACGTGCTTGACCTGCCATTCCTGCCATTGGCTGACTTCGGCACAATGCGCAAAGTCCATGACGCAATCTACGGTCACCCATCTTCAAAGAAGGCATTGGCCAAGTGGAAATCCGTCATCTACATGTCCAACATCCTGCCGCAGTACGAGTACATGGGCCGCGGCAAGCCTCCGCAGTCAGTTGCTGACTTCAAAGGCAAGCGCCTGCGTGCACTCGGCGGTATGGGCCGCGCAGCCAAGCTGCTCGGTGCAACACCATCGACGATGCCAGCATCTGAAACTTACACCGCTCTGCAGCGTGGTACAGTTGACGCCATTGGTTTCCCTTACACCTACACCTTCGTGTCTTATAAGACCGAAGAGATTTCTGATTGGGTGACCACCAACATGAAGCTCGGCACTGTTAACTGCCCGACAGTCTTCAACACGGACGCTTACGCAAAGCTGCCTGAGCAGTACAAGAAGCTTCTGGAAGACCTGAAGGACGGTGCTTACAAGGCGATTAACGACGCCTATGATAGCCAGGACAAGTCCAACGTTGCTCGCTGGAAGAAAGAGGGCAAGTTGAAGATGGTCCAGATCCCAGAAAACGAAATGGCTGAATTCCGCAAGATTGCTGGTAAGCCAGTTTGGGACGCATGGGTCGCCGACAACAAGGGCAAGATCCCAGCTCAGGAATTGCTTGATCTTGTCTTGAAGACAGCAGGCAAATAAGCACGAGCTTAGAACTACCGACCGGGCCGCCTAGCGCGGCCCGGTTGCTTACGGGTCCCAATCAATTACAAACGGCTTAAGGGTTCGATGGATAACGCCTCCGAACTGTCCCCCGGGGCACGCATGCTCAAGGGAGTGGACGAAGCTTTTTTCCAGGTTGAGAAATTCCTCAACTTGATCGCAGCACTGGTCATCCTCGCAATTATGTTTATCGGCACCTACCAGGTGTTCGGTCGTAAATTGCTAAATCTTCCGGTCCCTGGATATGTGGACTGGATCGAGATGATCATGACGGTTTTCGCGTTCGTTGCGATATCATACACGCAACGCCTCGGCGGCCACGTCAGGATGGAAATCATCTTGGGTCGTATGAAAGGGCGGCTGCTCTATTTCTTCGAGATCTTCGGTACGATTTGCGCAATCTTTATCATCGCTGTTCTTGGCTATTACGGCTACGAGCACTTCCTGCGCGCCTTCGAAATCGGTGACAGCACGATCGATATCGAATTGCCGGTCTGGCCCTCGAAGCTTCTCGTTCCGTTTGCATTCGGCATTCTGCTGTTCCGACTGTTTATCCAGTTGATTGGCTTTATCCGGCTGTTCCTGCATCCCGACGCACAACCAATCGGCGTGCCCGTGATTGAGACAGTCGATGAACAAGCCCAGCACGAGATTGATGCCGGTCTTGCTGGTGAAGAAGAGAAGGTCGACCTTCTGAAGCGGGAAAAGGGAGACACCTGATGGACGAGTTTACAGTTGGACTGCTCGTCACGGGCGGTCTCCTAGCAGCAGTTTTCCTCGGCGTCCGCGTTTACGTGGCAGCCTCAATCGCCGGTCTCGTTGGCCTGGTCGCGCTGCGCCTCG
>JBCDBQ010000265.1:0-9199 GCA_039183375.1 Pseudomonadota bacterium
ACGAAGACACCGCCGAATGCTGAGATCGCGAGCAACAGGTTCAAGCCACGATTGCGGAAGAATTGCGTCGCATAAGTCCCCAGACCGCCGGAGCTGCGGGACTGTTGGTCCATACGAACCGTCAGCTGCTGCTCTGCCGTTTCCTCTAGGTTCTTCGCTTCTTGCTGACGTTCCTGCCAGACTTTCAGTAGCTTGGATAGATGCTCTCGTGTGGGAGAAGGCTTGGCCTTCGCAGAAGGCTTTTCAGGCTTGCTGCTTTCGCTCAGCGCCGAGGAAATCTTACTCTTGTCGTCCTGGACTGAGAGCAAGAGCTCCAGTCGATCAACTGCGCGCTTCGCCAGTTCCTGCTGCTTCTCAGCCGTAATGAGTGTGCGCTTCAGGCTTTCGATTTGCCGCGCATTCTCTGTGGCATCCTTCATCATCTTGACGAAGGGCTGGATGAGGCTTTCCAATTCTGCCTGAAGATTGAACTTTTGGTTCTGATCGCCGTTGGCTTCTTCTTCCGTGACAGCCGTCGTGAGTGCTGAGATCTGCTTGTCCAGTTGCGCGAGATCCTTGTTCTCAGCCTTGATCTTCTCTTCGACCGTCTTCTTGATTGCCTCTTCCTTGGTCGCCTTTAGCTCATTGGTCAGCTCCTTGAGCGTTGCCAGGTTCTCATCGCGAGACCGAAGGAGGCTGCTCAGTGTGTCGAGCGTGTTGAGTGCTTCGTCGCGCAGCTTCTGTTCGCGCTGAATTTCCTCGGTCTTATCCTGACTGACAGCCGACAATGGCAGGCTGCAGACACTGAACACTGCAATTAAGACTACTGCCCAAAGACGTGACAGCTCAGAAACCAACGCCATGAAATATATACCTGCTTAATGGTTGGATGAGTTTGACTTTGCACTCTGAATGGCTGACCAGATCCGGTCCGGAGTTGCTGGCATATCAATGTGGGTAATGCCGAGCGGGGCTAACGCATCACAAACCGCGTTGATGGTTGCAGCGATGGATCCAACGGAACCTGCTTCGCCGATACCCTTGGCACCGACCGGGTTGACCTTTGTCGGGACGTCCCGCGTGACGAATTGGAATGATGGAAAATCATCTGCCCGCGGCATCGTGTAGTCCATGAACGAGCCGCTGAGAAGTTGGCCAGACTCAGGATCATGCACGGTGTTCTCAAGCAGCGCTTGTCCGGCACCCTGAACAATACCGCCGTGCATTTGACCTTGCGCAAGCGTGGGATTGAGGACGGTGCCAATGTCTTCGCAAACGCTATAACTGACAATCTCGATGGCGCCGGTATCCGGATCAATCTCGACTTCACACATGTGACACCCATTGGGGAAGGTCACAGCTGATGGGTCAAACTCACCGTCAGCAGCCAATCCAGCCGGGTCTTTTTCTGCAGCAAAGGCGGCAACTTCATTGAGATGGACCGAACCTGCAGCACCCGCCACCGTGAACGTGCCTCTCTCAAAGACAATCTGGTCAGAAGACGCCTGTAACATCTCGGCTGCTACGGGCTTGGCAACTTCAATCAGGTTGTCAGTTGTAATCATAACAGATGATGCGCCAACCGGTGTCGCACTCGAGCCGCCGTTGCCGCGGCCCGCACTGAGCAGGTCTGTGTCGCCCTGCTTGTAGATGACCTGGTCCACCGGGATGCCCAGCCGCTCGGCAACCAGGTTTGAGAAAGCTGTTTCGGTTCCTTGCCCAACGGACATGATGCCGGAGTAGAGGGTGACCTTTCCATCACCGGCAATGTGCAGGCGGGACTGATCCTTGCCGGGTTTGACAAACGGGCCGCCGGCAACCTCGATCGGGTTGGACATACCAAGCCCGCACAACTTTCCGCGTTGGGCCGCCTCGGCGCGACGGGTTTCGAAACCGTCACGGTTCGCAAGCTGACCGGCTTCCGTCATGTTCTGCTCAAACTCACCGCAATCGTACTTGAAGGTAAAGCCGGTGTCGTAAGGCATCTCATCCGGCTGAATAAGATTGCGCCGCCGCAGCTCAAACGGATCGATGCCCATCTCGTGCGCGGCCACATCAATAACCCGCTCAATGGCAAACGTTGCCTCCGGTCGGCCTGCACCACGGTAGGGAGCGGTCACTTGCGTGTGCGTGTGGATGCCGTGAACCTCACCGACAATCGTGCCGATTTTATAGACACCGGCAATGCCACCGAAATTGCCAATCATGTTCAGCGAACGGCGGGACAGAAACGCGCCGATGTTGCAATGGCAGACAACCTTAAGCCCCAGAAACTTCCCCTCACCATCGAGAGCAAGATCGACTGTCAGGCGGACGTCACGGCCATGCTCGTCAGACTGAAAGCCTTCAATTCGATCGGAAATCCAGCGCACTGGCCGGTCGAGCTTGCGCGCAGCCCAGCTCACCAGAACATCTTCGGGATAGACGCCGCTCTTCATGCCAAATGACCCGCCGACATCTCCGGCCAGCACCCGGATCTGATCCGGATCCATATTGAGCATGCTCGCCAGACCACCGCGTATGGGGAAGTGGTTCTGGGTCGAAGACCGCACAACAAGACGGCCCTGATCCATGTAGGCGAGGGTGCCGCGGGGCTCCATCGTGTTCACGACGACGCGTGTCACGTGGCTCTCCAGGTGTGCGACATGCGCGGCTTGCGTTTTTGCTGTCTCGAGTGCCCCTTCGTCACCCTTCTTCCAGACAAAGGCTACGTTGCCAGGAACCTCGGACCAGACAAGCGGTGCACCATCTGACTGCGCTCCGATCGTATCGACAACAACATCCAGTTCATCAGCATCGATGTCGACGAGCTCGGCGCCATCAACAGCCGCCGCTTTCGTTTCCGCGATGACGATGGCGACCGCCTCTCCGAGATGCAGAATGCGGTCGCGTGCCAGCACGCGGCGGCACGCCTGGAAGGCCTCCTGACCATCCGGGCGTGGATGCGTGACGCCGCACGGTTGGTCGCCGATGCCATCAGCGGCAAGATCGGCGGCCGTATAGACGGCGAGAACATCAGGCGCTGCCAAGGCATCATCAATGTTGATGGCGTTGATCTTGGCATGGGCAAACGGTGCGCGGACGATTTGCGCGTGAGCGACGCTCTCGATGCCGACATCTGATACGTAGGAACCGCGGCCTGTAATGAAGCGGTCGTCTTCGATCCGGCCCTGATAGTCCGCATTCGTGCCCATGGCGTGCCCCTGAGTGATCACCAGTTTTGAGCGTGACTGGGTGGACCCAACCGCTCTTGTGTTTTCAATTGAGGTATTCGCTTTCAGCATAAGCGGGAGCCTGGGCGCCAGCAAGGCGACCGAAGGTCTGGCGCACACGAAGCCCATTCAGCGACAGAAAATCTGGATGTGATCACCCGTCGACTGGTGAAGCGTCAGCAACTGTGGGACAATCGCGAGTCTGGATTTATGGGACGGAAATCGACCATGGAAGTAGCAACACTGACCGCGAAGCGTCATTCAGCAGCCGACATTGCTGCAGTGCAGGAGTATTTCCACAGCCGCAACTGGACAGACGGCCTGCCAATCGTGCCGCCGACACCGGAGGCGGTCCAGGCATGTCTCGATTGGGTTGTCATGCCACCCGATCAGCTGGTCGGCATCGAACCTGTGCGTGAGCGCCCAATCACTGCTGAGAAGTTGGCCATCAATGCCGTGATGGCCGGCTGCCTTCCGATGCATTTTCCGGTTGTGGTCGCTGCCTTCAGTGCAATGCTACGCGAACCGTTCCTGATGCATGGCGCAACGGCGAGTACCGGAGGGTGCGCCGTCCTGATTATCGTCAACGGTCCGATCCGGCAGGAAATCGGGATGGACGGAACGTTCAATGCCCTGGCATCCAGTGATCGTGCGTCAACGGCGATCGGCCGGGCCATTCGCTTAATCCTGTGCAATCTGCTGGATGTCAGACCCGGTGAGATCGACCGCTCGACATTCGGTCATCCGGGAAAGTTCAGCTACTGCATCGCCGAGGATGAGGCCAACTCATCGTGGAAGCCGCTGTCGGACGAGCAAGGGATCCCCGAGGGGATGTCAGCCGTCACCGTGATGGCGGCGGGATCACCTCGCCAGATCATGAATGAGTGGACGACCAATCCGGAAGAAATTCTCGACACGTTCGCCGGCGAGATCAAGGCCAACATGCGCCACTATTCGATCTGGCCGGGCAACTACGCCATTTTCGTTCCTCCGCAATTGCGCACGCATTTTGCTAACGCTGGTTGGTCGAAGGCCGACATCCGGCAGTACATGTTTGAGAAAGCGCGCATTCATCGTCGGGAGTGGGCAGACTGTGGGAAGGGCGCGGTTGTCCTAGACAAGGGTGATAAGGAATATGCGGCTTTGCCAAGCCCTGATCATCTGTTGGTTGTCGCCGCTGGCGGACCGGCCGGAGGATTTGGCGCTGTCATTCCGCCATGGCTCGGACACAAGAGCCGCGCCGTCACAGTTGCGATAGATGCCTGTATCGATTGCGAACCGTGAAACTTGGATTTAGCGTAGCTTTAACCATCCGATTAGACCGAGGGTTCAACCAATGACCATCGAGTTTCTTGATCCGACACACGAAGGCGGCTCCAGCGGCTTTCAGTTGGCCGGAAGAATAACATCACTCAAAGGAGCGACAGTTGCGATCGTGTCGAACGGTAAGCGCAACACCAAACCGTTCTTTGATGCGATTGCAGATGAACTACAAGCCAATCATGGCGTTGCAAAAGTCGTACGGATCACGAAATCGAACTACAGCGCGCCGGTGGAACCGGATCTTCTCAAGGAAGCTGAGAAATGGCAGGCGCTGATCTCCGGGGTCGGGGATTGAGGCAGCTGTTCGTCGTGCAGTTTGCATGACGCCATCATTGGAGAGCGCCTCGGACTGCCGTCAATCGGTGTCATGACCACTCAGTTTGTTAGTGCAGCCGAACTAATGGCGCGCGTACTGGGGGCTGATGGTTATCCGTTTGTCACGATTGATCATCCGATCAGCAGCGCCAGCCAGGAACAGTTGGAAGTGCGTGCCGCGCAAACCGTAACAGAGGGTTTGGATATCCTGACCGGTAAGACGTCGATGTCACCCAACTAGAAAGAGCAATCGGATTTCAAGCGATGCCGATTGTTCAAACCCGTGCAGGCCAAGTCGAAACCGTGGAGCATGGTGACGGCGAGCAGCTGTTCGTCATGGTGCATGCCGCGGGAGCCGGCCCGCACGCCTACGACCGTCTTGTCCAATTACTCGCCAGCAAGCAGCGTCGGTTCGTGGCCGGAGCCCGGGTTGGTTACGGCAATACTGAGATCGAGAGCGGTGGCGACCTGATCGCGCGGAACGTTGCCGCAACTGACGCCTTGATGGCGGACATTGGTGTCCAAGACATCGTAATGTTTGGCCATTCCATGGGTGGCCTGATCAGTTTGCTCAGCGCCGCCGGTCGTCTGAGTGCTGGCGCTGGCAACCTGAAGGCGCTCGTTCTCTATGATCCAATCCTGGTTACTTTGCTGCGACCCCACATTGAGAAAGAGCGTGAGGCGCTCGAATGGGACCGCGCCATCATCGAAAAACTCCGGGCAGAAGTGGCGGCCGGGCGACCCGAATCTGGTGTGCAAGCGTTTATTGAAGCCTGGAACGGCCAGCCGTGGCAGAAACTGCCGGACAGTGTTCGTCAGCAATTCATTGGGCTTGCAGAGACCCTGGTCGCAGAAACCGCCGCGACATCATATTATCCGTTGGAAGACGGGATGCTCAGGCAAATCGATCTCCCGACTCTCATTCTGGTCGGAGAGCGCTCGCCCGCTTTGATCCATCTGACGGCAGCCCGCGCCGCCGAACTGATCCCAGCAGCCAAAGTTGAAATGATTGCCGGTGCCGACCATATGGGTCCGGTAAACAAGCCCGCGTCGATCACACCTGCTATCGAGAGGTTCTTGGAGCAATTGTGATAACGGTCATCTTTGTGCTTTAAGCGGCAACCGGCTGCGCGGTTCCATCGAGTTCACGATTATCCAGAGGCAAGATTATCCAGAGGGTTGTCATGAGTGTCACAATCGAGGGCTATCACGCCCATATCTATTTTGACGGCACGACGATCGATAAAGCGCGCAAGATCTGCGAGACCTGCCGAGATTTGTTTGGTGTCGAGATGGGCCGGGTGCATGAAAAGCCGGTCGGTCCACATCCCGATTGGAGTTGCCAGTTGGCCTTTGGGCCCGAAAAATTGGCTGACGTTACCAGTTGGCTGATGCTCAATCGTGACGGCCTTGTTGTGTTTCTCCATCCGGAAACCGGCAACGCACTGTTGGATCACCGCGACCGTGCAACTTGGATGGGTGAGATCCGCCCGCTCAACCTTTCAATTTTTGACAAGTAGCTTAGCAACAATCCGATTATTTCTCGTCGGGATAACGCGTTCCCGTGTAGTCATGCTCGAAGTACTGCGGGCGTCCGGCAGGCCACGGATCGCCCCAAAGTTGCTGTCCGCCATCAACGGTTATGACTTCACCTGTGATAAACTTGCCGGAGGGGCCTGCGAGGTAAACGATGGATTCAGCGACGTCCCATTCGTCGCCGGCCCGCCGCATCGGATTGGAATGCCAGAACGTATTGCGCCCTTCATCGGAATAACGCCCAAAAGCCGATGACTCACAGCAACCCGGTGCCATGCAGTTGACTCGAATATTGTGCGGCGCCCATTCGACAGCGACCGTCTTGGACATGTAGATGACGCCCGCGCGCGCAGCAGCCGTGTGTGCCATTTGCGGCAGGCCACGCCAAATGTCCGCGACGACATTGACGATCGAGCCTGACTGTTCGTTCGCGATCCACCGTTTCGCGGCAGCCTGGCTCATGTACCACGTGCCATTCAGGTTGGTGTCGACGACAGCCTGCCAGCCCTTCGCAGAAAGTTCGACGGCTGGTTGGGCGTATTGACCACCAGCGTTGTTGACCAGCACATCAATGCGTCCGTGTGTGGTCCAGATTTTCTCCATCATCTGATCAACCGCGTCCGTGTCGCGGATCGTCATGGCATGGGTATCGATTGCCAAGTCGTTGTCTTGGAAGAGCTTGGTGATTGCTGAGAGCTTCTCCTCATCACGGCCACAGATGATGACCTTCGCGCCAAGCCTCGCAAATAGAAGCGCTGTTGCCTTTCCGAGACCGCTGCCACCGCCCGACACAAGTACAATTTGGCCGGCAAACAAGTCATCACGATAAACGGTGGCACGTTCCAGCATCTGGGCATCTGACATGCCGTAGGTGTCAGTCATTGCAGCGATGTCCTTTCGCTATCCGAACTTCAGCAACACGTTAGACCGGGCAGTCTTTCGGGAAGTCAGGCTTGCGCTTCTCTTTATGAGCTGCGAGACCCTCTTTGACCTCCTCACCGGCAAACCCGAGGATCTCCAGCGCGGTCGACGTGTCGAATGTCGGGCCTGCCATCCGCAGCCAGTTATTGAGCGCGTACTTGGTCCATCGGATCGCGCTTTGCGCACCATTGGCAAGTTCCGTGGCGACATCCATTGCTGTTTCTTGCAGCTGGTCATCTTCGACACACATAGAGACGAGACCGATCCGCTCAGCTTCTTCGCCCCGCAGCGGCTTGCAGGTCAGGAGGTAATACTTGGCTTTCGCCATGCCGCAGAGCAGCGGCCAGATGATGCACGCAGCATCGCCGGCGGCGACGCCCAGCCGGGTATGGCCATCGACGATACGCGCCGCTTTGCCGGCAATCGAGACATCGGCCAAAAGACCTACAACCAGACCGGCGCCAACCGCTGGCCCGTTGATGGCAGAGACGATGACCTTGTTGCAGTTGATGATGTTGTAGACAAGGTCGCGAGCCTCTTTCCAGGTCGCCATCCGCGTTTGCGGATCTTCAATAATCTTCTCGATCAGGCCAAAGTCGCCGCCGGCGGAAAAGGCCTTGCCTTCGCCGGTCACTACGACCGCGCGGACGGTCGGGTCGGCATCGATCTCGCGCCAGATATAGGTCAGCTGGGTATGCGTTTCCTGATCGACGGAATTATAGCTCTCCGGCTTATCGAATGTGATCTTGAGAATGCCATCGGCCGGCCGCTCAATGCGCAGTTTGTCGAAAGCGGCGTAACGGTCGGTCATTGCGGTGCTCCTGGTTTGTCAGCAGTTGTCTCGAAGGGTTCAAAGAACGTTAGTCGAAGTTAGGCTTGCGTCGCGCTTCAAACGCGGCAAGGCCTTCGGCGGTATCCGGCCCGACGATGTGGCGTGCGGCAGCCTCGGCCTCAAGGGCCATCGCCTCGGCATTACCAAGATCAAGGCCCGTACGCGCAAGCCGTTTCATCTCAGCCAGGCCCTGGCGACTGCGCTTGGTCAGCTGCGTCGCATACGCCATCGCGTCCGCGTGCAGTGTCTCGTCTTCCGAGAGCGTGTTGACCAGACCGATGGCGTGCGCCTCTTCAGCCGTCAGCCATTTACCAGAGTACATAAGATCGAGCGCGCGCCGCAGTCCGATAAGACGAGCAAGACGCTGACTGCTGCCCCAACCCGGTATCAGTCCATACTGGGCGTGCTGGTCACCGAGACGGGCGGTTTTTGCAGCAAAGACGACATCTGCACCGAGCATCAGTTCCAGGCCGCCGGCAAGTGCGAGACCCTGGACGGCGGCAACAACGGGAAGCGGGCTGGCCTCCAGGGCGAGAAGTGTGTTGTGACCCAGATCCATCAATGATCGGACCTTGGCTTCGTCATCGCGGATCGACTTGACCTCGTCGAGGTCTGCGCCCGTGCAGAAGTTCTTGCCCTGAGCCCGGATCAGAATGGCACGCACGTCGTTACTCTGCTCGAAGTCATTGCGGGCGGTTGCGATCAGCTCCCAGGCACTCCGGGAAAGGCAGTTGAATTTATCAGGGCGCGCGAGTTCGATGACACCGACGCGGTCTTCAACAGTGATGATGACGGGCTCGCTCATGTTACTCGGCAGCCTTCGGTTTGTTCGCCTCCGCGACGTAGGCGCGGGCTTCCTTGGAATACTGGACAGCCATACGGCCAATCTTTTCCCGCGCAATCACCAGCTTCTGGATCTGCGCCGTGCCATCACCAATCTCAAGCCCCATAACATCCCGGAGGCGTTGTTGATGCGGCAAGTTCATCGTGTAGCCGTAGTGACCATTCGTGATCAGGCATTGATGGATAATATCAACGCAGATCTTGGGGCCATACCACTTGCACATCGCCGCTTCCGAGG
>JBCDBQ010000266.1:0-9181 GCA_039183375.1 Pseudomonadota bacterium
CCCGCCGGAAGCAGTAATCGTAATCGCCTTAACGTCCTCGATGCGGCGGCAGTCGATCACCTGATGGACTGCGGCATGCTCAGAATCAACGGGCAACAGGGCGGTTCCAGCTGCCTCCACCTCTTTCACGAAGAGGTCGCCGGCACTCACAAGGCATTCTTTGTTCGCCAAGGCCAGCCGACGGCCCTGTTTTGCGGCGGCAAGGCTTGGTTTCAAGCCGGCAGCGCCAACAATCGCAGCAACCACGCAATCTGCCGGGCGTTCGGCAGCCTCGATGACCGCATCCGGGCCTGCAGCACAGGCAATGCCGGAGCCGGACAACTCATCCTTAAGCGCTTGATATCTGGTCTCATCTGCGACGACGGCCAGTTGTGCACGTGATGCCTTCGCCGCCTTGGCAAGCTTAGTGACATTGGAATTGGCGGATAAGGCGACGACCTCAAATGGTCGTTCTGAGCCCGTGATTAAATCGAGGGTGCTATCGCCGACTGAGCCGGTTGCCCCAAGCACGCTGATCGACAATGGCAGATCGTGTTGTGTTCTGTCTCTCATCAAACCGCCATTGCGTGGGTTGGGCACCTAATCGAGATAAATGTGGTTTCGCAATCTGGCAAGCGAGCGATCCTACTCCAGGAAAAGTAGCGCACGACCCGGGGCATTTGAGTTTATTCCCAGGCCAATAATCGCAGCCACAGTTATTGCCACGATCAGGCCGTCCAGGCGATCCAAAATTCCACCATGACCTGGAACTAACCCACTGGCGTTCTTTATTTCATATGTCCGCTTGAAAGCAGACTCGGCTAGATCGCCTACCAGTCCGGCAATGCCTAAGACCAGTCCAAGTAACGTCAACCAAAACAGCGGCGGATTGCCTTCAATGAGCAACCCCATCAATAATCCAGCGAGTAGGCTTGCAGCCAAGCCGCCGATCACGCCGGACCAGGTCTTGTTGGGTGATAGCACAGGCCACAACCTTGGCCCGCCTACGAGTTTGCCGATGATCATAGCAAAGGTGTCGTGCGCTGCCACAACCACCAGAACAAATAGGATGGCCTGCACGCCATATTCGGCGTCCTGCCTTAGCCACAGAACCAGAATGGCTGGAATGCCGATATAGACGGCTCCAAGCGCGGACATTGTGCGTGCGCCCTTTGGTGCGACGGCGAAAACCGCCACTGTCGCCAGCAGCAAAACCAGAAATGTTAGGATTGCTGGAGCGAAGAACGCAGCACTGATGATGGAGAGAAGTCCGGCACAGTGTGCAATCAGGCACTGGTCCCAATCTACGGAGCGGACTGCCCGACCCCATTCCCAGGCCATAATCACGGCAAGCGTTGCGACCAGAGCCGCGAAGCTCAGTTGATGTAGCCAGAGACAGAGAAACGACAGGATGCCGAGGGCAACTGCGGATATCAGCCTGAGCCGCAGTTCGCGTTGGTCAAATCGCTGCGCCATTCAGTTCTTTCCAGCTTCTGACCTGGCATACATGACTGTGCTAGGCGCTCGTTTTCTGGCTTAGACTACCGTATCGACGCTCACGGCCTTGATAGCGGGCGATAGCTGTTCTCAAGAGATTGATATCGAAATCCGGCCAGTATTCCTCCAGGAATACAAACTCGGTGTATGCGCATTGCCAAAGGAGAAAGTTGGAAAGACGCTCTTCGCCACTTGTCCTGATCAGCAGATCGGGGTCAGGAATCCCAAGTGGGTTGATCGCGTGGTCTAGCGCTTCCGCTGTTACTTCTTCGAGATTGAGGCGTCCTTGTGCAACCTGAGCTGCCAAGTTACGAGCGGCGAGCGCGATTTCAGTTCTGGCGCCATAGTTGAAGGCAATCACCAGGTTCAGCTTTGTATTGGCGGCAGTGACCTGCATGGCGTCGTCAATCATGGACAAAAGTTCAGGATCAACACCGTCCCGTTCACCAATAACCAGAATACGCACGCCACTTTTGTGGAGTTCGGCAAGATCGCGCCTGATGAATCGCTTCATCAAACCCATAAGATCGTTAACTTCACCCTGCGGCCTGGTCCAGTTCTCAGTCGAGAAGCTATAAAGCGTCAAATATTGGACACCTAGTTCGATAGCGGCCTTAACTGTACGGCGCACAGCTTCCACGCCCATGCGATGGCCGATAGCGCGCGGCAGTTTTCGCTCACTGGCCCAACGGCCATTGCCATCCATGATAATTGCGACGTGATCCGGCACATTCGCCAAGTCAGGTTGCCAGCTATGGGTTGCCAGGACGTCGGCCACGGTGCCAAGGCCTCTCGAATTTCAAACTGAGGAACTTAAAGATGATGCATATGCTCAATCCGTCTTACACGGTGTTGATCTCGTCATCCTTAGTCTTCAGCAAAGTATCTATATCGCCAATGATCTCATCGGTGAGAGCTTGGACATTTGTTCCGTTCTTCTTATGCTCGTCCTCGCTGATTTTGCCATCCTTTTCTAGCTTCTTCAGTAGGTCGTTGCCATCACGCCGCACGTTGCGCACCGCAACTTTGGCCGTCTCGGCGTATTTGTGAGCTATTTTGACAAGTTCCTGACGTCTCTCGGTGGTTAGAGGCGGCACTGGCAAGCGCAGCAACGTGCCGTCAACAACCGGATTGAGGCCGAGGTTTGATTCTCGAATGGCTCTGTCGACGGCTGAGACTGCAGATTTGTCCCAAACTTGAACTGAGAGTGTCCGAGGTTCGGGAACAGAGACCGTTCCTACCTGGTTGATGGGCATCTTCTGCCCGTAAATGTCGACCACGATCGGTTCTAACATGGCCGCGCTGGCACGTCCGGTGCGCAGACCACTGAAATCACGCTTGAGTGAATCCACGACACCATTCATCCGCTTCTTGAGAGCATCCAATTCAAAGGTGTTTTCTGCCATTTTTTCTCTCCTCTTAATTGGTGCGACGTGAGCTACAAAGCAGGACAATCACTAAATCAGTCAATAAAAACCTAGTCCGTGCAACCGGATTGTTAGCGTGGGCCTCGCACAATTGTACACCGTGCCTCACCGCGGACGACCTTGGCAACGTTGCCCTTATCCAAAATTGAAAACACAACCACCGGAAGATCGTTATCACGGGCCAAGGCGATGGCGGCGCCATCCATGACCTTCAAATTGCGGGAGAGCACGTCATCGTACGTCAATTCATCATAACGCTCGGCATCGCTGTGTGCCATGGGATCAGCTGAGTAGACGCCATCCACTTTCGTCGCCTTCGCAACAGCGTCGCAATCCATTTCGATCGCCCTCAAAGCAGCCGTGGTGTCCGTCGTGAAATAAGGATTGCCCGTTCCTGCTGCAAAGATCACCACGCGGCCGTTCCGCATATGATGCAGTGCTTTGGGGCGCACGTAGGATTCACAGACGGTCGGCATCGGGATGGCGGAAAGGACGCGAGCCGGAATATTGAGTTGTTCGAGGGCGTTTTGGAAGGCCAGCGCATTCATTACGGTTGCCAACATGCCCATGTAGTCTGCGGTCGCGCGATCCATGCCGTCAGCTGCGCCCTGCAAACCGCGAAATATGTTGCCGCCTCCGATAACCACGGCAATCTCAGCGCCAGCGGCAATTCCTTCGCCAACATCAGCCGCCAGCCGCTGTGCCATAGAGACATCGAAGCCGTAACTCTCATTGCCCATCAGGGCTTCGCCGGAGAGTTTCAGCAGTAATCGTCTGTATTTGAGTTCAGCCATAACTGTTCATCTACCCGCGCAAGAAAATCGATCCGGAAAGCAATGCCTTCCGCTTGCTCAAACCTTGGTTCTCATAAAGTTGTCGGATCCAAAATGCAAAAGGGGACCGGCAGAAAAGCTGCCAGTCCCCAACAATTGCATGGATTATTTGGAAAGTCCTTATCGATTGCCTTAGCTGTTGCCCGCGGCTGCAGCTACTTCGGCGGCGAAGTCGTCTTCCTTCTTTTCGATGCCTTCGCCAAGAGCATACCGCACGAAGCCCGCAATCTTGATCGGTGCACCGATTTCCTTCTCGGCGTTCTTCACAGCTTGCTCAACTGTCGCTTTGCCATCGATGACAAAGGTTTGTTGGGGTAGAACGACCTGCTGGAAGAATTCCTTGCGAAGACGGCCTTCGACCATTTTTTCTATGATTTCCTGAGGCTTGCCGCTCTCTTTGGCCTGCTCGAGGTAAATCGCCCGCTCTTTGTCTATGGCAGCGCCATCAAGCTCATCGATCGACATTGCAAGTGGCGCTGCAGCAGCAATGTGCATCGCCAGCTGACGGCCAAATGCACTGAGCTTCTCCGTATCGGCTGAGCTTTCAAGGCCAACCAGAACACCAATTTTACCGAGGTTCTTGCGCCCGCTGACTGCGTTATGGACGTACTCGGAGACGACACCTTCGCCAACACTGAGCGTAGCAGACCGACGAACCGTCATATTCTCGCCGATCGTTGCAATGGTTTCCTTCAGCACATCGTCGACGCTACCGCCACCGGATGGATAGCTGGCAGTGAGCAGCTTCTCGACGTCGCCACCGGCATCTGTCGACAACTCGGCGACCTGGGATACCAAATCCTGGAACTGCTCGTTTCGTGCAACAAAGTCTGTCTCGGAGTTGACCTCGACAACTGCACCAGATGTGCCCGAGGCCGTTACACCAACAAGACCTTCGGCTGCTACGCGATCAGATTTCTTTGCGGCCTTTGACAAGCCCTTCTTGCGCAGCCAATCGATCGCTGCTTCCATGTCACCGTTGTTCTCGGTCAGAGCCTGCTTGCAATCCATCATGCCGGCGCCGGTAGATGTGCGCAGCTCTTTGACCATGCTGGCTGAAATAGTCGTCATCGTTTGCTCTCTAAAATGCGGGCAAAGCCGTGCTTCGCCCGGGTCATGACCTGTTTTTGTCAGTCGGTACGCGTTGGCAATATTGCCAGGATCATTGGGCGACACGCCAAGACATTCAGATTGTCTCAGCGTGTCGCCAGTGTGCGTGGTGATGGGCGCGGCTGCTTAAGCGGCTGCGGCTTCAACCAGCTTTTTGGCGGAATCGATCCAGCTCTTACTTGTTTCGTCGCCTTCTAGCTTCAAGTGCGCATCGAGAAGTGCAACATTGGCATCATCGAGGTCCGCAATCTGCCAATAGTGGAAGACGCCAGCCCCGTTCAGTGCCTGTTCCAGTTTGTCTGACACACCGGCGATCAGCTTGAGATCATCTGCTTCGCCGCGAGGCGCTTCGATGCCCTCAAAGCCAGTGGCCACTTCCGGAAGCACCTCGGCAGTTGGTTCCTCTGAGGCACCAATATCGACGCCGGAGGATACCTGAGCCCGCTCGATGCCATCGATGGCGGCGCGCGCTATGAGATCGCAGTACAGCGTGAGCGCACGACCAGCATCATCGTTGCCGGGGATCGGGTAATCGATACCGTCCGGGTCGCAATTGGTATCCACGACAGCTACGATCGGGATTTTCAACTTGCGCGCCTCAGCGATCGCGATCGCTTCTTTGTTGGTGTCGATCACAAACAGGAGGTCCGGCGTACCGCCCATTTCCTTAATACCACCTAGGGACTGGGTGAGCTTATCACGCTCGCGCGTGATGTTCAGGAGTTCCTTTTTGGTGCGGCCATGGCCTTCACTTTCCAAGATCTCTTCCAACTGACGCAACCGGCGAATCGACAATGAAATTGTCTTCCAGTTGGTCAGTGTGCCACCGAGCCAGCGGTGGTTCATGAAATACTGTGCTGAACGACGCGCCGCATCTGCGATTGCGTCGGATGCTTGGCGCTTTGTGCCGACAAACAAAACACGTCCACCGCCTGCGACGGTGTCTGAAACCTTCACCAGAGCTTGATGCAGCAAGGGTGTTGTCTGTGTCAGGTCAACGATATGGATATTGTTGCGAACGCCAAAAATGTAGGAATCCATCTTGGGATTCCAACGGTGGCTCTGGTGTCCGAAGTGCACGCCTGCTTCGAGCAGCTGGCGCATAGTAAATGCTGGCAGCATCGATCTTCCTTTTCCGGTTCAACCGCCATGATCCTGAGAAGGCCAATTGGCCCACCGGAGCGTTGCACGGGGCTTTTAATCCGTTCAACGCGGGATCATGTGTGAGATGCGCACTATTTAGCCGGCAGTCGCAAAGATTGCAAGTGCCGGCTTTGATGTGTGCGGGTTTGAATCAGTTAACCGGCAAATCCTGCCGGTTTGGCCTCAGCAGCGATAGTCGTACTTATCACAGGCCCAATCGCGCCCGCGATCGCACAGCCTGGCCCAACGGCGGCACTTGCGCCCGTAGTGGTGGCCACGGTCATTGGCGCGTGCTGCTTCAGCCGCGATAATGGCTGCAATGCCCAGCGCAATCGCGCCGGCAACTGCCCGACCGCGCCGACGGCTTCGGCGGCGGCGACGCTTCCAGCGTTGTGCCACTTGAACTCCGGTCTTGGCCTTGGCCCCTCGGACGACGTCAGGCAAGCTTGCCGTCGGCTTGGAGAGTTGGCCAATCTTTGCACCGATCGGCTGTTGTGCCGGTACTTCCGCGGCCAAAGTGGCGGTCGCACCGACGGCGATGATTGCAACTGAAGCGAGAAGTATTTTGGTCAATGCCATGTGACTGCACGGCCTCCGCGAAGAATTTCCGTTATAGATAAGAAGCTTGCGCCCCAAATGCCGCGAAATCGTGTCTTCGGCTGATCATTTTTTGAGTTCTGTTATTCTTTGTAGACCCGGTATGGTGCCGATGGCGCCCCGGCTGTGAGGACCTGTGTCAAATCGGCCTTTGAGAGCGAGTTCGCATAGCTTTCCGGTTTCCGGGAGGCTGACGACAACTCTGATTTGACCGTTGCCTGGCTTGAGTTGCTCCTGCAGCTCTTGCAACGTCTGTTTGCCCTCTCCATTGGCCAGCAATGATGAGTCAAAATAGAGCTTAAGTCCGCGTTGAACAGTTCCCACCGCGGCATCCAGGGCTTCCAGGGATTGCACCCGCATTTTCAGCGCGTCCCCGTCTCGCTCCGCTTCAACGCCAACAATGACCGCCGTTCCAGCCTCCAGCAGTTGTCGGGACTGATGCAGGAGATCCGAGAATATGACCGCCTCGAACTGGCCGGTCGTGTCAGAGAACATCGCAAAAGCAAAGGCATTACCTCGGGACGACTTGCGCTCACGTGCGGATACGACGATACCGGCAATTCGGCCAGCCATCGTCCCGGCTTCGGCGGCAGCCTCGAACTCGGCATAGGTTTTGATGCCCAGCTCCTGCAGCGAAGACTCATACTCATCCAAAGGGTGGCCCGAGAGGAAGAACCCAACAGCATCGAACTCTCGTTCCAAACGCTCCATCGGCGTCCAGCGCTTGGTCCTGCGTATGTCCAGTTGCGGCTTGTTCGCTGAACCATTGCAGCCGAAGAGATCATCAATCCCGCTGGCTTGGTTTGTGGCGAGACGGTTAGAGAGCGCGAGTATCTGTTCGGCATTGCCGTGTACGTTGGCCCGATCGTCCTCGAGGGCATCGAACGCTCCAGCCGACGACAGCGTCTCAAGGCCTCTGCGGTTCAGCGACTTCGGTTCAATGCGTCGTGCAAAATCGGACAGATCCTCATAGGGGCCGTTTTCGGTTCGCTCGCGCACAATCGCTTCAACGGCACCCGAGCCAATGTTCTTGAGAGCAGCGAGAGAATAGCGAATGGCACCGGTGCCACCGTCTTCCTTTGGCGCCTCCGATGAGAAATCGACGCCCGACTCGTTCACGCAGGGAAGCTTGACCGCAATGTTACTCTTGCGTGCTTCTGATGCGAAGATGGCGAGTTTATCGGTGGTGCCCATATCAAGGGTCATTGAGGCGGCGATGAATTCTTCGCGGAAGTTCGCCTTGAGATAGGCGGTGTGATAGCTGATCAGCGCGTAGGCGGCCGCGTGAGACTTGTTGAAACCATAGCCTGCGAACTTGTCTACCAGTTGGAAGATGTCCGCAGCGTCCTTTGCTTTCACGCCATTGGCCACGGCGCCTTCAACAAACTGAGCCTGCTGCTCGGCCATCGCGGCCTTGTCTTTCTTACCCATCGCACGGCGAAGCACATCCGCTTTTCCGAGGGAGTAGCCGCCCATGACCTGGGCGATCTGCATCACCTGTTCCTGATAGATGATGACGCCATAGGTTTCGGTGAGGATTTCCTCCAGCATGGGATGCAGGCAGTCGACCGGCTCTTCCCCATGCTTGCGATTAATGTAGGTCGGGATATTGTCCATCGGACCCGGGCGATAAAGCGCCACCATCGCGATGATGTCTTCGAAGCGGTCAGGCTTGAGCCGCTTGAGACTTTCCCGCATCCCCGTCGATTCAAGCTGGAACACGCCGACCGTATCCGCATCGGCGAGTAGCTGATAGGCCGCCCTGTCATCCAAGGCCAGGCTCGCAAGATCAACGTCAATGCCGCGGCCGCGCTTGATCAGCTCGACCGCCTTTTGCAGCACTGTAAGAGTTTTGAGGCCGAGAAAGTCAAACTTCACCAGACCGGCGTTCTCGACCAGCTTCCAGTTGAACTGCGTGATCGGAAAGCTCGACTTAGGATCGCGATAGAGCGGGACCAACTCATCGAGCGGACGGTCGCCGATAACCATCCCGGCGGCGTGGGTTGAGGCGTGGCGATAGAGACCTTCGAGCTTTTGCGAGATTTCGAGCAGCCGCTCTACAACCGGCTCCTCATCGCGCGCTTCCTGCAGCCGTGGCTCTTCCGCGATCGCTTCCGGTAGTGTCACCGGATTAGCAGGGTTGTTTGGAACCAGTTTACAAAGCTTGTCGACCTGCCCATAGGGCATTTGCAGAACCCGACCGACATCGCGCAGAACGGCACGTGCCTGTAGCTTTCCGTGCGTGATGATCTGCGCAACACGATCTTCACCGTACTTTTGTTGGACGTAGCGAATGACCTCATCGCGCCTGTCCTGGCAGAAATCGATATCGAAGTCCGGCATCGAAATCCGTTCTGGATTTAGAAAGCGTTCGAACAGCAGTCCAAATCGCAACGGATCGAGATCGGTGATTGTGAGCGACCACGCGACCAGCGAACCTGCACCGGAACCCCGTCCAGGACCCACCGGTATCCCCTCATCCTTGGACCACTTAATGAAGTCCGAGACGATCAGGAAGTAGCCTGGAAATTTCATTTTGACGATGATGCCGAGCTCGAACTCAAGACGTTCATCGTAGTCCTTGCGCTCGAAGCC
>JBCDBQ010000267.1:0-9160 GCA_039183375.1 Pseudomonadota bacterium
GCTGCTCGCCCAGGATTTCACCATCGTCGCGATGGATATGCGCGGCTATGGCAAGAGCTCCGCGCCGGCCAGCGATGATAGTCATACACAGTATTCCAAACGCACGATGGCACGCGATGCAGTCGCCGTGATGAAGCAACTGGGCCATACCCAATTCCATGTGATGGGGCATGACCGAGGCGCGCGCGTCGCCTATCGTTTGGCGTTGGATACTCCCGAAGCCGTGAACCGATTGGTGCTCCTCGACATCGTGCCGACGATCGAACAGTGGGATGCCATGGACGCAAATAAAGCGCTGTCAGGCTATCACTGGATGTTTCTAGCGCAGGGCTACCCGATGCCCGAGAACCTGATCGGATCACACGGGACCTTCTATGCCGACTGGACCCTGAGCGGCTGGACCAAGGACAAGACGCTCGCGGCCTTCGATCCCAATGCCCTGGAGGAGTACCGCGGACTATTTGCAGACCGGCAACGTATCCATGCACTCTGCGAGGACTATCGGGCCGGTGCCTCATTCGACCGGAAAGTCGACGAGCAGGATCGTGCCGATGGTCGAAAGATCTCGGGTCCCAGCCTTGTCCTTTGGGGTACCGACTACCTTGGCCTCGGCAAACTGAACCCACTCGAGGTTTGGCAAAACTGGTGTCTCTCCGTTGAGGGGCAGGCCATTGATTCAGGACACTTTCTGGCAGAAGAAAACCCGAGCGACACAGCAGCTGCAGTGCTGAGTTTTCTTAAGTCAGGTTGATCGAGCGAGCGGACGTCACGTGATCTTTTCGCTTGATAACACTCTGATCAATTGCGACTTGAGCCGATCTTTCAATGGTTCCGAAGCCGACAAGATGGCATCGGCCTTGTGGAACTGGAACGCTCCAAACTGATCCAATTCCACCTCGACGTAGACATCAGGAGGTGATCGGACCAGGCGTTCCTGGATCAGCGTCTTCTGGACTATCTGAGCTGACAGTGTCAGCACGGAATACATCGAGGCACTGGGGGAATCTTCGCCAGCCCGACTACCGCCGCTGACATCAACGGCAACAACCAGATCCACTTCGTCCTGCAGCACGTCATAGGGCAATGGGTTGACGATACTGCCATCGGCCAGCAGATCACCGCCCACTTCCACGGGCGAAAACAAGACAGGGATGGCCATACTCGCGCCAATGGCGCTACGCAGGTCGCCGTCACGCAACACGGTGGCGTCGCGCTCCGTCAGATTGGTTGCGATGATGCGTAAGGGTATCTCAAGCTGGTCGAATGATTTTGCCATCTGCTTCGGCAGTAGGATATCCAGCAATGCGAGAGGATCAATCAGAGCAGACCGCAGCGGCAATACATTGAGCAGACGTTGCAATGGTGGTGTACGTGCGGAGTAGAGCTGACGGATAAGATCAAACCGGGACGACAGGCTCTCGACCGTCAGCGAATGAATGTAGGACGCTGACAGACCGGACGCAAACGCTGCACCGTAAAGCGCACCAATAGAAGAGCCAGCAATGACACTTGGTTTGATGCCGAGTTCATCAAAAGCCTGCAACGCATGAATGTGCGCGAGCCCCCGCGCAGCACCACCGCCTAGAGCCAGACCGATCCGCGGAAGCGGGTGCTCAAGCGCGAAGTTCAAGCCGGTCGCAATTTTATCCGTCAATAGATTATCGCTTCTCAGGTTTCGCTATAACCACTTCGCGCGTCCTTCCGGAACTCCGATGTTTCGGAGTTCAGCACGTAGACCGCACGACATCAGAAACATCCATATCGCGCAACCGTCCAAAAATTACGATTCAATAGACGATCCGGAGAAATAGCGAGCAGGCGGTGCCAATCCAGCAAGGCCGCAAAAGAACTTCCTGCCTTTCAGTCAGTAGCGCGGACTAGCTTGCCCCCCTGATTAAGCCACATCGATCGTGCGGCACTTGTTTTGGCAGATGCAGGCCACCACTGCAGTAATAAATCTTTCGCCCTTCAGGGTCTGGTGTGATGCGAACCTGATGCTGCTTGACTATCTTTTCCTTGCCATCAACCCAAAAAATGTGGTCTTTGCCGCGGACTTCGTGGCGCTCAGCTGGTACACAGTAACAGCATTTTCCACCGAAGAAGTGCCCGCCTTTGCCTGTCCAGTAATCTAATGGAGAGCCTGCATTTGCCCCGACGGAAGACAAGCTCGCAGCGATGCTGGCGGCCGCAAGCCCAATGAGAAATCGCATCAATCACTCCTGACCGTTGAGGCGCACTAGCGCCTCCGGTCCGAACGTCCCGCCCCCCGACGCGAACGTGACGTCGGACAATTTTCCCTGTCTAGGAATGTGAGTTTGCCGCCATGTATATCTGTCGTCAATTCAACTCGACACTGGCAGGTGGCCGCACAGCATCAAGAACGTGTGACGGCTAGGATTTTGCCACAAACCCTGGGAGATTGCCTAATGACTGGGCTTTTGTTCTGGCTATTGGCGCTTGAAATATTCGTTGAGCGTCTGCGCGAGAAAATCCTGATAGGACTTGGAATAGCTCTTAATGGTCTGATTGATCAGCTGCTTTGAAGATTGCGGATCTCGAAATGGATCGATGATCGTCATGTACTTGCTCTCGTTGAACTTCTGGAACGAAGGCGTTTTGTAAGCGGCAGCAAATAGATTTTGCAGATACGTCAGGCGCTGAGTCGGCGTGCCCTTCTTCACAAAGAAGCCGCGAAACCGCAGCAGCGGTTCAAACGTGGCACCAACTTCTTTATGCGTTGGAACATTTGCGAAAGCTGAAGGCCGTTCGTTAAAGAATGTTAGAACTGGCTTGAGCCGGCCTGAGTCGAGGTAGGATCGCACATCGCCCGGTTGCTCGAACAAGGCATCTGCGCGGCCGAGGAAGACGGCTTCGTAGCGATCTTTGATGTTATCGAAACTCACCTGACGCGTTTCAAAGCCGAGCTCTGCCTCCAGCTTACGCATCGTGATGTTTTCCATCGAGCCGTCGTAGGAGACGTTGGCCACGACGACTTTTTTGGGATTGGCCTTCGCATAGGCAATGAATGATCGCCAATCGCTGAAGCGCTTGTCATCGGACTTGATAAACAATTGGCTGAAAGCAAGTTGAACAATTGCGAGCGGTTCCCAATCCCGCGCCGGGTGGACGTTGGTTGCCCCGATCGCGTAGGCAGCTGCGATATCGTCGATATGTTCGATGACGTTGTAGCCATTTGCCGGCAACGCCATGAAATTCGGGATGGCGCCAAGTCCGGCGCCTTTCTTGATGTTGACGATGTCAAACCGCGTTTGAGAGATCTGTTCCACGCTCTTGGCCATAGCCCGACTCAATTGGTCTGAACCGCCGCCCTTGCCATAGGGTACGACCATTTTGGTCTTGGCGGACTGCGCATAGGCTTGCGCTGGCAGCAACGCCATTATGATACCGACCAACACGCCGGCTGCTGTCCGCAGTAATGAAATTGTGGAGTTTGACGGCATAACGCGTATTCCCTGACAGGCCGCTTGTGAGCCCCATAGTTCTTGCATGCTCCGGACCCGGAGCCGATTTCACATAGTTCTAGTTTGCAGCTGTTCTTTGACGCCAAACCAAGAAGCGCTGATATAGTTCGGCTTTTGACAAGGCTAGGACGTTCGCCTTGCCAACTCTTGCGACTTCCTCTGCAATGAATTGTCGGAACAGGTCCCGCAAACTGCGTTTAGCCTTTTTCGGTTTTGCAGGTGCAGGTTTGGCTGCGGCTGCGGCTGCGCGCCTTGTCCGTTGCCAGTCGACAAACTTCTTGAACAGTTCTTCCTTGTTGGCACGCAACAGTTCTTCTGACTTACCGGCCCTGGCTTGAGCTGCGATAAACTCCTGAAACAGCTCTTTCAAGCTTTTGCGCCGCTTCTTTGCTGTCACAGGTGCGCGCGCCACTCTCGCGACTGGCACCGGGTTATTCTTCAACCATTCTTCAGCCGGACCGAAGCGCCCCCAGCCTTGCAAGGTCGCGTTCAAATTGATGTCGTTCCAGCGCGGATGACGTGGCGGGGTCTGAAACTCTTCGAGGCGTGAAAGAAACGCGTCTACAAATCGCGCCACCTTGCCGTAGCGCGTTGTTCCGGTCTTGAAGTTGTAGACCATCAGCGCCGCTGACGTTGCAATGCTTGGAACTGACTGACCACTGGAGATCAGATTGGGATAATCCGAACTTGAAAGTTCTTCGGCAAAATAGACTTCCGGCAAGTCCTTGTTGAATGGGATCGGTATCAGGCGCAGCTTCTGATTTTTCTGCACTTCGTTGAGCAACGGACTTGGCCGGCCCGACATAATCAAGGTGGCTGCAATCTCACCTTTGGCAACTTTGTCCAACGCAAGGCGTTGGTCCATGTACACCGGCCGGTATTTTATCTTGAATTTCGGGAATGCGATCTGAGCGGTTACAAACGCTCCGGAAAGTCTGCTCACCAAATTTATCTTTTGGCCGTTTAGATCTTGCAAAGATTGGACATTACCGCCGGCCACAAGATGCGCCGTTTGAATATAGGTTCGCGTGATGTAGCGCAACTTGCGCTTCATTGACGGAAAAAGGCGATTGCGCTCAGCATAGTAAAGAGCGCTTGTTGGAATGATAGCCAGGTCCATCCCGCGCAAATAGAGAATATCCGCGATATCGGAGAGGGCACCGCGCCCACCAACCGGCAAAACCCGCAGGTTCCTGTCTTCATCGAGTACGGCTGCGAGATCTGCTGCCAAGCGCGCCCGCAAACTCCCGTTTGGTCCGGTGATAACACTGACAGTGCTGCGATCGATGGCCTCGCGTGTGAGTACCTGCGACGCGGCAGACTGGGCAAGCCATCCTAAACAAATAAAACTGAAAACAATCCTAGACAGGTGCAACACAATCATCCGAATTCGAACCCATCCCGCCATGTCTCGTCCATCCTGTCCGCGTGCGCAGCGCATAGACCGATAGGACGTTCAGCTCCGACTACCCCAGTGGACAGCAGCCAAATTTTGCTACCCACACCAACTTACAGTTCCCGCATTGATGGATGGCAGGCGGTGTTTTGTCAACGGTTTGGTTAATGATCTATTCCAATTGATGAGCCCGATCTTCGCATTAATCACACCGCCATCAATTTTCGCAAATTTGGTTTGGCGTACAGATGCTTATGCCCATTTTGAACAGTAGTGCGCAGGCAAGCCCGCGTATATCGGCATGCTCCCGGAGATTAGCTCAGCACAGCACTACAGGACGACGCGTAGAGCTCAGGCCTGAAGCGAACTGACCTGATAAACCGAAAAGATCATCAGCAGCACAACCACGGGAATGATGAAGATATGGATGAAGCTCAGCATCCCGTCCAACCACTTGCGTTTGGCAATGCGTTGGTTGATCCGCAGTATGGATATCACGATCATAAAACTCACCATCATATAATCGAACACGAATATACGATCGGAAATGGTCGCGGATTCCGATTCGAGCTTTGGCAGACTCAGATAAAGCGCAACAGCTGACAGGAGCGCCGTAATCTGGATCGTAACAATAGCCTCAAGGTGAGTTTGCGGGATGAAGATTGAGAGGTAGGCCACGATCAGAATGAAAGCCAATGGTACAACCACACGTAGGAAATAATCTGTAGTTTCCCGCTTCATCTTCCACGTGAAGCTGGCCGTATAGAACGGCACAACACTGGGCTCATGGGTAAAGGCATCAACGACGGGAATAAAATCGGCTGAATACCCGACGAATTGCTGGCGTTGAATCCAGCTGTCCGTCACGAGATCCTTGTCGCGAAGTTCAAGCGGCGGAGGCTGCACAATAAACGGCAACTTACCGCTCTTGGGCTGCAACTCTAGCGAGAACTGCTGGCTATCGAACGGGTAGTTTGCCAGCTTCGGCTTGAAGAGAAATCGACCTGAGACGCGGTAGATCCGCATGGAACTCGGATAGACATCACTCGGACCGCCGGGATGGAGAACATCGATCGAAAGCTGCCGTCCTCCGGTCCGCGGATCAATGTAGGCGTTGGCGAATTCAATGTTTTCAATTTTGGCAATCTTGCTGCCACGCATTGCAACATAGAAATCCGCCAGGAAGGACTTGCGATTGTCATCAATACTGTGGGCGCGAACCAGGTCTATATCGAGATACAGTGTATCAATCTGGCGTAACTTCTGGTTGCGGACACGTGCGAATTGTACGGGGGCCAGCTGCATTCGTCCAAGCCCGCGCGGAAGTATCGTGATCAATGGTCGTCTTGTTGCAGTTCGCTTATCTGGCACAAACGACCAGTTTCGCAGTCGTCCTTTGAAGGCTCCTTTGCCATCTGCATAGGTTTCGATGAATCCCCGCACGATCGCTGCCCGACGATCAGTGATGTCCATCTCACCTTTGGCCTTACGCGCCGCGGTTGCAATCATTGCCACGAGGTCGGCGTTCTGTGCGCCGAGCATGATCGCTCGCATGTTGTCTGGCTCTAACGGATTGGGCCGGCCGGTCAGCTGCCGTTCCTTACATGCACCATTTTCCCAGCCCGGTGAATCCAGCCGCTTCTTGTCCGTAAAAACCCACTGATGCTGGCGCTCGTTTCCAACCAGCCCCTTCATCCGGTTCTCGTAGACTTCCGGAAGCCGTTCGAGGGACAAGCGTCCTGCGAACAAACCCTGGTCAGGCTTTTCTTCTCCAACAAGCTCGAGAAGGCGATTGTTGTAGACTTCCGGCAATTCATCCCAGGCGAGCTGATAGATCGCGTTCGGATATTTGCTGACGATATCCTGGGAAATCTCGTTGATGTCACCAGTTATGAAGAGGCCAGGCGTTACCCGGGCATCCATAAGCGCCTTAATGAGCTGACCGGCACGGTTTCCCTGCAGGTCTACAACCAACATGGAGGTTGGTTGTTCCTTGCCGTTTTTACCAGTCATCGGCTGACCGGCCAGCTTGACCGCTTCAGCCAATTGCGTCGCATCAAGCTGGCTGCCACGCAGCTTGAGCTGGATGTCCCACAACAGATTGTCGAAGCCGAGTTTGCTCAACAGCTGATTACCAACGTCCTCACTTTCATCGGAGCCTGCCATACCGATAAAACCAACATGGCTCATTTTGAGATGTTGGATAAAGGCTGCAATGATCGGGAGGCCCTCTTGCTGCCGCGACGGCTCGGTCGAGAAGACATTGGTTAGGCCGTTGAAGATGGTGTTGTCCGAGACGCTGGTGATGAACGGAATTTTTGACTGCTCCAATTCATCCCGGAGTGAACCAAAAACAGCCCTTGCCATGAAATCATTTGACAAGCCGATGATGCCGAGAAGTTGCTTGTCCTTCAGCGCCTCGCGAACGTTGACAATCGTTTTTTCGGTTAGGTCCTCATCATCAATCAACCGCACTTCAATGGGTCGACCATTGACGCCACCAGCCTTGTTGATTTCCTCTTGTGCCAAGCCGGTCATCTTGTCGATGGCTGCAATGACTCCGTTGTCATAGCAGGGCTTGACCGAACCGGAATTGACCAGAACGGCGATATGATAAGGGGGTCCACTGGCAGCCTGAGCCTCAGACTGCGCTTTTGCTACACTCATTGGCAAAAGACACAGCCACGCCAGAACGAAAACAGAGCTAGCCCAGTTCCGCAGGTCCGCTCCGATTGTTTGCTGACTAGAGCGCAAACACTTTGAATGAATTCTTTTGGTCGGAGCCATGACGCTATTCACTCCACTTCCAACGACCTGCCGGACAAACTCAGATAATCACAGACCACGTATTATGCTCGTCTGGACAATTGCGGGCTCAAGCTATTCCGAGCAATCAAAATTTGCGAAGATTGAAGCGTTTTCTACGGTATTCACAAAACCCATCGTGGCACGAGTGCAACGCCCTATTCCGCACGTCCCCGCAAATAAAGATTAAATTTCAGCAGATTATGCTCACCTGCTTGATCATTATGTCATTTCAATCGAACGGCGTGTATCGACCGGCCCGCCATTTATGCAGCCGAAAGAATGAGAGACTGGGATCTCCCTTCTGATCAAAAGAGAATGTACCAAGCACCGTACTGAACTTTTCCTTGCTTAAGTATTTGCTGACGACCTTTGCTTCGACCGAGCCGGCAGACCTTGCGGCTAGCGCCCACACCTCTACGGCCGCGTAGGCAAACAGCACAAAGCGTTCGGGTTCGATACGGCGCGCGCGCAGCTTTGCAACAACCGCTTGTGCTGCCGGATGAGAGCGAGGGTCCCATAGTGCAGTCAGAACCGTGCCTTCACCTGCAGCACCTGTCGCCTGCCAGAACTCTTGTGTTGCGAGTGCGTTGCTGCCGATCAATCGCGTGTCCATACCTTGTTTGCGCAGTTCCAGGACCATGCGTGCGGCGGACGAATGATTTCCGGTGAAATAGACAGTCTCGGCACCTGCTGTTTTCAGCCTGGCAACAAGTTTATTGAGATCACCAGATAGGGCCTCCAGCCTCGGCTCATTCAAACCGGCCGCCTTGATGGCTCGGCGTGCCTGACTTGCAAGCCACAATCCAAACACGCTCTCATCATGAACAATCGCGACGTCTCGACCGTTGTTCTTCTGGGCGATGTACCTGGCAGCGACCTTGGCCTGTTGATCGTCGCGACCGCTCAGTCGAAAGATGGTAGGTCCAGCGCGTTTTATCGTTAGTTCGGGATGGGTTGAGGCTGGTGAAATCTGCAAGATGCCGGCCTGCGCATAAACGCGCGAAGCGGGGATCGAAGCGCGAGAGCAAAAATGACCAATGACCAGTGACACCCGTCTGGCTGCAACCTTGGCTGCAGCGGTCACAGCCTTTGCTGGATCGCAGGCGTCGTCCTCGTGAATGACAGTGATTTGTCGGCCGTTCACACCAGCACTGGCATTGATATCAACAACCGCCTGCTCCACCCCAGCGCGGAGTTGCGCACCGAACTCTGCGAATTGCCCCGACATTGGCCCAATGACTGCGATCGTCAGATCACTTGCGCGCGCTGCTGAACTACACATCCAAGCCAGTATCAGCGCGAGAATGGACTGCCAGATCAACATGAGCGCCGCGTTGCGAAAAAGCTTTGCATGAGCGATGCGGCTTCCTTTGCAGCAATCCCGCCATAAACTTCGGGACGATGATGGCAGCTAGCCTGAGAAAAAAACCTGACCCCGCTCTCAACTGCACCCATCTTCGGATCGGTTGCGCCA
>JBCDBQ010000268.1:0-9145 GCA_039183375.1 Pseudomonadota bacterium
AAAGGTGATCACGTCATTACTTGTCTTTCGGTGTTCTGCGGAACGTGCGAGCAGTGCACGTCGGGGCGACCGGTGATCTGCACCAACACAGACGTCAAGATGTTGCCGGGACAGTCCGAGCGGCTGGAATGGCAGAAGCCTGACAGGCTGCATCAGTTTATCAATATGTCGTCTTTCGCCGAGCAGATGCTCGTCCACGAAAACGCGGTCGTGAATGTTCGGAAGGACATGCCGCTGGATCGTGCGGCGCTGATTGGTTGTGGCGTCATCACTGGCTTCGGCGCAGCGGTTAATACGGCCAATGTCCGATTTGGCCAGACGGTGGCGGTGATCGGTTGTGGCGGTGTCGGCATGGCAGCGATCAATGGTGCGCACGTCGCCGGGGCCGGTCGTGTTATTGCCGTGGACACCAATCCCGCGAAACTACAGCTGGCGACCAAGCTTGGTGCGACTGATCTGGTCAATCCGAACGATGGTGATCCTGTTGAGCGGATCAAGGAAATGACCCAGGGCGGAGTCGATCATGCCATCGAATGTCTTGGCCTGAAGCTCACTGCCGAGCAATCGTTCCAAATGTTGCGCGTCGGTGGAACGGCAACGATTGTCGGGATGGTTCCGTTCGGTGAGAAGATCGAGCTGCACGGATTTGACTTTTTGCGCGAGCGTAAAATCCAAGGCTCATCGATGGGTTCGAACCGTTTCCGCACGGACATGCCGCGCCTGATCGAGCTTTACCTGCAGGGTCGCCTCCACCTTGATGATTGGATTTCCGACAAGATCAAGCTGGAAGAGATCAATGAGGGCTTCACCGCCATGAAGGAAGGCCGGGCTGTTCGCTCATTGATCGATTTTGGAATTGTCTAGTAGCGACTTGATCGCAAGCGGCCTGCTCAGACCAATAAGGTGAGCCAGGGAACTGACGCTAAATGGTGGCGGCCCGGACAAAAAGCCCGGGCCGCAATCATTTCTGGCCTATCTTACACGCTTGCACTTTGGCCATTTGCCGACTGTGCCTTTGGGGCATTTGATCTTCGGCAACTTGACGATCTTCTTGCAGTTCGGTGGCCGGCCCTTATAGCCGAATGGGCACTTCGGTGGACGCGGTGGTTTGCCAACGCGTCGGCACTTCGGCCACTTTCCAACTGTGCCTTTGGGGCATTTGATCTGCGGTGGCTTGATGATCTTCTTACAGTTGGGCGGCCGGCCTTTATAGCCGAATGGGCACTTCGGTGGGCGCGGTGGCTTTCCAACACGGCGGCACTTTGGCCATTTTCCAACCGTGCCTTTTGGACACCTGATCTGCGGTGGTTTCACAATTCGCCGGCACTTTGGATAAATTCCAATGGTGCCTTTCGGGCATTTGCGAATGATTGGCTGGCAGCGTCCGCCCTTATAAATCTGGCCAACCTTGCAAGCCTTGCGCAACCGAACGCACCAGGCAGATTTACCGACTTTACGTGTGCTTATCGTGCGCGGTCGTAGAGCCACGAGCTGTACACGGTTGCGTACGAGTCTTTCGTTGGCGCGGCAGCTTATCCGTGCTGGTGGCCTGGCGCACCATCTTCCACGTCCAGCCTTGCGGATAGTGAAGCCTCTGGCCTTCAAGGTTGCGACCTGTACAGCGTTTTTGACAGTTCGCTCGCCCGGACGGCAAGGCACAACGACTGGTGGTCTGGCGCACCATCTTCCACGTCCAGCCTTGCGGACAGTGAAGCCTCTGGCCTTCAAGGTTGCGACCTGCACCGGGTTTTTGACAGTTCGCTCGCCCGGACGACAAGGCACGACGACCGGCGGTCTTGCGCACCATCTTCCACGTCCAGCCTTGCGGATAGTAAAGCCTCTCGCCTTCAAGGTTGCGACCTGCACCGGGTTGGTGACTGTGCGCTCGCCTGGACGGCAAGGGACAACAACCGGTGGTCTGGCACACCATCTTCCGCGTCCAGCCTTGCGGACAGTGAAGCCTCTGGCTTTCAAGGTTGCGACTTGCACCGGATTGGTGACCGTGCGTTCGCCTGGACGACAGGGAACAACAACCGGTGGTCTCCCGCACCAGAGCTTTCGTCCTGCCTTGCGGATGCTGTATCCTTTTGCCCTCAGGGCTTCGACCTGCACGAGATTCTTGGCTGATGTCTCACCAGGGCGGCAGATGACAGGAGCAGGTGGACGTGCACACCAGGTCTTTTGACTGATTTTTCGGATCGAATAGCCCCGGGCTCGCAACGTGGCGACTTGGACAACGCTTCTGACTGTTCGCTCACCTGCAAGGCACTGCTTGCCGGGGCCAACCGGTAGACAGATGATGATTTCGCGGCCTCTTGCATCGCGGCGTTTCGCCTGCCGATAGGGCTGGAATGTTGGGCAGCGACAAATCCAAACGTTGCCGATCTTGGCGAGTGTGCCGCCACGGCAGATTGGTCTTTCCGGAGACGGGATCGGACCTATGCACCAGCTGCGCTTGCCCCTCCAGCGTACGGTTCGAACCGGGGCGCCTTTACTGCGTGCAGTTTCCTTGCGGCTCCAGCTGCTCTCCAAATACTCGCGATGGCGGCAGGGATAAGGATTGGCGTCGGGCCGGCCGCACCAGACGTTGGTGCCCTGGACGCGGATGATTTCCCAACCTTCGTTGCGCAGCGCGCGGACGCGGGAAACTGGAACACGTTCCATCGTATGTGGACACGTATCGACGGGTGGCGGCGGTGGCGGTGGTTCGATGCCGGGTAGGCCACACCACTGGCCGCTTGCTTGCCGGACGAGATCCCAGCCTGCGCGCCGGAGTTCGAGGAGGCGTGAAACCCTGACCTTGCGCATGCCATTGGGGCACACAGTGACAGGTGGCGGCGTTACAATTGGTAATGGCTCAACCTTGATTGGGCTGCATCCATTCTTATCCGGCTTAAAGCCTGATGGACATTCCACCTTCTGTTGCGCGGCGGCGGCAACGCAAATGCCACCGGGAGCGACTGCCAACGCCTGGGCATTGTCATCAGCCGGATCTTCATTTGCCGGAGTGCCTCCAACCGGCAGTGTGAGGAATGCCTGGTTTGAAATCTGGCAGGCCTGCGCCTCTGCCTCAGCTACTGGTGTCCGTGTCCAGCTCCAAAGGTTGAGTTGCTGACCTGGATACAAGATGGCCGATGGATAGGTGCAGTCAAAACCTATACCGTTCGCTGAGCAGGCCCACGGAGCAGGACCAAAAGATGCAGATCCCGCAGTTGTTGGTTCGTCGTAGACCTGGACGTCACCACTGAACAGATTTGGGCCGACGTTGCTGACGGTCACGGCAAAGCGGCAGACGATCTCGCCACTCTGACGGATGCAGCTATCCGCTGTGGCGGATTTGGTCATGTTGAGGTTGGTCGGACCTGGTACCTGCTGGCAGCCGGGCTGGGCAGAGTATGCGTTTGCGACGGCGATATCGTCGGTCGGGTCCGTGTTCCAGCGTGTGCCTGGTGGTGCCCACTCGATCTGCGCAGTGTTCTGGACAAAGCACCGATTTGGAGTGTTTGGCATCCAAACGACCGAGCGGATGCTGAGGCTGTCTCTGGCATTGATAACGTTGTTCGTTCCCAGACACTTGTAGGTCATTCCGGCATCGCGCCAGCAGCTCCAACCTGGGCCGGCACTGAAGCCGACCAGTGAACCTGGCGGTCCTTGCACGGTGTCAGAGAGAAGAATAGATCCACGATAGGCGCGGTCACCAGTGTTTGTTATCGTGATATCGAAACGGCAAAGAGAGCCGGCACCATTGATGGTGCATTGCTCAGAGACTGCCGACTTTGCCAATGCGAGGTTGGTTTCGAAGACTTGTGGTGGCGGGATGAACTCGGGCGGAAGATCCGGTGGCGGTGGGCCGGGTTCCTTGAACTCAGGTGGCAGGCCTTCAGACGTCGCTGTTTGAACGACTGTTGCTTCAGTGGTCTCACAATCCTGCCAAACGGCAGCATCACCCATGTGGCCAGCCTTGCCAGGGTCGCCGAATACTCCGTCGGCGTCGATGTAGAACGGTGTCTGAGGAGACACGCCGGCGGTTGCAGCTGATAATCCCTGCAGGCCGTGCACATCGAATAGCTGCGTGCCATTGCCGGCATCAGATTCGGTGGTCTGGCTTGAACGCAGACCATCCCCAGTGACCCAAAGCGTGCTGCTGCAGGCGTCGAGCTTAAGAGTGCCGTCAACGCCATAGCCGTAACCAAAAGCCAGGCCGCCGCTTGAGCGATAGCTTGTTATGCCAACTGGTATTCGACTGCGAAGCTGTCGGAGCTCTGTTGATGGGCTTGCCGCGGTTGCAGCTTGTTTTTCGTAGCTGACGACGGCAGATGCATCGGGTTTGACGAAGTCACCATAATGGTAGCTTGCCCGTTGTTGGCCGCGCTGGGCAAGGTGCAGCTGACCATTGGCGTCAAACTGCATGCTTGTGATCGGACCTTTGCCTTTGAGGGTACTTGCAGCGGTCATCTCAAAGCGAACGTCGCCTGCGAATGATCCATCCGGTTGCAGTCCTACGGACCAAACTTCGGCATTGGCACTGACGGCATAGTAGAGCCTGTCATTGTAGACGGTCATGCCGCTAACCCGGCGCTGCACCTGGGTGTATCCCCACGTTTCGGGGCGCAGCGCATTAAAGCGCGGGCTTGTGATTTGCATCGTGCGGGTGTCGTCCGCGACAGGTTGCTGGCCATTGCCTGGACGGCCGTTTACGCCGTGGTCAAATTGACCGAGGATCCTGCCAGTCGAATCGATTTGGTAGATCAAGCCGTTGTCGAGATCTGAGACATAGAACTGCTTCAGGGGCTTTGAATAAGCAATGTCACCAATGCCGGGGCCGCTATTGGTCGGGAGGGTTGCGAACAACGACACCGTTCCCGTCTTACCGTCGATACGCCATATGGCACCAGCGGCCCCTGGCGTGTTTGGTCCAAACTGTCCGGGCATGAATTGTGCGCCGGGTTGTCCTCGCTTGATGCGCTGGAGAACTCCGTCGCCGGGCATCGCCTTCACAATATTAATGCCGTAAGCCGATGTGGCGCCAAGATAGATGTTGGGAGAACTTCCGTTTTCCGCATGCTCAAGTGCCACTGCGAAAACCTGACCGACTTCTCTGGCCGTGATCTGCCGTTTGGCTTCGCCTCGCGTCAGGTTGTTGTTGCCAGCAGAAGTCGCGCCTTCAAGTGTGAGGACTTGTGCGGAAGGGCCGTCCAAGTCGATAAAGAAGCGATCGAGGACATTCCTTCCCGGAGCTTGCTGAGCCTCTTTTTGAATGATCCCGGAAAAGCTTGTGACGACAGTGTCGCCGGGACTTAGCACACTTGATTGCGCAAAAGCCGCGGAACTTGTTGTGGCGATCGCAACTAAGGATGCCAGTAGAGAAATTGTGTTTTTTGAGCGTGATTTGTTCAGGTTACTTCTTTTTTTTTGGGCTCTCTTTATCAGCCAATTCTTTAAGGCCGTTGGAGACCATTTCGTCGAGGTTTCCTGAAACTGCATATGTCTTTCCAATTTTCGAGAACTGCATTGGTGGTGGACCCATCCAATCAGATGATCACAGGCGGAATCGTCAGTCTGTGAAGCAGTTCACTCGATTATCTTTTTTTTTCTCTTAGAAACCAAGGTCCGGCTATTTGCTATTGGCAATCATCGAACCTGGTTCCGTTTTAACTTGATTTCTCCGGTGGGTGCTCACGAGAGGCGTTTGCGAACCGTTGTGACAGGATCGATTCATATCAACCCTTATCCAGTGGGCTTTGGCTATTGCAAGTTTCCCAATTGGACAGGGGATTGAACTTAGGAATGGTAGTGTATCTATTTGCTCTGATTGATAAATTCCCCTGCCTAGTCCGCATGCGTCATTACCGCATGGAAACTGTGAATTAAGAGTTTCGGAGCGGTCGTTGTCAGAGGTTGTGGTTAATGGCTTGGATTTCTTGGTTTCTGGCCTGAACGGCAAGAAGTGCGCAAAGCCGGGTAATAACCTGATCAACTGCTCTGAGGTCATGAATGATCATTCGCAGGACTTCCAGACAGGTGCCAAATGGCAACGGATTGATTGGCTTGTTACTGTGCCTGTTGTCGTCGGACCAGTTCCGTCAATGTGTATTGCAGGACGACGTCATCGTTCTGGTTCAGCAACTCGATGTGGAGCGTGACAAGGCCCTGATCGGGTTTGCTTCGTGACGGCCGTTTCTCTTTCACGGTAACGCGCGTGCGAACATCATCGCCCTCGATAACCGGCTTCGGAAACGTGAGATCGGTGATGCCAAGACCGACAATCGGTAGGACGTCGAACGCGCCGGCCTCATGGGCAAGCTTCTGCGCGACAGCCATCGAATGGAAGGCAGAGGCGAAAATCCTGCCAACCGGAGACTGCGCGGCGGCATTCTCGTCGATGTGGTAAAGCTGCGGATCCCATTCCTGGGCATAGGCAACAATGGCATCGCGCGTCATCGTGTGTGCAGCTTGCGATTGGAAAATCTGGCCGATCTCCAGGTCCTCGAAATACTTGCCCATTGATGAAGCCTCTTAATGCGATGTGCTCGACCATTGCAGCGCTGCTCCTGCGGTTCTGTCAACACAGGCCTATCGTTGTCGGACGATCATTCGTGCGAGGACCAGGCAGACCGATCCGATATCTGACCGCGCATTTGTGAACAATGATCATGCGGCCTGCTTCTCCACACCGCACGGACTTGAAAACGCTTCCTAAAACTTCCACTTCCAGCCGTTGGCGGGCAGTGGTATGAGCGTGTCATGAGCGAACAATCACATATTCGGAATTTCTCGATTATTGCGCACATCGATCACGGCAAGTCGACCTTGGCGGACCGATTGATCCAGTTTTGCGGCAATGTCGAAGACCGTGAGATGAAAGAGCAGCTGCTCGATAACATGGACATCGAGCGCGAGCGTGGCATTACGATCAAGGCGCAGACCGTGCGGCTGGACTACAAGCACACTGACGGCAAGACATATCAGCTGAACCTGATGGACACTCCAGGCCACGTCGACTTTGCCTATGAGGTATCGCGGTCATTGTCTGCCTGTGAAGGCTCGCTGCTGGTGGTTGATGCAAGCCAAGGTGTCGAAGCGCAGACATTAGCCAACGTCTATCAGGCGCTTGACCACGATCACGAGATCATCCCGGTATTGAACAAAGTCGATCTGCCGGCGGCCGATGAAGATCGCGTTAAGCAGCAGATTGAGGACGTCATAGGTCTTGATGCATCTGATGCGGTGCCGGTATCTGCCAAGACAGGGCTCAACATCGGTGCGGTTCTCGAGGCTGTCGTGGAACGGCTGCCGGCGCCATCGGGAGAACGCGACAAGCCTTTGAAGGCGATGCTGGTTGACAGCTGGTATGACGCCTATCTCGGTGTCGTCGTTCTCGTTCGCGTGATTGAAGGCGTCCTTAAGAAGGGCCAGAAGATCAAGTTGATGCAAACGGGTACATCGCACTTGATCGAGCGCGTTGGCATCTTCCGCCCGAAGCAGGAAATGCTGGCCGAACTTGGCCCTGGCGAAGTTGGCTTCTTCACGGCTGCCATCAAGGAAGTCGCCGACACGCGCGTTGGTGACACCGTCACAGATGAAAAGAAGCCGACGGAAGCTGCATTGGAAGGCTTCAAGCCAGCTCAGCCGGTTGTGTTCTGTGGTCTCTTCCCGGTTGATGCTGCTGACTTCGAGGATCTCAGGTCCGCGATGGCGAAGCTGCGTCTCAACGATGCGAGCTTTTCGTTTGAGATGGAAACATCCGCGGCGTTGGGCTTTGGTTTCCGTTGCGGATTTCTCGGGCTCCTGCACCTTGAGATCATCACCGAGCGGCTCGATCGCGAGTTCAATCTGGAGCTGATTACGACGGCGCCGAGCGTGGTCTATCACCTCTTTATGAATGACGGCTCGATGATTGAAATGCACAATCCGGCCGACATGCCGGACCCGACGCAGATCGACCGAATGGAAGAGCCGTGGATCGAAGCTACGATTATGGTGCCGGACGAGTATCTCGGCGGTGTCCTGAAACTCTGCCAGGATCGGCGCGGTCGGCAGAAAGAGCTAACCTACGCCGGTTCGCGGGCGATGTTGATCTATGAGCTGCCGCTGAATGAAGTGGTCTTTGATTTTTATGACCGTCTGAAATCGATCTCACGCGGGTACGCATCGTTCGACTATCAAATGACCGACTATGAACCAGAGGATCTCGTCAAGATGTCCGTGCTGGTGAATGCTGAGCCTGTCGATGCCTTGTCGATGATTGTCCACCGGACCCGTGCGGATTCGCGTGGTCGTGTCATGTGCGAGAAGTTGAAGGAGCTGATCCCGCAGCATCTCTTCAAGATCCCGGTTCAGGCGGCAATCGGTGGACGTATCATTGCGCGCGAGACGATCTCTGCGCTGCGTAAGGATGTTCTGGCTAAGTGCTACGGCGGTGATATCTCGCGTAAACGTAAGCTTCTCGACAAGCAGAAGGCGGGTAAGAAAAAGATGCGCCAGTTCGGCAAGGTCGAGATCCCGCAAGAAGCATTCATCGCTGCGCTCAAAATGGGTGAGTAAGGCTGAGGTGAGCGGTGTCGCCCTGTTTCGTGTGCGCGCTTAATTCGAACTGTCGTCAGTCCACCCACATTCAACTTTATGCACGACTTTGAACGATGCCGTGAACTCTTGCGGTGAAGCAGGTCTCCATTCTTGCGCAAGTCTTCTCTTGCCCCCAATCTCCAAGGAGGTAGCATCCTTGGTCATAACTGGAGGTAAGCCCATGAAGCCCATGCCACATGTGTTCGATAATCCTGCCTTCGATGGTCACGAGCAGGTTGTGTTTTGCAGTGATGCTGCAACGGGCTTACGTGCGATCATTGCCGTGCACTCGACGAGGCTAGGCCCGGCGGCCGGCGGTTGCCGCATGTATCCCTACGCCTCAATCGAAGACGCAGTTACCGATGTGCTGCGGCTATCGCAAGGTATGAGCTATAAGAACGCCTTGGCTGGTCTCAAGCTTGGCGGTGGCAAGTCGGTTATCATCGCGGACTCGCGTGATGCCCAGAAGCCGAGACTTCTGAGTGCATTTGCTAAGCATGTCCAAGCGCTCAATGGACGCTATTGGACGGCGATCGATGTCGGCGTTGGAGTCGATGATGTCGCCCACATGTCTCGGGAG
>JBCDBQ010000269.1:0-9136 GCA_039183375.1 Pseudomonadota bacterium
AGGCGGCTGGCCACCAATTCCCAAACAGTTTCTGGAAAAAACAGTGACTTGCCAAAGTCGCCTTGCAGGGCGCGGCCGAGCCAATCGAGGTATTGAATTATGATTGGCCGATCCAGACCGTACAGTCGACGGATCTCTGCAATATCCTCCGAACTCGCTTCCTCGCCCGCGAGAGCGATTGCCAGATCGCCTGAAAGTCGAACCAAAAAGAAAGCGATCAAAGAGACTGTAATGGCCACCAAGACCGCCATCGCCAAACGCCGGAGTGTGAAGTTCAACAATGAACCTATGTCCTCTCGCTAGCGGGTACGTCGATCATCTGGCCGGCAACCCTCGTTTTGGTGACGTCATATCGAACAAAGGCGCTCAATCTTGAGCGCCTTTGTTGCTACGGTGACTACTTCCACTTCGCTCGGTAAAGATGAACGATTTCGTCCGGTGTCGGTTGGAAGTCGAGCTCATCCTTCATGCCGTAAAAGTAAACGTAGCTGAACAGAGGCAACCAGTGCGCCCGCTCAGCGATCAGGCGCAGCGCCTCGCTGTAGTTCTTCTTTCGCTCGGCTGGATCAACGGTGGCGCCGCCAGCATCCAGGAACTTCTTCACTTCAGGATCACGTGCAAGGTCGTCTGCGCGGCCGTCGAAGAAATACGCTGTGATGTTGGCGATGTCGTTAACCGAACCGGAGCCCCAGGTCATGAAATTGAACGGAACCTCTTTCCCACGAACTTTATCGCGGAGTGCCGAATACTTCATCCAACTGAGATTTGCCTTGATGCCAACCTTGGCCATGAACCCCATCATAGCCTCAGCGTAAGGCCGATTGCGGTAAGCATAGAAGTCAACCTCAAGACCTTTAGGGTAACCGGCTTCGGCCAAAAGTTGCTTGGCCTTGTCTGGATTGTAGTCGTACTTTGGCGCTTTCGGCGACTCGCAGCCAAACTGCGTCGGATAGCAGGCAAGGTGCAAGACTTGGCCGCCCCCCTGCAGGCGCTCAGCAATCGCCTTGCGATCGATTGCATGACTGATCGCCTGACGCACCTTCAATTTGGTGAACGGGTTATCACCACTGCTCCCAGAACTATCGAACTGCAAGTAGCCAACCCGCATGGTTTCGCCGGCGATTCCCCTGATTCCGGATACACGATTGATTTTTTCACCTTGCTCTTTGTTCAAGCGCCAGATCAGGTCGGCGTTTCCAGAGAGCAGTTCGGCAATTTGAGTATTCGTCTCGTCCACGAACCGCATCACGACTTTACCGATATGCGGCTTGCCTTTTCCGCCGCCGAAGTAGTTCTCGTTCTTTTCCATCACGAGACGTTTGCCCGGAGAAACCTCGGTCGCCTTGTAAGGTCCTGTGCCCACGGGCGCCCGAGCATATCCGTCTTTGCCGACCTTCTTGTAATACTCGTCGGGATACATGACGACCGACGTGGACAGATACTCGATCGCCGGGGCAAAGACTTTGTCCAGGTGCAATCGCACAGTATATTCGCCAGTTTTCTCGGCCCGAGAGATCCACCGCATCGGATTGCGGTTGGCCATCTTGTTTTCTGGATTGTTCACCAAATTGACGGTGAATACCACATCATCGGCGTCGAACTTCTCGCCATTATGGAACGTTACGCCTTCGCGTAGCGTGATATCAATTGTCTTTGGGTCCGCGTACTCAATCTTGGTTGCGAGATGCGGAACATACTCACCGGTTTCCAGATCACGCCAGTAAAGACTATCCCAAAGGTGGCGGGAGAGGATTGTGCCTTCGCGCAGTGTTTGATCGTAGTAGTTGTAGGTCGGTGGCTCGAACTTGGTCACCCAGACAAGTGTATCGTCCTTTTTGCCAGCAGAAACAGCGCCAGCCATAGCCAAACTCGCGACCGCCAAGACTGAAGCGCGAAACAGTGTTCTCAACATTGAAACAACTCCTCTTTTGATGCTAGCCAGCACTACCTTCGACCCAGTGAGCACTAAGTTGACCGTAAGAGTTGCAATTATGCAAGTCTCGCAAAAAAATTAAGCAGCACTGCTGAAAAGTCGGGCGCTGCAATTGCTACGACTTTTCACGGCGCGGCATCACAATGTTGAAAGCAACTTCGGTACTTCTAGAGTAGGCACCGAAAGCAATAACTCTCGAAGGTCCACTCATTTCCCGTGCCAACCATTGTCTGGCAGCAATGTAAAATACAGCTGCAACGCTCATGCTTGGACACTGTCCGAACATCTTGGCAGCGCAGGCCGTGATCGGAGATGATCAATTCAAGCGACGCACTTGGAGTGAACTCCCTTTGCAATTTATCGGAACGACATGATGCAGAGCAAGAACTGGCGCGAACTGAACCAATCGACATTCCGTTGTGAAAAGCAACCTGCCGTGGGCTCCGGCGGCATTGTTGCTGCTAACCATCCACTGGGAGCTGCGGCCGGAGCAGAGATGCTGGCCGCCGGCGGAAACGCTGTGGACGCGGCGGTTGCAACGTTGCTGTCGCTGACGGTTGTCGAACCCATGATGGTCGGGCTCTTGGGCGGAGGCATGATGCAGGTCCGTATGAGCGATGGTCGACACGTGGTGATCGATGGCCAAAGCCAAGCACCGGCGGCAGCGACCCAAGACATGTTCGAGACTATTTCAGACGAAATTGCTACACGGCTTGAAACAGTCGGGCGCAAAAATGCTTGCGGGCCGATGGCAACGGCTACAGCCGGCAACCTTCCGGCCTGGATCCGTGCGCTAGAGACGCTCGGCACCTTCTCGCTCGCAGATGTGATCGCACCGGCTATCCGCCACGCAGAATCCGGCTTTTTGGTCACTCCCTATTTATCTGAGTGCATAGCCGAGGCGGCATCCGACATGGAAAAAGATGCAGCAATCGCATCCATTTTTTTGCCCAATGGCGGCCCTATCAAGCCCGGCAGCCGATTGAAACAACCAGCTTATGCTGAGACTCTCAAAACAATTGCGCGACAAGGGCCTAGCGTCCTGCACGGTGGCGCGATCGGCCAAGTTGTTGCCGAGTACATAGACCGCAATGGAGGCGTGCTTTCGCTTGAGGACCTAGGCGCGTATCAGGCAATCGAACGGGAACCCGTGCGAGGCATGTTCCGTGACTTCGAGATCTTTGGCCCACCGCCTCCCTCATCTGGCGGAATTCACGTCATCGAGATGCTGAACATCCTCGAGGGATTTGACCTAGCTGGCATGGGCTTCGGTTCGGTCAAATCTGTGCATCTCCTCGCTGAAGTGATGAAGATTGCCTTCAGTGACCGAGACGCATCAACAGGCGATCCTGCATTTCTCGATGTTCCGGTCGAGCAACTCATTGCAAAATCTTATGCTGCTACACGCCTTGCCCAGATTGACCTTGGTCAAGCCAAATCTTGGAGGGCCGGGACCGCATCAATTGCCGGCAATGGCGAAAACGCAGCACACACTACGCATGTCACGACTTCGGATCGGAACGGCAATGTCGTTGTCGCAACACACACGATAAATAGTGTCTTCGGGGCTCGCTATCTGATTGGTGAGACTGGTCTGATCCCCAACAACTATATGTATCTGTTTGATCCTCATCCCGGGCGTGCCCTCTCGATTGCCCCAGGCAAGCGTGTGCCGACGTCAATGTCACCGATTATTGCAATAAAAGATGATAAGGTCGACTTTGCAATTGGCCTGACGGGCGGCGTGCGCATCTTCCCGTCCGCGATGCAGGTCATCATCAATCTGGTTGAGCATGGAATGACGTTGCAAGAGGCATTCGAAGCTCCTCGGGTCTGGACGCAGGGCGGCGTGTTGGAGCTCGAAGATGGGCTCGATGATGCTATTGCCGGCAAACTTGCAAATCTTGGCCACCAGACAACTAAGACGCCGCATCTTGGAGGCGGCATAAACGGCATTCGAAGACTCGATGATGGGTGTTGGGAAGGCGCCGCCTGTTGGCGTGCCGACGGTACAGTGATCGCAGCTGGCGGAGGCTTTGCACGAGAAGGCGTCCGTTTTTGGCCTGAGCAACGGCGGTAGCTCTGGGAAAGCACAACAAGCCTGTCATATCTGGGCTAGCATCGAGGCGTGCCGGCTCAGTCGCGCGAAAAACCCGGTTGATAACCGGGGCGTTGGATAGCTGATCGCCTCTTTCAGAGTATCCGAAGAACACACTACAGGAGCGAGTACTCTCAATAGGAATTGATGATTTTTAGTGTCGGCTTAGTCGAGAGAGCGTGTGAAAACGTGGGTCGCCGCGCGTGATAAAGTTGCTTCATTGATTCTCTGCGGAGGCCGGCATCACCGGAAGCGGCGGGAGACGAACCGCATAAGGCCATCGCGGTTGGCCGGTCATGTCTTCATGGAGCTGGAGGCGCCATACGATTGTTCGACGCTGCGGAAGTCTCTTTCCGACTTCATAAAGAACGGCGCCACGTTCTTGCCTACCCTGACAAGATCATGAGCGATGCAAGTGGGTCAGAACTTTTTCGATGGTTGTTGATGCGTATTCCAGCGCCATATCATCGATGCCACGATGGGTAACAATTCGAAATTTATTCGAACCGAACGGCAACACCAGGATGTCCACTTCACGCAATCCTTCGATGATGTTCTCGACACATAGCTTCGACTGTAACGAGACAAACACGATGTTCGTTTGCGGCTCTGGACACGCGGAGACGCCCGGTATCTGGGCCAATTTTTGGGCGATCTCTTTAGCACGGCGATGGTCGTCATGGATGTGATCGAACGATTGGAGCGCGGCTAACGCTGCCGCACATACGATCGACGTTGGTCGAATACCACCGCCAAAGCGTTGGCGGACCCGCAATGCCTCTGCGACGAAGTCACTGTCCCCTGCGAGCATCGCCCCAAACGGTGCCCCGAGGCTTTTGTTGAGGCTGATGGAAACGGAAGAACTGCTCGCCGTCAGCTCTACTAGTGTTCTGCCTGATGCGATGGCCGCATTGAACAACCGAGCCCCGTCGATATGAACAGCGACGCCACTATGCTTGGCCAACTTCGATAGATCTGTCGTGCCGGCGTAGTCGAGCACAGAGCCGCCTGACCTCAGATGCGTGTTCTCGAGAAACAACGCTCCAATCCGTGGTGTGAGAACGGAGGCGGGCGTCAAAAGCAGCTGCTCCACCCGGTCATAGTTCGGCAGGCCTTTGCTACCGGGAAGCCCCATTACCATGACACCGGAATTGCCGCCGGGGGCGCCACCCTCTGATGTAATCATGTGTGCATTCTGTTCTGCGATCACCACTTCTCCCGGCCGACTATGAACCGCGAGTGCTGTTTGATTGGCCATCGTGCATGTCGGAAACAGCAGTGCGTCTTGCTTGCCCAATAGCGAAGCAACTTGCTCTTCGAGATTCCGTTGATAATGATCACCGCGTAAATCAAACTCTGGCGAGGCCTCCATAGCCTCTAGCATTGCCGCCTTCACGGCCGCTGAAGGTGGGACAAGCAGATCGCTTCGAAAATCGACTATCGGGTGCATCAATTCAGACCCGATCCAGACTCTCGGTTAAAGCTTGATCGAGAATGGTAACCGCGCGATCAACCTCGTCGCGAGAGACGGTCAGGGGCGGTGCGATGCGCCAAACCGATCCACGCTCAGGTCGTCTCCGGATGTTCATGGAAAGCCCTATCTCGAAGCAACGCTCCGTGGTTAATGCGCCAAGGGCGTGGAATGGCTGCCGGGATTGACGGTCTTTGACCAGTTCGACCCCGATCAGCAGGCCTTCGCCGCGGATGTCGCCAATTACCTCGTGGCGCTGCTGCAAATCCCGGAGGCCCGCCATCATGTAATCACCCATTTCTAAGGCGCGGGGCATGAGATCTTCTTGAGCGATTGTTTCAAGCACTGCGAGGCCGACATTGGCGAGAAGGGGATCAGAGACATGGCTGGTATAAAAGGTGAAGCCGGCGCGATGGGCCGCCTCTTCGATTTCCGGCGTTGTAACAGTAGCAGCCAATGGCAGTCCGCCGCCAAGAGTTTTGGAGAGCGTCATGATATCTGGTGTCACGCCGACCTTGGCAGCCGCTGTCGGCGTGCCTAGCCGGCCAAATGCAGTTTGCGCTTCATCGAAAATCAACTTCATACCGCGCTCATGTGCGGCTTTCTTAAGCGCATCGAAATAACCCTCAGGCGGCACAATGATGCCACCAGCCGAAATCACAGGCTCGGCAATGATTGCCGCTGGCTCGCCGTCGGTTGCCATGTCGAACATCTTGAGCCCGACCCGTAGGCAACTCATGTCGCACGTGTCCCGACAATGTTCTATGGGGCAGCGATAAGCGTTCGGCTCGGGAATGACATGGCCGCCGGGCACCTTCGGCCCGTAACCGCGCCGATCACTGGCAAACGTCGCAGCTGCTGAGCCGCCAGTCGTCCCGTGCCAGGATCCGCCAAGTGCGATAACCTCGTATCCGCCGGTCGTGATCTTAGCGAGGCGCAGCGCGGCTTCGTTCGATTCGCTACCTGTGTTGACGAAAAGAGATTTCTGCAGCGGATCAGGAAGCCACTCCTTGAGCATGCGGCCGAGTTTAACCGCAGCTTCTGGGATCATGCCGGAGAAGAGATGCAGGGCTGTATCGCAGCTCTTTTTTATGGCTGATGTTATTGCTGGATGGTTGTGCCCGAGTGTAGCGCACATCTGGCCGGAGGTGAAATCTAGAATCTCACGACCCTCGTCGTCGGTGACAACAGTGCCCTTAGCCGTCTGGAACAGGCTTGGGAATGCATCACCACCATATCGGATTAGAACGTCTTTCGCATCAGCTCGCAGTTCTGGGTCCATGATCGTCTACTCCCAACGATTGCACTCGCCTTGCATCATTCCTGATATCCATAAACACGCTCTGCGGCTTCGCGACTAACGAAGCCATTGGCGATGTCAGCTGCAATAGCCGCATGATCGCGCTCAACCGGATCACCGAACCCACCGCCACCTGCTTCGATCAAGCGGACCGTCTCACCTGGCGCAATTGCAATTCGGCCTTTGGCATGAACGGGATGATCCTCCAGCATATGGACGCGCAATGCACCCTCATGACCACCGGAAAACCCTTTGGCGGCATGTATTGTGCGATTGCCCATGCCCATGAGTGTCATGTCATGTCCGGTATCGTTGCGCAGGACCACCTCCTGACCAACGCCACCGCGCCACTTGCCCGCTCCACCACTGTCGCGAAGCAGACGCTTTGAAACGATTGTCGTATTAGTCAGGTTTTCCCAAATCTCTACCGGAACTGTGGCCATGTTGGAGGGATGCGGCATTGCCGGCCACCCATCTAGTCCATTGAGGGCACCGAATCCGCCCGAGGCGAAATAGAGCGTGGCGAATGGCCGGCCATCCACGCGAGTTCCCTGGAATGTCACAAGATTCATCATCCCGCTGTCTGCCTGTAGGTCATCTGGCGCGGCTTCGATCAGCGCACCATAGACAAGCGGCGTAATGAAGTGGCCCATGGCATGTCGACCTCCCGTCGGCCACGGTGATTGGGCGTTGAGAATGCAGCCCTCTGGGGCCGTCACCGTGATCGGCGCTGCCGAGCCCTGATTGTTTGGAATGTTGGGCAGTGTCAGGGTCTTGATCGCGTGTAGCACCATGGCATTGGTATAGCAGAACGGCACATTGACACCGGCCTTCACGCAACCCGACGTGCCTTCAAAATCGACAGCAACCTCGTCACCATCGATTTTGATTTCGACAGCGAACTCGACCGATGTGTCAAACCCCTCGACCGAAACACGGTTGGTGTACGTACCATCCTCCAACGCATCGATTTTCGCGCGCATCTGACGCTCGGACTGTCCGCGGATCGCTGCTGACAGATGCTCAAGTGTATCGAGTCGATACTCATCCATGAATGCTTCAACTTCACGGGCGCCAACTTCGCTGCACGCGACGTTGGCCATGATGTCTCCCATCGTCTGCTCGGGAACGCGCACGTTGGTGCGAATAATTTCAACAACAAGCTCGTTCCGTTTTCCTGCCTCGAACAACTTGTGTATTGGCAGTCGCAGCCCCTCCTGGAACACTTCCGTCGCAGAAGAACCGAAACCGGTACCGCCGATATCCGGCAGATGCGTAATGCTGACGGTGTAAGCGACTATCCGTCCTTTATAAAACACCGGCCGCATCATCGTGATGTCAAACAAATGTCCGGTACCGAGCCACGGGTCATTGGTCATGATAATGTCACCGGGCAGCAATGTCTCCGGGGGGAATCGTTCGAGCATGTGCCGCGCGGTAACCGGAGCGCTTCCGATAAAGACCGGAACGCTGAAAGTCCCCTGGGCAATTGTCTGAGCATTGGCGTCCAGCAATACGCACGTGAGATCATAGCTCTCGTTGACGATTGTCGAGAACGATGAGCGCACGAGTGTCGACACGATTTCGTCAGTTAGCGACACCAAACGGTCCCACATGATGCCGAGGCTGACGGCATCGAATTCGGTTTGCGGAGTGTCTTGCATGAGTCTAGGCCTCCAAATCCAAATCAGCGATGAGATTGAAGCGCGCGTCTACGACGACCCGATCATCCGGCCCGATAACACAGGTGCTTTCACGCTCTTCAATTAATGCTGGCCCTTTGATCTCCATGCCGGGCCTCAATGCGTAGCGATCGTAGACAGGCCATTCGAAAAATTTCTGCTTTGTGGGATGATAGGCTGAACGCGTACCTTTTCGCGCGGTTCCCGCATCATCTCCACCGTCAAGCTCGTAGTGATCACCGAGGCTGTTGGTGGGGCCAATGGCCTCTAGCTTCCAGTTGATGATTTCGGCCGGTTCATCGAGGCGTAGCGTATAGATCGACTTGTACGTTTCACCGAACAGCTCTTCTACTTCATCAACCGTGATTGGTCCGCTTGGCAACACCACCTCGATTTCGTGCCCCTGCCCCTGGTAGCGCATGTCGAGCCGTCGCACGATGCGGATATCGTTGGGCGCAAGGCCCGCTTCGGCAAGAATTCCGGATGCCTCTGCTGCAAGTGCCGCAAATGTTGATTCAAAATCAGCTTCCTCAAGGTCTGAAAGATAGCCCCGTCGTGCACGCGCGACCTCGAAGGCAAGTGGGGAAACCAGTAGGCCTAGCGCTGACATCACTCCAGCTGCAACGGGGAAGACGACTTTTGGAATCTTGAG
>JBCDBQ010000270.1:0-9097 GCA_039183375.1 Pseudomonadota bacterium
CAATCTCTTGAGAGCCGACTGCGTTGCTTATCGCTGAATCAACCGCCTGTTCATCGACGTAAAGGGATCGGAGTCGATCCCAGTCACCAGCGTTACGCTCAAAATAAGCCTGTGCCTGCGTTGCCTGCTCAGCCCGCAGCAAGCCCAATCGGTCCAAATCGCGACCATGCTCCGCATCCGAGCGTTCAAAACCAGTCAAAACACCGCCGATCCAATTCGACTCTGCCAGACGAAAATACACCCAGCTGCCTTCACGATAACGCTCGATCACGCCGGCCTCGTAGAGAAGCTTCAAATGACGACTGATGCGTGGCTGGCTCTGCCCCAGGATAGTGGTTAGATCTTTGACCGTCAGCTCTCGCTCCGCCAACAACAGCACAATGCGCAGCCGCGTGCTTTCGGCAAGCGCCTTCAGCACCGCCAATCCAGCAGTGAGACCAACCGTGTTTTGGAGCCTGGAAGACATGAACAGAAAGATATAAGAATATCTTTATATGTCAACCGAGAGCGCAAATCGCACGAATGTGAGACACCGCTTAACGCCGAGGTAATACTTCGCAGCTACATCCAGACAACTGATCCAGAAGAACAAATCGCGGCGCTAGCGAACCACCACTTCATCGCCAAGACATCGAACGACATGCGTGATTTGGTGTTTTGTCTGACAACCGTCACAAAGCTGCGGAACGAGTGTTGTAACGCCACAGTTCAAAACGAGAAGCAACCGAACACTGAACATAGTTTGACCCGCTCATTCAATCATGGTCGATTGCCGCGAAAAGGCCTCATGCCCACTGAAAGCATTGAAATGCGCACTGCCCAGACGGAAAAGCAAATATGACATTCATGCAGCCACGCTCGATCTACGCAGCCGTGCTAGTGACTTGTGCTATGACCATCTTGATGGCTGGCGTTCAGTCGGCGTCAGCGCGGTCTGAAGACCCAGCCGTCCGGTTTATGCGGCAGGCAACAAACGCTCTTCTAAATGCTCAGCGCAGAGGTTCTGCCGGTGCATTCTCCAACGCAATCAGAACCTATGGGCACTACAAAGATATCGCATTACGCGCGCTGGGCGATTATCGCCGGGCTCTACCACGCAAAAGCCGCCCGACGTACTACAAGGGCGCAGTTCGATTCATTGCACGTTATGCTGCGACCGAGGCGCCGAAGTACCCCGTCGCCCGCGTCAAGTTTCCGCCGGTCGCCCAAAGAGACGGGCGTTATGTCCTAGTCGACAGCAAAGTCATTTTACGCGATGGGACCGAGTATGATGTCCAGTGGCGACTCCTACAAAATCGCCGAACATTCAAGGTCATCGACGCCAAAGTGTTTGTCTTTGGCATCGATACCAACTGGGTCAGCACTTACCTCACGAAACTCTTCCAGGATTACATCCAGGAGAACGGCGGCAAGGTTGGCGCCCTGGTCACGGTCCTAAGCCGACTGCCATAGGCACTGCCTGGCACCAACCCAAGCAAACGAATCTGGCCTGCCAGCGTCGCCGTTATCTTTCGAACCGCTTGAATTTGATCCGGTGCGGCTCCACGGCAGCATCACCGAGGCGGCGCTTTTTGTCCTCTTCGTAGTCGGCAAAGTTCCCTTCGAACCACTCAACATGACTGTCACCTTCGAAGGCAAGGATGTGTGTCGCGAGACGATCGAGGAAGAATCGGTCGTGGCTGATGACAACGGCACAACCTGGGAAGTCCTCCAATGCAGCCTCAAGGGCGGATAGCGTCTCCACGTCAAGATCGTTGGTCGGCTCGTCGAGCAAAATGAGGTTGGCTCCCTGCTTGAGCATCTTTGCGAGATGCAGGCGGTTACGTTCACCGCCTGACAGCAACCCGACCTTCTTTTGCTGATCCGGTCCACGGAAATTGAACCAGCCAGTATAAGCGCGGCTTTGAATTTCCTTGTTGCCCAGTGCAATGACATCCATGCCGTCAGAAATCTCTTCCCAAACCGTCTTCTTGGGATCCAAAGCGTCGCGCGACTGATCCACATACCCAAGTTGCACGGTTTCCCCGACGCGGATGGACCCTTCATCAGGCTGTTCCTGCCCTGTGATCATTTTGAAGAGAGTGGATTTACCGGCGCCGTTCGGCCCGATCACGCCGACGATCCCGCCCGGCGGCAATTTGAACGACAGATCATCGATCAGTAGCCGGTCCTCAAAACCCTTATGAAGACCATCAACCTCGACGACCACGCCACCAAGCTTCGGACCAGGCGGAATACGGATCTGGGCAGTTGTCACCTCTTCACGGCCAGCTTCCTCAGCAAGACGCTCATAAGCCTCAATACGCGCCTTAGACTTGGCCTGCCGTGCCCGCGGACTGGACTGGATCCATTCCAACTCGCGCTTCAACGCGCGTTGCTTGGATTCATCCTGTCCCTTCTCGACTTCCAAACGCTTGGCCTTCTGTTCCAGCCAGGCTGAATAGTTGCCTTTGTAGGGAACACCCTGGCCACGGTCGAGTTCAAGCGTCCACTCGGTAATGTTGTCGAGGAAGTAGCGGTCGTGGGTCACCAGAATGACACAACCGGCGTAGTCGATCAGAAATCGCTCAAGCCAGGCGACGCTTTCTGCATCGAGGTGGTTGGTCGGTTCATCCAGCAACAAGATGTCAGGCTTCGAAAGCAGCAAGCGCGTCAGTGCAACCCTGCGCCGCTCACCACCGGAAAGATTATCAACACCGCCTTCCCCTGGCGGACAACGGAGTGCATCAAGCGCCTGTTCAACCTGGGTATCCAGATCCCATAGATCCTGCGCATCGATTTGATCCTGGAGAGTTGCCATCTCCTCGGCGGTCTCGTCGGAGTAGTTCATGGCCAGCTCGTTGAAGCGGTCCAGCATCGCCTTCTTTTCCGCTACGCCCTCCATAGCATTGTCGAGCACGCTCTTGCTGTCGTCCAGCTCCGGTTCCTGCGCCAGGTAACCGACCCTTATTCCGTCGGCCGCCCAAGCCTCACCCACGAAGTCATCAACTGTACCCGCCATGATCTTCAGCAGGGTCGACTTACCTGCACCGTTCACGCCAACGACACCAATCTTGGCCCCTGGGATGAACGACAATGAGATATTATTCAGAACCTGCTTTCCACCCGGATAGGTTTTGGAGAGCTTGTGCATATGGTAGACATATTGCGGCGTAGCCATTCGTGGTCATTCTCCCGAAGATCCAACACCGTCGCGCGGCGCATTATGATCAATTGGCGGGTGTTCTAGATCATCGCGCAACAATTGCAAACTGCCCAGATCGCCACCGGCATAGAAACCTGATTTTTCAACGCCTCATGACGAGATAAGCTTCCACCGAATTATTCGCCTCAGCAGCACTGGATCTCTAACTATGTCCGCAGCCAGCGAACGCCATTTGCTATACTTCGCCGACCCAATGTGCTCATGGTGTTACGGATTTTCACCGGTCATATCGGCATTGGCCGAGCATTTTCGCGACAGGCTCTCCCTTCGCGTCGTGATGGGTGGGCTGCGGGCTGGGAATACACAGCCGATGCGCGACCAGGACCGCGACTACATCCGCGGCGCCTGGACAAATGTCGGAGAAGCTTCCGGCCAACCTTTCGATTTCTCGTTCTTTGATCGTGATACATTCGTCTATGACACCGAGCCAGCCTGCAGAGCCGTCGTCGTGACGCGCAATACGGCACCAGAAAAAACACTGCAGATGAAATCGGCGATCAGCGAAGCATTCTATGCCAACAACCGTGATGTGACCGACGTCGAGGTCTTATGCGAAATCGCGGGCGAGCAGGGTGAAGACAAGGAACAATTCCGGCAGCAGATGCTAAACCCGGACATTCGCAATGAAACCTTCCGCGACTTTCTATTCTCGCAACAATCCGGCGTCGAGGGTTTCCCATGCTTGCTCGTCGGAAACGAAGAAAGCGGTTATGTTCTCGTCACACACGGTTTCCGTCCATTTACCGGATTGCCTGAAGCAATCGAGACATGGTTAGAACAGCAGCCCACACCCAGCTCCGCTGCGTGAACCTGCATCATCCAAAATTTGAAACACCGGTGAAGAAGAAGCGCCCCAGACCGACGGTGAACACGAGGCAGCCGAACAGACTGTGTTCCAGCCATACGGCCCAAAACGAGCGCGTCTCGTAGTAACGATAAGCCAGGACAAAGCCAATCACGGCTGTTCCCACTACGGCAATGATGTTGCCAAAGATAATATGCGCAAATCCAAACAGCAGCCCGTTCGAAACGACAGCAAGCCATTTCGCGTCCTTAAAGAGCGGCCCATAGCGATGGAAGAAGAATGTGCGGAAGACAAGCTCCTGCGCCACGACAGACAGCAATGGATAAAGCACCATCACGATCAGCCAGATCTCTGTCGCGTATAGCGGAAATCCGAGAAACAGGTGCGGGAATACGAAGTAGGTTGCCAACGTAATTGCGCCGCCTACGACCAAAAACGTCAGCAATAGAAAACACAACTGGCGCAGGCTAAAGCCACGCGAAAACTCCCGCCGGATCCGAAAAGTATCATCCCACAGTAGGTAGGCGATAAACCCAATCAATAACGGCTGCAAAACGTAAACAAGCGGAATATGCCAGGCAAAGATCGCCCAGCTCATAAGAAGCGGTACGCCGATATAGAACAGCCCCAGCTCACAAATCAGCCAGACCCGGCGCGCCAGCCGCGGCCGTGCGGTTGTTACCGGCCAATCAAGTGAGCCGGCAGCAGCTAAGCGGGCATAGTTCGTTTGCTCCATCGCCCCATACACTCGCCTGACAGCGTTCCTTGAGTGAGAGTATCGCGGCTACCCTTAAAAAACATGGAACGTCAGAATTAAGGTGAACCTCCACCTTAACCAGATTTTGTGAGGCTCTTAACAGCTGCCGACAATTTATGACGGAGCTTGTGGAAGCCCTTGGCACCCTCCGTCGTCATCCAATTCATCTGTAATGATCGACGCTGTCCCTCAAATGGGTGATGGCCGTGCCACGAGTTATCCGAGCGCTTGAAGATCAACAGCGTTCCGTTGTCAGGCGCCACTTCTGCAACATAGTCATCAACATCATGACCATTGCGGAGCAATCGCAGTTTGCCATCCTCATGTTGCCAGTTCTCGTTGAGGTAAAGCAGCACCGTAATGATCTTGTCTTTTGAATCTGTATGAAGGCGCCCGTCCTTCGCACGCGTGTAACCGCGCAGCGAGTACATCTTTGGCCGCCCTTCCAATTCAACATCAAATTTTTCTGCAACTGTCGACTCAAACACCGGACCATCGAGCTCCTCGATGACATCCTTGATCAGCATGTTGGTTTCGAGGCTTTCTAGCGGATAAGACCCACCCTTCTCGATATTGGGGTAAGTCGCATTGATATTCTGCACGGTGTCGGCGTTTAGAAATCCCGGAACAATGACATAGTTGAATGGATCCGAGCTCACCTCTGCCTGCTTCAACTTCTCAATATTGAGATATCCCATCGGCATTCATCCTTATTAGGCCAAGGCTGGCGGACACACACCCAGCCTTATGAATTCTCCTGCTGAACGAGTCCAGGCACGACGCGCTTGCGCTGCAGCCAACGCGCGCAAATCTCCTGCGCTATCAACTCCGCAGAGTTGAGCGGCGCGTACTCCCAAGTCTCCAACGTTTCGAACTTATCGGGCAATTCCCTAGTCGCCCCATGTCCTTTGAGTGCGTCATGAAAACGCTGAAATTTCGCAGAACCACCGGCAGGAGAAAACACATAAACCGGCCGTCCTGTGGAACAGGCCTCACCCGTCATATTCACGGAGTCAGCGGTCACAATAAGCATATCAGCATGCGCCAGGAATGATGGATATGGATTATCTCCAGAGCCATCCCACAAAACCCGCGGTGCATCGGCCGTTGCCCCATCGACAGTTCTCACTAATCGCTGATGCGACCGCCGCGACGGCGTAATCATAAAGCTTGCACCGAGCTCTTTCAGTGAGTTGAGGCTCCGTCCAAGCCGATCATCATCAGCATCGGTAAACTTATAAATCCCGTTCTTGCCACCCAGAACGACGGCGACCCTCGGCTGCGGTAGCGTGGCAATCGCGGCCGGAAGCGAACCGCGGAGCTCAGCCAAGCGTTGTTGTGAAAAACTATGCGGTGACGTCAGAGTGGTAATCACATTCACGTCGCGTCTACGGTCATGCGCCGGCACCCAGATCAAGTCGGCGGTGTCCCGACCCGTCTTGGGGTCCTGCAACACGACCGTGTAACAGGATGGCCCGAGCAAACCGCGCAGCTTTCTCAGATACGGGATGCTGGCACGACCCGTCGCAATCGCTACAGCGGGAAATGGCTTGGCGAACAGGCCGCCTTCATCACCCATCTTTCCATCACTGGACGTTGGGCCCCAGGGCGCAAGGACACGGGCAAGACCAGACGGCTTCACGATCTTCATATCGTAATCCAGCCCAAGGGCATCCGCCACGCCGCGCAATTGTACCATCATGCCGGCTTTGCCATCGCAAATCAGCCAGCCTCGCAAACCGCGCATTGCGTCTGAATGAGTGACGTTGCTGTTTCCTGCTTCAGCCATAGCCGCATAGATAACCCGCTCACGCTCCGAGTCGACGGGGCTTCACGCCACAGCAGCAACCAGAAGCCTGATTCTCAAGGATTGGACGTGACATTCCCACAATCACGTTTAAGTTGAGCCCCATTATAAAAACAATAGGGCCATATCGACTGAGATGAGCTTCAATCTGGACGCCACCGACTGGCGCATTCTCAAAGAACTCACCGAGAATGGCCGCATGACGAACGTCCAACTCGCCCAGCGCGTCGGCATCACACCTCCTCCATGCTTGCGCAGAGTCCGGGCTTTGGAAGCAGCAGGCCTATTGCGCGGTTTCCACGCTGACATTGATCAGGAGGCGCTCGGTTATGAGCTAACCGTGTTTGTCTCGGTCGCCCTTCATAGTCAGACAGAATCCGATCTCCGAGCCTTTGACAATCTCGTACTGACCTGGCCATTGGTCCGCGAAAGCTACATGATGTCTGGAGAAACCGATTACCTTCTGAAATGCATCGCACCCAGCATGGCACTCTTCCAGGAGTTTCTGATCAACAAGCTATCAGCGTCGCCCAACGTCGCCAGCGTCAAGACAGCTGTCACAATCAAACGCACGAAATATGCGCCAGGCCTGCCCTTCGAGGAAAAGCCTCCCTCGCATTCCTGAGGAACGCCGGAGCAGATGGCTCAACAATCGAATAAGAAAAGCAACACTCAACATGATGACTACAGATGCACGCCGCGATGCCCCGTCCTTCCATCGCAACATCGTTCCAATTTCAGAGGTTTTGAAGGCGACTTTGCCAGCAGGGCCCGGGGACGTACTCGAGGTCGGAAGTGGTTCAGGTCAACATATCGTGGCCTTTGCCAAACAGTTCCCACAGCTCACATGGTGGCCCACGGAGTTTGCTCGTGAGAACATTGCCAGCATTGATGCATGGCGAACGACGGAAGCGACCACAAACGTTCAGCCTGCAATCTCGTTAGACGCGTCCAAGCTTGATTGGGAGTTGGGAACCAACGACAGACCTCCTACTGCGCTCGATGCAATTTTTTCCGCGAATGTAATTCATATCTCTCCGTGGTCAGTCTGCGCCGGCATCATCCAGGGCGCTGGGCGACATCTCAAATCAGGCGGCAGCCTGTTGTTCTACGGACCATTCTTCCGCGCGGAATATGAGACGGCACCAACCAATACTGCATTCGATCAAGACTTGCGCAGCCGGGACCCTAACTGGGGTATTCGTCACCTTGATGAGCTGAATCAATTGGCTCAACAGTCCGGCTTGGCAGATCCGATAATCACCGAGATGCCGGCGAATAATCTCATTCTCAACTTCGTGAGAGAATAGCCGCTCCGACACAATGGCAAGGGCGTTAGTTGCGAGCCGGTATAACCACATATCGCCAAACGGTATGTCGATAGCCGTCGTCGTTGTAGATGTGTGACCACGGCGCCCGCAGTTCCCGAACCGATTGCTGTAAGCCGGCCTCCGTTAACACGCGCCGTAACAAACCACTCGGATCTTCTAGTCCGTTGCGACCACCAATCTGCCAGGCCAAGGCTATTGAACGCTTCCCGTTTGCACGCACTGCATCCGCCTTGAGTTCGCGCAATTGCCTCAACTCGATTGTTGAGTTCTGAAAGTAGAGCCGGAGGTTACCTCCTAACTCCTCCTCCAAAACCACTAAGCGACCGCCACGGAAACCATCGCTTCTGAGCTGCTGTGCAAGTTGGCCATAGGGCACACCCCAGCGACAAATCTTGCACACAGGGTCAAGGACAAACATATTTGCCGCGCGCGCTACAAAGGCGAAGGCAATGATTGCGAGACAAATCCGTCCCCAACGTCGCATCTCGCGTTCGGTGGGTTCGACCAAGAAAATCAAACCAAACAATAGAACCAGGACAGGCACCATAAACGCCAACAGATCATGACTGGCATAGCGCACATAGGAAAACGCAAGGCCGGCCAGGAACAACAACCCGTATGAGAAAAGCGCATACAAGCCCAGGTAGGCGAGCAAGGGATGCGCACTCCAGGCAACGGGCGGGAAAAGCCGCTCGCGAAAGTGCGCGACAACGCGATGCAGTGACCCGAGCAACAAGAAGATCAAGAGCGACCAGAAAAAACCGAACGGAATGCCAAGCGTCTTCTTGATTGCCTTCGTGAAATTGATGTGCGGATTTGAGTTCGTGAAGATTGTCTCCACGGCGAAGAGCTGGACAACCCGCGCGCCATCACTGAGAATCCAGAGATAGTAAGGCGCCACAGCAGCACTCGCGATCAAGGCAGTTGCGATCAACCACCACCGGAACAACGCATGCCGTATGTCTTTGACAAAGACAGCTGCCAAAAAGAACGCCACAATACCAATTGCAAAATTGTGGGTCGATAAAAGACCTCCGCCAAACGCCAGTCCCAACCAGCAGAAGTCGAAGAGTTTCGTCTGCTGAACAATCCGCAACACAAAACACAGTGCCAATGCCGAAAAGAACATCGCCGGAATGATACCGGTGAAACCTTCGTGGAACCGCCACCCAACATGGTAGATCAGCGTTAG
>JBCDBQ010000271.1:0-9081 GCA_039183375.1 Pseudomonadota bacterium
GATTTGGTGTGTGATGAGCTTCTGAATGCCTGTATGGCAAGCGGTGTCCCAACCTGTTCGGAGCGTGATTTTTGGATCAACGACGCTTCAGCGCTTGCCACAATTTTTGCCCAGATCATGCAAACTCGCTATCTGAGATTGCGCTTGGATGTCGTTCGCGACAATGCCTGTCGGAAATTCCATGTCGATGCGCTGGCAGCTCGGTTGCTCTGTACATATCGCGGAACTGGCACGCAGTATGGCATTGCGGGAAGCGAAGCTGAACCCCGCGAAATCCATACAGCCCAAACCGGAGAACCAATTGTCCTTCGCGGCAAAAGATGGCCTACAGTGCCTGACTCTAGACTGGTGCATCGTTCCCCACCCATCGAGAGCAGTGGAGAGACACGGCTCGTTCTCGTAATCGATCCGGCGGCGAACTCGAGGGACGAACTCTAACGCCGTGTTAAAAGTTGACGCGGAGAGCCCCCCGATGGGCATTAACCTGACTTCCACCAGATCGGACCTTCGGCACGATCTTCGACGGTTACATGCAATGCTGCGAGCTCATCTCGGATGCGATCGGCAGTGGCATAGTCCTGTCCGACTCGAGCTGCCTGCCGCGCTTCAACAAGCCGCTGGATCTCAGCAGTATCTTCGTCTTCGAATGTAGTCCGCTGTCCCAACCACGCACCTGGATCTTGCTGCAAGAGACCCAGCAAACTTGCAGCATCGCGCAAAGCCGCTTTGTGCGCTGCGCGATCCTTCTTGGTCCTTGCAAGGCGCGCAGCCTTTGCAATTGCAAAGAGTTCAGCAATAGCCGCCGGGAAGTTTAGATCGTCCTCAAGAGCTGTTTCAAATGCATTTAGCAGTCCTGGTGGGCAGGATACATCGGCAACATCGCCTAAGTCGCGAAGCGTCGCATAAAGCCGATCAAGACCACGCTTTGCCTGAACAAGGCCGTCAGCACTCCAGTCAAGCGGCTGACGATAATGTGCGCCGAGGAGTGCAAAGCGGATTGCCTCACCTGGTGCGTCCGCTAGGAGATCACGCACGAGAAGAACGTTGCCGAGCGACTTTGACATTTTGCGCCCCTCCACAGTAACAAAACCGTTGTGGACCCAATGGCGGCAATAGAGCTCGCCGTCATGGGCGCAAGTGCCTTGCGCGATCTCGTTCTCGTGGTGTGGAAAGATGAGGTCTTGCCCGCCACCATGAATGTCAATTGTTGTGCCGAGGCGCTCCTCTATCATAGCAGTACATTCGATATGCCAACCAGGGCGGCCACGTCCCCAGGGGCTTTCCCAACCGGGCAGATCGGGCGTCGAAGGTTTCCACAATACGAAATCTGCCGGGTCACGTTTGAACGGCGCAACCTCAACCCTTGCTCCTGCGATCATCTCATCACGGTTGCGCCCGGATAGAGCTCCGTAAGCTGGGTAGGAGGGGACGTGAAACAGGACATGTCCCTCTGCAGCATAGGCATTGCCGCGCGCGATCAACCGCTTCACAACGTCGATGATCTCAGGAATGTGACCGGTAACGCGCGGTTCCAAATCTGGCGTGAGAACACCAAGGGCTGCCATGTCAGCATGGTAGGCATCAATGTAGCGTTGCGTAACGGCAGAGATTGATTGGCCGGTTTCTTTCGCGGCAGTGTTAATCTTGTCATCAACGTCCGTGAAGTTTCGCGCGTAGACGACGCCTTTAAAGCGCAGCTTTAACAACCGGTATAGAACGTCAAACACCACTGCCGGGCGCGCATTGCCGATATGAGCAAAATTATAGACTGTCGGACCACACACATACATCGTCACGCTAGTGGGATCTGCCGGTACGAAAGGCTCTTTCTTGCGAGTCAAAGTATTGGTCAGGCGAAGCGACATTGCTCAATCTCCAGATGTTCTAGCTGGGACGACGTCTTCATTCGGGAGTTGACTGCAAAGGAAAACGAGAGACGAACCATGGCTTACATCCAACTGGGGCGTCCTGGCCGATCTCAGTCGGGAATGCTGGCTCGACTGGTTGCAGCGCCCGAGAATTGCCCGCTATCGTGTATCAAGACATGCTCTTACAATTGCGTTGGGTTGGGCGCATCGCCGTAGACCTGTTGTGGATCGAAGGTCTTGGAATGCTCAACAAATTGGAGTGGTTGTCCCGCCGCGTCACCGCAAGGAACTGCTCGATAGAAGCAGGATCGATATCCGACATGGCAAGACGCACCTGATCCGGCGACGTGAACGCGCAACCAGATCGCGTCCTGGTCGTCATCGATCCGCGCCTCAACCACTCTCTGGACAAGACCTGATGTGGCACCTTTATGCCAAAGCGCCTGCCGCGAACGACTGAAGTAGTGTGCTTCACCAGTCTCGATCGTGAGTCGGAGCGCCTCAGCATTCATCCAACCCAGCATCAGAACTTCGCCGGTTTCGGCGTCGGTCGTTACACTCGGCAGGAGACCGTCTTCTCCGAACTTTGGAGCAAGCTCAATGCCCTCCTCAACTTGTTCTATAGATCGGCGTGGATGGAATTCGCTTTTGGTCACAGTTGTCCCCTTCGTGCAGATGCTCAGCCTGTAGTCAGTGCGCCAATGAGAGGCGGCAAGAGAGCGGATCAAGCATCAGCGAAAAATCCCTGGAGCAACGGGCGCCTGCTGGCTTGTCACGAGTAGGGCAATGCAAATGCTGGTTACCAGCAGCCCGGCTGTGATTTGCAATCCTGCGAATACCATCAGACCGTGTTGCCCGCTCTGCCCTTCGCCTGCCGTGAACTGCCGGAGATGGGTGGCAAAGATCGCCACTGCCGCAACCACAGCCCCTGTCCCGACAGCCATCGCAACGGCGCTGAGAGCGCCGACGAGATAAAGCCCAAAGTGCCAGGCAATGACGAGAACAATGAGCGCTCCAGAGCACGGCCGGATGCCGATACTGAGTATTAAAGCAGCAACGTCGCGCCAGCTCTCTAGATTCTCCGTATCATTCGCCGTTGGCATATGTTTGCAACCGCAGTCTGGCCCGTGCCCATGGTGGCTATGACCCTCATGGTTGTGATCGTGGGCATGATGATGATCATGGTCATGTTTGTGATGGTGGTCACCGATCCGCTCGTGCACGTCGTGTGCTAACGCTGGTGTGCTTAGCATTGCACGGACCAAGCGTATTCCACGCCAACACAACCAGAGCCCGATAAGTGACATGGCGGCGTAGCTCGCAGGGAGCAGGACACGTTCCGTTGTCCCGATCGCCCAACCACTCGAAATTGCAAACAAGCCCATGCCACCATAAATGAGCACAATGGCACTCACGGCCTGCATCAGACTGGCAGCAAAACCGATTGCGCCCATGCGAACAGCTGTTCGCCGCGAAGCGGCGGCTGCGCCAGAGATCAGGATCTTGCCATGACCCGGACCAACAGCATGCACGACCCCGTACGTGGCACACAATCCGATCAATCCCCACACGGCCCCAAGGTCGCCGGCACGAATCGCCATTAGGCTGCGAGCAAGTTGATTCTGAACGATATGCTGCTGCGCGCGGGCCCAAGCGGAAACATCAGACCAAAAAGCGAGGTAAGCAACCACGATGGCAGCCAAGAATGTGAGGCCCGCGATCAACGGGATCAGCCAGTGCAGTCGTCGACGGTCGTGGTGACGAATGTGGTCGCCGCTGCGATCTGTTTGGGCGCCCTCTTTGCGCGTGAGAGTCGTGAAAGCCATTCATTAGTCTCCTTGGATGCCGTCAATCAACTCGATTGAGACAGCCTTTGCCTGTTGATCCAGTTGGATCATCAAAAGCTCTCAACTACGGGCGATGAAACCATCGCGATAAACTCTCGACGCAAGTCTGAATTCGTCTGGAAGCAACCAGAAAAGCGACGCGTGACTGTTGCGACACCTGGTTTTTTGATGCCGCGTGTGGTCATGCATTGATGTGCCGCTGAGATGACAACGGCGACACCTTTCGGTTCGAGCGTTTTGTCGATGGTGTCAGCAATTTGTGACGTCAGGACCTCCTGCGTCTGCAGGCGCTTCGAGAAAATCTCTACGAGGCGAGCAAGCTTGGAAATGCCAACAACCGTCTGATTGGGAACATAAGCAAGGTGCACATGGCCGATGATCGGCACAATGTGATGCTCGCAATGAGACTCGAGACGAATATTCCTGAGCAGAACGATGTCGTCATAGTTGTCGACACCTTCGTCAAACGTCCGTTCAAGAGCAGCAACGGGGTCCTGATCGTAACCTCCGAAGAACTCTTCGTAAGCGCGCACGACGCGCCCTGGCGTGCCAGCTAATCCCTCACGATCGGGATCATCACCGGCCCATTCAATGAGAGTTCGGACTGCGGCCTCAGCGTTCTCACGCGAAGGTCTTGGACGTTTGTGGAGAGTTGTCAGCTCTGTCAATTGTTGGCTCATAATCACTCATATTCCTACTTGGAACTGCCAGTTTCGTTGTTGGGCAAGCCGCCGGTGCGTCAAATGACGGGTTGCCTTCGGACAGACTGTGAATGTCTTTGTCTTGCGCTCAAACCGGGGCTTACAGTGTGATGACCTGATCCGGTGCAGCCGGGGCCAGGGCTTCGTAAAGCTGTGGAAAGCAACCTGCGTGAACGTCTGCCACCACGTCCTTTGGCATAACTTCGCCGGACCCACACTGATGGAACTCGCCCTCGGCGAGATTGCGCCGCAACGCGCACTGATCGCATATCATCAGCAGCATGTTCTGTTCTGCGGCGACTTTGGCGAGGCGTTCGCCGATGGGATCACCCTTTCGCAGCGTGTAAACATTGTCGTCAAAAAAGAACATGCCGACGACCTGCGCACCGTGGTTTCCAGATTCAAGCTGAGGGAGGATCATAGTCGCAAGTTTGAAAGTGGACGCCATGTCTGACGCAAAAGCGTAAGCGACTTTCATAGTCTTCTACTCCGTCTGTGAAGTGTGATGTTTCAGTGTTCTAATATCTTTTCATCTGCACATGCTGCGCATAGCCCGTGCACCTCGATCACATGTCGCATAGGCGCGAAGCCAGTTTTTCGGGTGACTTGAGAAAGTGAGTTGAGCAGATCGTGCGATACGTGCTCCTCAACGGCACCGCAGGAATTGCAAATGGATAAAATCGAGGCGTGGCGATGGTGGTCGCATTGACACGCAACAAAAGCGTTCAGTGACTCAAGACGATGAACTTGACCACGCTCAGTCAGCGCTGCCAGTGCCCTGTAGATCGTTGGCGGCGCTAGTCTCGGCTTATCTTTTTGCAACTCTTCCAAGATGTCATAGGCGGAAAGGGCGCCGTTCTGATCACGCAGAACTGCTAGCACCTCCGCTTGAAGCTTCTCTCCCCGTTTCATCATGCAGTTGTCCTTCACACGACAATGCAGCCGAAATATGTTATGTTATAACATAGTGCAAGAAATTAATTTTGAGTGTATCTTTCAGCCTTGAATCGTTGAGGGGCTGCTTGTTGACCCAATGCTCCGGTTTCCAGCTCAAGCCACAGCTTGAAGTCGTTGCTGCGTTGTTACTCTCAGGAATAGGAGCTGTGCTTTGAAAACACGACAACGGCGGCGCAGGATTGCATGCTTGCGGTTTGGCGCGATCCTCATGTTCGTTGCATTGATCCCAGAGGTCGCATCTGCACATTACGTAGGTGGGGTGCTTGGCGGCTTTCAGAGCGGGTTCACGCACCCGATTGTCGGTACTGACCACCTCCTGGCGATGCTCGCTGTTGGGATATGGGGCGCGCAGTTGGGTGGACGCAGTGTCTGGACGTTGCCGGTAACCTTTCCACTTATAATGGCAGCGGGTGGAGTCTTGGGCATGAGCGGTATTACTTTGCCTCATGTAGAGCTTGGCATTGCTATATCAGTTTTCATCTTAGGACTTGCAATTGCTTTCGCCTGGAGAGCACCGGAGTCGATTGCTCTGTTACTCATCGCCGTATTCGCGATTTTTCATGGCTATGCCCATGGCTTGGAGCTGCCGCAAGCTATTGATCCGGGATCGTATGCTATGGGTTTTGTGGTAGCGACTGGGCTGATTCATGTTGTAGGCATAGGCATTGGGTTGTTACTCAGCAAACCCTGGAAGGGACAGCTTGCCCAGATGCTAGGTGGAGCAATAGCAGTGACTGGTATTTACTTCGCAGCTGGTCCTCTCATAACTTGACCGCTCCGACTGCCAATGTAATGCGACGCGGCCGCAACATTGTTTATATCGCCGCCGCTATCGTGCTCTTGGGCAGTTTGGTTGCCCTCTATCTAATGGTGCCTGACGTAGTCTCTGGCTATGTTAGCAACGGCCTCACGCTACCAGTATACAGGTATGGACTTCTGTTTCCACTGATTGCTTGCGGGCTCGTTCTTTCCTACGAGCACCGCCCCATACTAGTACTTGCGGGTATCGTACTACTCGCCTTGACGCTCTGGTTTGGATTCCAACAGCTCGGCAAGTTCGTTTTGCTCTATGAACCGTTGGCAGCACTCGTTGTTACCAAACCTGTCCTCACCCCCGCGATGGGTATGGCCACGGGTGCCGCACTCCTTTTGCCAACCCGAACACGTCGATGGCTTGTTCCGGTTGTTTGCGCGATATGCGGGCTGACTGCTGGTCTATTCATTCTGTTGGAAAGTCCACCCGTCTACGTTTACTACAACGGATGGTTTGCGGGAGCTGCCGCAATAAGTTGCATCTGTGTGGTTATAACGGCGACGGTCCTATCTGATTTCGGAGGTCGCATTCTCTCTGGTTCCCAGTTTGTCACTGCTGAACGCATATGTGCAAGTTGGTTGATTGCCGCCAGCGTCATGCTTGCTGCACTTGCTATCATACCGAAGCGCAACCGGGTCCTCGATCCCACTAATCTTCCCCCTGTCCAGCAAAGGCAAATAGGCGACATCGTCAAAACACCCGATGGCACAAAATTCCTTTGGACCGGCCAGGGTTGGAAGCTTTTGACCAAGTAATTAGTCTTCTGCCCTGTTTGCTGCCAAAGTAATGCGTCGTGCCCATGGTCTATGGTCGCGGAGACAGTCTATCTGTTCAGGTCTGTGTCTAATTGTAGTGGATGAGCAACGAAGAGCGAAAAGCAGCCAGCTCGATCACACGATGCGATAGACAGGTAGAAGCGAACGTACTGCAATCGACTAGGAGGAAAACGATGCCCAGGACACCAGATTACTTCAAGGACAAGACAATCTTGATTACGGGTGCCGGAAGTGGAATTGGCCGCGCGACCGCCCTCGTGTTTGCTCGCGAAGGCTGCAACGTTGTTTCAACCGACATCGATCCGGAAGCCGCCGAGCGAACTGCCAATCAAGTCATCCAGCTGGGTACCAAGGCAACCTTTGCGAAATGCGATGTTACCGTGCGTGCTGACGTTGACGCGGCGGTCGAGCAAGCGATAGCTGACTTCGGCCAGGTGCATTTCGAACTAAATTCCGCAGGCGCGGCACTAGCTCGCCAACCATTTCTAGAGATCGATCAGGACCTCTGGGAGCGGACGTACGCTTTGAATGTCCGAGGCACCTTCAATGGTTGTCAGGCGATCATTCCACACATGATGGAGAAAGGAAGCGGTGTAATCGTGAACATCGCGAGTGTCGCCGCATGGATTGGCGGTGCTGGCAATTCTGTGCACTACGCCTCATCTAAAGGTGCGGTGAACACGATGACAATGGGAATTGGCCGCGAGTTCGCCAAGCACAATATCCGCTGCCTTTCAATTTCGCCAGGCGTAATTGACTCACCGTTCCACGACACAACTCCCCGCGAAGTCATTGACAATTACGCTGCTCAGATTCCTATGGACCGGCTCGGCCAGCCCGACGAGATCGCCGAGACGATTTTATTCGCGTGCTCTGACGCAGCATCGTATTTGACGGCTGATACGATCAAGGTTTCGGGTGGCATTCGGTAAGATGTCCGTTACACCGGGCGTCGGGAAACCAGACTGCTTGTGTGCGCTTTGCGAAACGATTGAACGCCTGGAGTTGGCTTTGCGTCGCGTCAGATACTTGCGACCACTGTTGTGCAATCCGATTGGATGCATCGTCGTTACCGCTTAGCGTTCGCCGGGTCATGGAAGCAGCTCGCCACTTGAAGCGGTTAACGATCGAGGCCTCACCCTTGCGCAGCTCTGGCATCCAGAATATCCCGTAAGAACTTCTGCTGATGGAGATCGCAGAAGTCATGCCAGCATAAGGACGTGGTTCAATGACCGTTATCAACTACCTCACCACGATTGAGTTCGACTTTGGAGTCGTTGCGAGGCTGCCCGATGTACTCAAAGAGTGCGGGATTAAGGCACCGCTGATTGTTACTGATGATGGCCTCGTGAAGCTTGGCCTGATTGAGGAGCTACAAGCTCGCATTGCTGTTTTGAAAGATGGTGCGATCTTCTCCGAGACGCCGGCGAACCCCACCGAGGCTGCAGCTATAGAGGCACATGGGGTTTATAGAGATGCTGGTTGTGACGGCATCGTTGCCATTGGCGGTGGGTCGCCTATTGACCTTGCCAAGGCCGTCGCAATTCTGACCACTCACGAGGGACCGCTCGCGCAGTATGCCGCTATTGAAGGTGGTGTCGCCAAGATTAACCCGGTCGCGCCCGTCGTAGCCGTCCCGACAACAGCCGGAACAGGAAGTGAAGTGGGACGCGCCGCCCTCATTACGCTCAACGACAACCGAAAACTGGGTCTGATTTCTCCGCACCTTATTCCAGTGCGTGCGATCTGCGATCCAGAACTCACTTATGGTCTACCGAAGTCTTTGACAGCCGCCACAGGCCTGGATGCAATATCCCACTGTGTAGAGACCTATCTCAGCCCAAAGATAAATCCAGTCGCAGAGGCAATTGCGCTCGATGGATTGTCTCGAGCTGTTGGCGCGATCAAGACAGCCGTGCAAGACGGGGGGAACAAGCAGGCGCGCTGGGAGATGATGATGGCAGCCTTGCAAGGCGGCCTCACTTTTCAAAAGGGTCTTGGTGCAATCCATGCACTATCTCATCCTCTCGGCGCCCTGAAGCATGTCTCTCTTCATCATGGTACTCTCAACGCTATTCTCTTGCCGTACGTGCTCGAAAAAAATGCTCCGGCTTGCAC
>JBCDBQ010000272.1:0-9069 GCA_039183375.1 Pseudomonadota bacterium
ATCTCTTCATCGGCAACGGCGACAGCGCCGATCTGCACAACCCGGCCTATGAGTTTAACGATGAACTCATCCCAGTGGGCTGTAGCTGGTACGCGGAAATGGCCGAACAGAGGATGCCGTTGGACTGAAAGAAAGCGGCCACGCTAATGCGCTTCCGGCAGGCACACGGAGCAGTATAGCAACACTCTGTAGGCCTTGCCCCCTGACAGTACTGAAGCATGCCGAAGAGCCGCTTGTGTCGCATGGATTGCGGACTCAACGGTAAGCGACCGGCTCACGGATGGTAGTAATCTCAGTCAAACTTCTTGTTGCCTCTAAGTTTGAGAGGCACTCGCAGGAGATCACGCCCGATAATGATGTTTCCATCAAAAACGCCCCGCATTTCATGAACTAATCGTTCGAGCAACCCTGGCGCATCCATAGGCGGTGGAAAGTGGGTCAGCACGAGCGTCTTTGCGCCGGCTTGTTGTGCGAGTTGGGCAACGTCCATATGGCATCCATTTGTTTCGCGGAAAAAGGGACTGGGCTCGGTTCCCGACTCGAAATGGCACATATGAATGAGGACGTCGCAGTTATTCGCGAGGTCGATCATGCTTTGCAGAACACCGCCACTATCTCCCGAATAGACGACTGAGCCTTCATCGGTATCGAAGCGATAGGCTAAGCACTCTAAATAAGGCTGGAAATGAACCGCTCGTCCGACTGTGACTCGCCAACTATTGCCCTCAACCACGTTGCCAACAGTGACTTCGTGCACTTTAGGATTTGGGCGCTGTCTTGGAAGTTTGCCACCACGCGCTTGATAGACGGCTTGACTGGCTTCGTGTTGCGTTCTCGCTGCGATGTCCGGTCCAAACACTCCATCGTCGTCAAAGAGTTGATGCGTTAATCTTGCTATAGGAGATGGACCAAAGACCTGCAATTCTGGCACTTGCGCTGCGCCATGATCCCACCTCTGAAGCACAAGTCGTGGGTAATCCATCATGTGGTCGTAGTGCAGATGCGTAAGGAAAGCGTGTGTCACGTCCATTGGAGTCCGCCCTGCTTCCAACAAGCGGTGAGCAGCACCTGGTCCATGGTCAAGCACAATCACATCCTCACCGATCTCCAGTAGGTATCCCGAGCTTTGACGCACCAGCGATGGCGCCGGTGTGCCGGTTCCAAGCAGGGTCAGCTTCATACCTAAAATCCTTCAATGACGAGCGTGACGAGAGAACAGGTGTAGCGTTGACACATTTAATAATACTTCATAGTATTAAAGTGTAAACTATAATGTAATTTGATCTTTCAGCAACATCGCTGTTGATGGGACGGGTGAGGCAATGCTCGAAATCGAGCTTGATAGGCTTGAGGAGTTGGTCGTTTCGGAGACTGAGAGTTCCGCCGCCCCGAAACATGCCTGCTTGCAGGAAGCATTTGAGCGCGGAATACGATCGGGCACCTTTCGCCCAGGTGCGCGTGTGCCACCGGAGACGAAGCTTAGTCAGAGGTTGCCGGTCAGCTTGGGGACTGTTCAACGCGCCTTGGCAGATCTAGCTCAACGCGGTCTCATCATTCGTGGAAGACGAACGGGTACGTTCATAGCTGACCGCGGTCATCGTGCGACTGAAACCCATGTCTACAGGTTCCATGATCCAGTGACAGGGGAGCTGTTGTTACCATTCACGCGGGTCCTGCGTGTTGTAAGCGATACAACGACCGGACCTTGGAGTGATGTATTTCGCAGCAAGCGACTAGTCAGGATCGACCGGCTCGTATGGGTTGAGCAGGAGCCACCTGCTTACAGTAGCGTGTTTGTATCTTATGGCCACGGCAAGCCCCTGCTGAAGCGCCCGCTTGAAGAGCTTCATGGGTCGTCATGGCATCGCTTCCTGGTCGAACGCTTTAATCTTCCGACGTTACGGATGGATCACAAGTTTAGCTGTCGAGAACTGGACGCGGACGCTTGCGCGGCGTTGTTGGTGGGCAAAGGCACCCTCGGCGTTATCTGGGATATCAAAGATCTTTCGTTTGATGACCAGCCCATATTGTTTCAGCGCTATCAGCTTCCACCAAATCATCGACCGATTGAGTTGCTTGAACAGAGAACTTGAGAGTGTGAGCGCGTATCAGACAGAGCCGCTCAAGTTAAGAGTCTTGTGAGTGACAGGCAGTAAGGAGAGTAAAATGTACAAGTCGTACGTCATAGCAGCTGCGATCGCGGTTGGCTTGGTGGCAGCCCCCGCGCATGCTGAATGGAAGCCAAAAGGTCCGATCAAACTATGGATAGGTTTTGGCGCAGGTGGCGGAACGGATACGCAGGGTCGTGCACTTGCTGAAGCGCTTGAGAAGCTTAAAGGCTGGAGAGTTATTCCAGAGAATAAGGCAGGGGCCGGTGGCACCGTTATGGCGGCTCAGCTGAAGAATGCGCCGGCGGATGGCCAGACGATTGGCTTTGCTATCAACACAACCGTCGACTACTCGTCGATTAAGAATGAAAACCTATCAATCGAGGACTTTACATACATCACCACAACGGCCGGTTCTCAGATGGCGATCATCGCGAGGAAAGACAGTGGTTGGAAGTCACTTGAAGATATGGTCGCGGCAGGGAAGTCCGGTAAGAAAGTTGTCTGGGCTGGCTGGGGTGATCAGGTCGAGGCTGCCGCAGAAGTGACGGCAAGGCATTTCGGCATTACCGTCAATCACCTGCGCGCCAAAGGCGGTAAGGGCACTATGAATGCTCTTGTTGCAAAGGACGCAAACGTGGCATGGAGCGGCGGCGCTCACCGCCCTCTGGTAGCCGCAGGAGAACTCGTTATCCTCGCTTCCGGGGAAGATAAGCCACTGGCTCAAGCCCCGAACGGCAAAACGTTGCGCGACTATGGCGTCAATTTCACGCTCGGTTTCCAATTCCTGATCTTCGGTCCAAAGGGCATGCCGACGGAGGCACGTGATGCAATTGCCAAAGCGATCAGCGAGGTACTGTCTAACAAGGACGAGAAAGTCACTAAGTATGTCACGAAGCGTTATCCGCCGGGCGCCGTGTTGATTTCAGGTGATGCCCTGACGACGCGTCTTAAGGAGAACCTGGCAGCCAACAAGAAGTTGATTGCGGCCCTCAAGAAGTAATGGGCGGCATGATTCCGAGACGCACAGCAATACCAAATCCGTGGGACATCGGGTTTGGTACTGTTATGGTATTGTTTGCATTGGGCGCGCTGATCGTTTGGTTCCCTTTGGATATCAAGGGCTCATTCATCGAAACCAATCAGGTTGGCAGGACCGGTCCGGGAGACGCGTTTTTCCCAACTATCCTGGCGAGTGCAATTCTCGCACTCAGCGCGGTCCAGATCCTTCTGACCTTCATGAAGACACGCGCGGAGACGTCCGGCCGCATCTCGCGGGCCAACATTGTCTTCCTCATTGGCTTTCACCTCATTGCAGGTTTCGGCCTTGTCGCGATGTATGTCCTGGGGCCGGCAGTTGTGACAGCAATCAATGCCGTGCAAGGCAGCAGCCTAAGTTATCGCGAACTCGTCGACACCGTGCCGTACAAGTACGTAGGCTACATTGTCGGCGGTTGCCTCCTGACATTGCCCATCATTATCTGGGCGGAAGGGCGCTTGCGGGTACGATCGGTCATCGTCGTCCTCACCGTCATCGCAGTTTCGATCGTGATCTTCGATCTGCTGCTCAGCAACGTGCAGCTTCCTCCGAACATCGAGTACTAGAACCGCATCAACGTTGTTTTGGGTCGGCACGGTGCCAGGAGATGGGACATGCGGTCCACCGACTTTGTAAGACCGCCGAAATAGCAGGGAGCCGTATGGAACTCGTTCTCGAATATGTCCTGCGCGGCATCCAGGATGTCTTTCTCACCGCCGACGGAGCCTTCGACTGGGTTCCCGTTGCTATGGTGCTCGCCGGTTTGCTCACAGGTATCGCCGTTGGCGCGACACCCGGACTGAACGGTCCGTTCGCGATGGCCCTGTCACTACCTGTCTTGATCTCATACTTCGGTGTCTCGGACGCCGCACTTCTGCCGATCCTGGGCTTTCTCATTGGTATCATGAAAGGCGCAACAATCGGAGGTGCCGTCCCGGCCATTCTCTTTAATACGCCTGGTACACCTGATGCCTTCCTGACGACGCTTGATGGCCACCCCATGGCCAAGAAAGGGCAAGGCATCAAGGCCCTCAAGATCGCCCATTTCAGCTCAGTCAGTGGTGACACTCTAAGTGATATGGCGCTGTTTCTAACCGCACCAGTGCTCGCCGTGCTGATCGAAAACGTGCTCGACCTACCGGAAAAGGCGGCGCTGATCATACTCTCCCTCGCGTTCATGGCCGCGGTCGCTGGCAAGTCTCCCATGAAGGGGATGATCATCGGGCTTGTCGGTATGTTGCTGGCACTTGTAGGCAGCACCCTTTCGGGCGATGGGCCACGCATGACGTTCGGTATTTCCGCACTTGGCAACGGCCTACCTTTGACGTCGGCGGTGCTGGGTGTGCTGGTGCTGTCAGAAGTGCTGATTGGAATTGAACAAGCTGCGCGCGACCGAATGCAAAGTCAAAGGCTGGATGATGCGCGTGCCAAAACGGACAACAACCTAAGTTGGGTTGAGAGGAAGCGACTGTTGCCGACGATCTTCAGATCGGCTGCGATTGGAACGGCCATCGGGGCGCTACCGGGAATTGGCACAACGCTAGCGGCAACTTTGGGATATGATGCCGCGCGGCGCTTGTCGCGCGAGCCAGACAAATTTGGCACAGGTGTCCCGCAAGGCGTTGCGGCGACAGAGGCGGCCAACTCCGCTGTTTCGGGTGCCAATCTAATTCCGGTGATGAGCCTTGGCATACCAGGCAACTTCGCCGCTGTGTTTATCATCCTGGCCGTCGAATCCGTTGGTGAGTTCACGCTCGGACCGTCTGTCTTCCGCTTCACCGAAATCAAAGTCATCGAGGACTACGGCACAATCATCAACAAGGATCTGGTGATCGCCTTTGCGATCTTTACATTGATGGTGATCGCCAACCTTTTCAACTGGACGATTGGCGGCGTATTTCTGCGCTCACTCGGCATCCTGTCTCGGGTGCCCACCACGCTGATGCTACCGCTGGTTTTCCTCATAACGTTGACCGCCGTTTATGCGCAAGACGGTGGCCTTGTTGCCATCTGTGTTGTCATGATCTTCGGAGTACTGGGGTATATCCTGCGCAAGCTTGAGATATCGATCCTGCCGTTCGTGATCGGGTTTCTTTTATCAAAACGTCTCGAAGAGCTCATCCGTGGTGGCTACTCTGCGTCCGGTGGCGATCCATTCTTCCTGCTCAAGTCACCGATCGCCGTCGGCTTTCTGCTGCTTGCCATATTGATTATTGTGTTGGCGAGCCGCAGCGCGAAACGGAGTTGATCAGATGATCGCGATTTTGCAAACGCCAAGCAGGCCGAGTTGCACGAGGGACCGGGCTATTCAGTCGTCAGTGATCTGGAAACGGGTAGGCCAATGATTGTCGATGAGACCACCGCGCTTGACATTCTTGAAGACTTGGCAGTCCAACAGGCCAGTTCGATGGATGCGGTCACGGTTTTCGACGCTGCCGCGGCGGCGGCTGCCGCGCTTCTGGGCCAGCAGCTCTTCACGATTATGGTATTTCATGCCGACGTAATGGAGGTCGAACGAGTCTATTCAAGTCGGCCGCACGAATACCCGGTCGGTGGCAGGAAACAAAAGCACGACACAGAGTGGGGCCGTCGCGTGCTTGAAAGTGGCGAACCATACATTGGCCGTTCAATCGATGATATCCGCCGCCACTTCCATGATCACATGGTCATAGAGGGACTAGGTCTATCAGCCATTCTCAACATGCCCGTGCGCATTGCCGGCAAAACGATTGGTACCATGAATTTGCTGGACGCGACTCCCCACTACTGCGAAGCGGATTTGGCGACGGCAGGTCTTATCGCTGCCATTATTGCGCCCAGACTACAGATTGCCGCCATGACAGCCTGAGCGGCTCTTCGACGCCCGTCTCGCTTTCTTGTAAGAAGATTTCAGACCGATGTCAGCCCGACGACATCTTGGCCGATAGAATCTTCTTCCGCCTTTGCAGATTTCTCTGCCCGCGCCCTGAATTTACTCGGCTCAATCTAGCCAGTAGCAAGATCGTCGGCTAATTGATCTTTGCTGACTCAATGAGTTCAAAGATGCTGCCAGTACTCAATTCGGCTGCTTGTTGTAGACGTAGGTGCACGCGCAGTTTATGTCGAGGAATGTCAGCTTTGAGCTCGGAGCTGCCGTCCGGCAGATGTTCATGCGTGACCGTCCGTTGTACACTCAACGATCACGCTCCGTGTGCCTATTGCGTCTGCTTTCGGATGTAATTCTCCCGAGCTGAGATCGATCTGCGAACCTCTCTCGTATCAACGCCAAAATTCACCTATCTTGATCAAAGCGTTGGTCACAGACCGAGGCAATGATGCACTTGCTCGCGTCCGCTTTGGAGAGCGCGAGCCGATCGTGCGATGCAAAGTCAGAAAGCTTGTCAGGGCAGCAACAGGTCATTAGTGAGCCTTAACTGTCGCAATTTCGCTGGTCAGATCTTCCCTCTCAAAGCTGTCGTTACCTAGCGCCAGGCCTCCGGTAGAGACAGGATCTTTCAAGTTGATGGCAAGCCATTTGGTGATGTGCTGACTTCGGAAGGCTTGGTGGTAGTGTAAAGCAAAGGCGACGCCAAACCGATTGGTGTTTGATTTTTGGAAAAGTGAGGTGCGGCGCAACCGGCAGCGCCAAGTGGGGACAAAGCGAAGCCAGTTGCGCCTTTCTTGTGAGTCGCACTGCATCCGGGCAGACACTGGACATCGGGAACTAAGCAAGCCGGCTTAGCGGGCTCAAGCGTTCTTCGACGATAAAACTGCTGAATTACGCAGCTATTTGCAGGAGTATAGGTGAGTGTTTCAGGCAAATGTAATTGCGGAATTGTTACTAGCGACCGCGTTAGCCTCAGGAATGTCGCGCTGACATCTTGGACGCGGACTACAGGAGCGACAAGGATGGACATCTCACTTCTACGATAAAGTATGTGGAGTGAGTCCTGGACTGCCTTATAGAACCAACCAATGATCGATGCTTGGGTGACTTTCATGGTTCGACCTCAGACGAAGCATTACTGAGTAGATTGCATTTAGGATAGCCCGCTCAAAGACTACCAGGTAAGGGCACCAACCATGCAGGAGAATTCAGTTTTCTATCGAGGCTGGATCGTCGTCTTCGCTTGCTTTGCAATGACCTCCGTGGGCTTTGGGTTCGGATTCTATGGGCATAGTGTCTACTTAGCAGCGTTGACCATAGACAACGGTGGAGAGGGACCTGGGCTTGCAATCGCAACTGTATCAACGGCGGTTACAGTCTATTATCTCGCGTCAGCAGCTATAATGGTGTTCATCAGCGATTTGATCGCGAAGTGGGGACCTCGGCTATTCGCGACAGTTGGCGCTGTTACGATGGGGATTTCCCTCTACCTCATCTCGAACACCCGAACTGTCTTGGACGTTTTCTTTGCGTATCTTGCTATGGCACCTGCTTTCGCAATGTTGACCAATGCAGCTGTGGCAAACATCATAGCTCCTTGGTTCGTCCACAAGCGTGGACTAGCAATGTCGCTTGCGCTCGCCGGGGGCGCTGTCGGGGGATTTGTGATCGTACCGACGCTCGTTTGGTTGAGCGGTCAATTGACATTCTCTGCTGCTCTACAAACAATTTCGACCATCACCATTCCATTGCTATTGGTTGCGATTTTATTCTGCATCCGCAACCCAACTGCGACGGAAGTGGGGGTCATAAACGCTGGTAACCGCGGTACAGAGACGGTGAATTCTATGACCCGTCGACAGGCACTCGGTAGTGCACACTATTGGACCATCGCGGCACCATTGATGCTGGCCATCATGGTGCAGTTTGGCTTTGTCGTCCATCAAGTCTCTTTTCTGTTTCCAATGTTGGGGGGCGAAGGCGCGGGGGTGGCAGTATTTCTAACAGCATCGATGGCAGCTCTCAGCCGGGTTGTTGTGGGATTTTTTATTGATCGTCTCGACCAACGGCTCTTAGGAGCAACTCTATTGGTGGCTCAAGCTTGCTCGCTTTTTGCAATGTTGTACTTTGCAACGCCGATAGCGGCATTTGTTGGGTCTGCGGTGTTTGGTTTTGCCGTTGGCGTCATGATCACATTGCCAACCCTTCTAATCCAAAGAGAATGCCCCGCCGCCTCGTTCGGCATGCTGTCTGGACTTACCCTCGCGGTGATCCAGACAGGTAATGCATTCGGACCATCAATCGTCGGGTGGCTTCATGACATGACAGGCAATTACACATTGCCGATCGCCGTTTGCATTGCGCTTCAGATCATCGCTATAGCAATCTTGTCCATTCGCATCGGTGCAGCTGCGAATCGCAGCCATCGTTAGCAACTGCTATGAAATCGAACTTGGCGCGGACGGCACTGCATGGGGTTGCAACTTGAGCCTACTTGGCCTGCGGCAGTCTTCGCCATGTTTGTGGCATTCGCAGTTGACCAGCTGCTCATCAAAAGGATCCTCGGCGAATAACTATAAAATCAATTCTTAGGATGACGGACGTCGATTTCATTTGTCATTGCGATTGACTTCTTAGGTCTGTTCGCAATTGAACTTGGAGCGCCGTTCAGGGGCAACTTGAGAAGAATCCGATGTAACCACATCACGGCAGAATGTGCTTCAAGAGCAGACCTAACTGGCACATGTCGTGACCTGTTGAGACCGGAGACTTGCTGCAATGCTACCCTGGCCATCGGATAAATTAGTCAGCCAGAGAGTCATCTAGCTAGCAGAGTGCAAGTTTGACTGACTGCGGAGTACATCACCGCTTCATTTGCGGTTCACGGTAACTTCCTTTGGATGACAGCAATGCAGAAATTAAAGTTCATCAAATTCTTTACCTAGTTGGAAGTTGCTAACAGATATCACGGTGGAATTGCCGGCGCCTCACCCCACGTATTGAGCTGGCAACGTACATTAGGAAGTCGCTTCTGATGAACTGGGCACGGCGCATCA
>JBCDBQ010000273.1:0-9049 GCA_039183375.1 Pseudomonadota bacterium
CAATTGCCTTCACGTTTCCGGATCGCGGCACACTCCCGCATGACTTTGCGATAGACCTTGCCACGACCGCGGATGGCCCGTGCGGTTGCTGTCTCGGGGACCTTGATGCGGGTTCCAATATCCCGGAACGACCAAGTCGCTGACTTATCGTCGAGTTCCCCGAAACCACCAGCCTGGACAAAGCGGAGGCTAGCGCTGATCCGTACCGTTTTGCCGTTCTTCTCAATGCGGGCTTTGGCGCGGCGCACCGCACAGCTGCTTGCAAAGTACTGTTGGATCAGCTCGCATTCCTGGTTCGCATATTCAACGGCCCGTGCTTGCGCGAATACTTCCCGGTAGTCGCGATCCGGTGGCGCTTCACCTGGACGGAGCAAAGACCTGAGGCTGACATAGGCTGAGAATCGGACGTAGCGACCAGCATCAATGCTGTCAAAGTCGGCCATTGCCAGATAACCACTCTTCAATCGTCCGGATTTCTCATGGCGGTTGTCAACGACCGTCAATGAACCACCTAGAGGGTCGCCGGGCTTCATAATACCGACGATGTTCGAGGCGTGCTGGTAGACGATGAAGTTGGTGTAAAGGAAAAAGCCAGAGGCCAGCATGCCGACCGCAGCCCCGATTATCTTCAACAGATCTGACATGGTCAGGACCCCCTCAGTAAAAGTTTAAGATCACCACCAATGGCCCGTTCGGCTGCCTTGGTCACAAGCTGCGTCATGCGCTCTGTGTATTCAGGCTTGGTGGATGCAAAGACGTAATCATTTGAAGAGATCTGCACGACCGCATCTTTGATCGGACGATATTGGATACGCTGCTCAGAATCGGCAGGTCTCTCGCCAATCAAAACATTGCTGACCGCCATGGGATCAATCACGGCTGCACGATCGGCCAGACCAAACGTCTTGAGAAGCCAGCGCGAATAGGCACTCGCGGCAGCATAGTTGCGATCTAACAACCGTTGCGTTGATCTGTCGGATCTTTCCGTCGCGTACTCCACGAACCGCCAGTGCTCCTGCGGCAGCCGGGCAGGATGCACTTTGCAAGACTTTAAGAAGCGTCCGAACAGACCTTGGACTTCGGTTCCTTCCGGCACATTGGCAAGGCCCGCACCACGGGGACCAATCACCGATATTCCGCTAATCTCGGTTGCGTCTGATTTCTGGATGTTCCAAAGCACGCCGGATTGCGACGTCAACACGAGGTGAACAGGTTTATCGGACTTGGCGACCGCTACATTGACGAGCTTCAACCCGTCGCTTCCACGGTAACCATTGATGTTCTTGATCCGCCCCTTCGTTGCGACGTAGCTCTTAATCAATCGCTTGGCACGATCACCGACCTGACGGCGGCTGAACTCATAAACCGGCGCTTTTTGACGGCCATAACTCACGTGAACATGAGCGACGAATGCCCCCGCTCCAGGTGATTTCAGCGAACATGTTGACTGAGAGATCGTTCTAATCTGGCTTGGAACATCGGAATCACGCGAACGCCGGTAACCGGACAGCACTTCCTGCGCCCAATAATACTCGCCACCGGTCGCCACCATAGTATCGTGCGGGATCTTATAGCCACGGATCTTGGTAATCACACCGCGGCGCGGATCGCCGCTCGGCACCGACGATTCAAAGAAACAACCTGCCAAAACCAAACATACTGGAACGAAGAAAAAGACTTTCTTCACGACTTCTCACCCCAGAACCACTCGTTGGTACCAAGATGGCAGAAAGCCGCAAAATTCGGGTTAAACCAATACGAGCAATTGCTCGCGATTTGATAGGAATTGACGGCAAACCCGAAATGAAACGTTGTGTCATCACTTCACAACTAGGCACGCAGTCGTTTGACAAAGTCCGCAGTTGCCAGGCCGATTTCATCAGGACTGTCTTCCTGTATGAAGTGCGTGCCCTTGACGGTGACCTCTGACTGGTTTGGCCAGGACCGACAGAATTCCCGCTGCGCACCGGTCAATATCGAGCCTGGCTCCGCATTAATGAACAGTTTCGCAACATCACTTTGCGACAGCCAAGCGCCGTAGCGCTCAACGGTGGCAACAACATCAGGCGGCTCACCATCGATTGGAATTTGCCGCGGCCACGTCAGTGTCGGGCGGCGATCCTCCCCGGCTGATACAAATGGCCGGCGATACTCACTCATTTCGGTATCGGTCATGTCACGCATAACGGCACTAGGCAAAACGCGATCCACAAAAATATTCTTATCAAGAACCATGGTCTCACCGGCATCTGATCGGAAACCTTGAAAGACATTGCGTGCATCGTCCGGCCAGGCTGACCAAGTCAGCGGCTGCACAATACCTTCCATATAGGCGATGCCCTGTACGCGATCACGGTTCTGTTCGGCCCAGTCAAAGCCAAGCGCAGAACCCCAATCGTGAATAACAAGTACGACATCACTGCCGACGCCGATCTGCTCCCATAACGCGAAGAGGTACTCACTCTGCTCAGCATATGTGTAGCGATCAGGCCCGGAATTATCGAGTTTATCGCTATCGCCCATTCCGATTAGATCGCACGCGATCAGGCGGCCAAGACCCTCACAGTGAGGCATGATGTTGCGCCAGAGATAAGACGACGTCGGATTACCATGCTGGAAGATGATGGCCGGGCCTTCGCCGACATCAATATAGGCCATGCGCCTGCCGTTCACGGTCGCAAACTTCTTGTCACCATATGGCTCGGCGGCAATCGGCATCGCTCCATCCTCCATTTGAAGTTTCAGTCCCGCTCTTGGCTGGACCTCAATGTAGCCTCACTATAGACCTGAACCGTAACAGTTCGACAAGACCAGGACAGATCATCACCTCAACCATTGTCTGCGGTGTGATGGATAATTGTCCGCCCCGCCAAATCTAAATTCAGGAATCAAAGCGACATGAGCGAACAACCAAAAGTCATCGGGTTTATTGGTCTGGGTCAGATGGGCGGGCCAATGGCAGCGAACATCGCAAAGGGCGGCGCGGATCTGATCTGCTTTGACAAAGCTGGTACCGAAGAGCGCCTGCCATCCGGCGCCAAAGCTGCTGCAAGCCTCGCCGAAGTTATACAAAGTTGCGATACAACCTTCATGTCTCTGCCTGACGGCCCGATCGTCAATGCCGTAGCCAAAGAGATTGCAGCCATAACGGATGCCCGTTCAACAGTCGTCATTGATCTCTCGACCGTCGGCCCAGATGCTGCAAAGTCAGCCGCAGCCACATTGAAACAGTCCGGCATCACATATATCGATGCACCGGTCAGTGGTGGTAAGTCAGGCGCCGTCGCCGGCACCATAACCCTGATTTGGGGCGGCCCCAAAGCAGAGCTGGATCGGCACCGCAAAATCGTTGGCTCATTCTGCGGTAACCCATTCCATGTTGGCGACGAGCCCGGCCAGGGTCAGGCCGTGAAACTGCTCAACAACTTTCTATCCGGCACTGCCATGGCGGCAACCAGCGAGGCCGTTCTCTTCGGCCAATCCCAGGGCCTCGACATGAAAACCATTCTTGATGTCGTCAACGTTTCAACGGGCATGAACACGGCGACACGGGATAAGTTCCCGCAACAAGTCCTCCCGGAAAAGTTTGCCGCCGGGTTCTTCGCAGAATTGATGAATAAGGACATCCAGCTCTATCTAGAGAATGCCAAGGCGGCCGGCACGCCGGTCCGCGTGGGCAGCGAAGTCGCGAGCATCTGGCAGAGCTGCACAGACCAGCTTGGACCACAGAGCGACATGACTTTGATCTACGATCTGAACAAAAAGAAAAAAATCTGAGCCGCAACGCGTTGATAAGTGCTCGGATAGTCACCGGCACGATGAGGAGTTACCGATGTCGCAACACAAGTCTATGGATGATCTGAAAGCGGGCCTGCCACATATTCTTGCCTCTCCCAAAGACGGCGGCGAGATCAAAGCGATTGTCGTTCGACCGGGATCCGGCCAGCGCAATGACGTGGCATCATGCGAAGTCAGTCTGGAAGGTGGCGTACACGGTGACCACTGGGCCAAGGGCTGTTGGAAGTCGACCGAAGACGGCAAGCCTCATCCGGACGTTCAGATTTGCATCATGAATTCACGTTGCATTGAACTCATCGCGGGAGACCGCAGCAATTGGCCACCGGCCGGTGACAATCTCTTTCTCGACATGGATCTCACACCGGAGAACTTGCCACCGGGTCAGCGCATCACTGTCGGCAGCGCACTCATGGAAATCACTGATACGCCACACAAAGGTTGTGCGGCCTTTATCGAGCGTTATGGACGCGATGCCTGCGTGTTCGTCAACGTGGGTGACGGCGACAAATACAAACTGCGTGGCATCTACGCCCGCGTTGTTGAGCCGGGCACAATCAGCGTCGGCGACACCGTTCAAAAAGTCTAGCCGACATCACTCTGAGGGCGCGACCAGGTCATCGAGCCATCGATTGCTGAAAATCCAAGAACGTCATCGATCAGTAACGGCTCGTTGGGAGTCCCATGCCCTGACGGCAGACCTTGCAAAATCGGGAAATCAAACTCGCGGGTGTGGTGTAGAACCATCTCCGCAACCGTCTGATCAAATGGCACCGAGCTTAAGATCGTTTTGGTAAACTGACCGATGACAATGGCTGCCAGCTCCGCCAAGACACCGGCCTGCCTTAGGCACAAGAGATCACGATCAATCGCGTAATCATATTCTTCGACATCCTCGATAACGAGGATCGAACCCGCAAAGCGCATGCGATGGTCACCAAAGAGCATGTTGGTCAGAAGAGTAAGATTACCGCCGCGCAAAGGCCCGCTAGCCGCTCCCGGTCGCACTGCGCTGCAGCGCGCCAGCGCGCGCTGATTGAGCTCTCCACGCGGCGTGGCGATCAGATCTTGCAGCAGTTTCTTTGGCGCGTCGCAATTGGCCTCGCTCATAACATCTACCGGCATTGCGCCGTGCACGGACCAGGCCAACCCAAGCCGTGAGACGCACTCGAGGAGAGGCGTAGCATCGCTATAGCCGATCACCACCTTACGCGGTTGGCCGCCGCACAGGGCCGTCAGCCGCGACCAGTCTACATGCTCCATCATGCGCCCGGCGCCATACCCGCCGCGTCCAAACCATACTGCATCAACGCTCGGATCGGCCATCACCTGTTCGAATTCTCGCGCCCGTTCGCCATCATCACCCGCGAGCTGATGGTGTTGCCGGAAGCACTGCTCCGAGAAGCTGACATCAAGACCAGAAGTTTCGGACTGCTTGAGAACATCATCCGCCACCGACTTCTCGATCCAGCGCGAGGGCGCGATCACGCGAACCGACGCACCATCGCGCAATAAGGGCTGATCCATGTTGCTGAGTGTCATAGTGGCTTTCACATAACTGCTTTCAATCTACGGCACACTACCACGAAATCTTTGACAACGTTTGGAGAACGGTTGATAGGGATCGGCTTGTTGCTTACGGTCCTCAACAACGGCCAACCAACGGACGATCGCTGATATGAAGACTACCGACGAACACGCTGCCAATAGGCGCGGGTCTGCCTCATCAATCGACGACGACACATGGCAATTAATGCAGGGGCGTTCCTGGCATGAACACCCTGAGTGCCCGGGTCGGAATCAATTGGCGCTCCTCTCCATTCCGTATCTGAACTTCGATGGTCGTGATGAAACCGGCGAGATGATCGTCGCAACATCGGTTGCCGACGATGTACTCTCACTCTTTGCTGAATTGCGCGCTGCGGATTACCCCATCGCATCGATACGCTTGATTGATCACTTTGATGGCGATGACGATGCATCGATGGCGGCCAACAATTCCAGTGCTTTTAATTTTCGTGAGATCGTCGGTGGTACCGGCCTCTCGGAACACTCTTTTGGTACCGCGATCGACGTCAACCCAGTCCAAAACCCTTATGTGTTTGACGGCAATATTCTACCGCCAGCTGGTGCGCCCTATGCCGATCCAGCGAGCCGCGTTGCCACAGTGCCGGGAATGATCGTCGCCGACGGGCCGGTTGTTGCAGCATTCCAAAGGATCGGTTGGCATTGGGGCGGGGCCTGGACAACCAAGAAAGACTACCACCACTTCTCAAAGACGGGACGCTAGCCGGACATCGCCAATGCTGGCTCCACGCACGTCTGACACTGGCTTTAAAGCGGCGCAGGCCCAATATACGTGACTCGCACCCGCACAGTTCCTTTGTGCAGAAAACCCAGCTGTTGTGCCGCCCGTCTTGAAACATCAATGATGCGGCCTGAAACGAAAGGACCTCGGTCATTCACGCGGGCAATGACATAGCGACCATTGCGCAAGTTGGTAATCCGCACCAGAGACGGCAACGGCAAAGTCTTATGTGCTGCCGTAATTCGATTGACATCAAAGGTTTCGCCATTGGCGGTTTGGCGGCCGTGATGTTTCCCGCCATACCAGGAGGCCAGGCCTTCCCGATCATAGTTCGGGTCTTCCCGAGGCACATAGCGCACGCCGTTGATGACATAAGGCCGGCCAAGCTTGTAACGGCCACCACCCTTTGGCATAGGCTTGGCGGCAGACACGCTCCGATAAGGCTTGTTCGCCTCATGTGTCGAACGGGACGAGCACGCTGACAACGCCATCGTAACACCGACCACAACCAGCAGCTTTAAAGGCCGCAAACCACTGCCACTCTCAATCAACTGAACCTGCATCAAACGCCGCACTTCCAATCGCAGAAACCACCGGCTCGCCTCTTTACGAGCATAATGGGTCAATCAAGCGAGGATTGGTTAATGGCACGTAAAGATCAGCCGAAGTCTCTGCATCTGCGCCATGCAAGTGACACGCTGAACACAGAGGCAACCAATGCGGGATTGGCCTTACTGCCCCGGCGGCAGAACCCATACTTCGGTTTTAGCGGGCAGGACGTCACGTGACACGGTCAGTTCCGACGACGTCAATCGCTTAACATTGAAGGCCTTGCCAGCTGTCTCCAAAAAGCGACCAAGCGTGAACTCGGAGAAGTAATGCATTGGAATAACAAGGGGTGCCTTGAGAGATTTCAACACCTCAACCATGCCGGGTACGTCTAGCGTAAAGCTGCCATCAACCGGCACCAGGACAACATCCATCTGGCCGATCGATCCGAGCTGCTGAACAGTCAATGTATGATGCAGGTGACCAAGGTGCGCGATACAAAGTCCGCTCACCTCAAATACGAATATTGAATTGCCATAACGCGAATACGCGTTCGCATCTCCAAACGTGCGAATATTGGTGGGAATGTTGCGTGCCCGTAGATCTTTGATCTTGAGATCGTGGATCTGCGGCGTGCCTGGATTAGGGTTCCAGCCCCTAAGGACATGCTTGATCTTGGGATCAGGCGACAGGCTGTGGTGCGTATCGTGTGCCAGGTTCATTGTCGCAACCGTCGGTGCCGGCTGGATCGGAATGTAGTCATTATAGTCGGTCGCGACAGTGACACCCTTCGGGGTGGTCAGTAAAAATGTCGAGTGACCGAGATACTTGAGCCCGACCTGGTAAGGCTCAAGTGCCGCCAGTTGATAATTGGCCTTCTGCACCAGCGGCTGTTGTGAGTTTGAGGCGAACGCCAGGCATTTATCCGGCGCAGCCTTTTGCGCCATCGCCTGAGTCGATCCAACCAGTGCAAGTAGACATCCTAATAGAATCTGAACCGGAGCGGGCACCCGCAACATCATATCCCCCGGGTTGTATGAACCAGATCGCTATCCAAGCACCATTCCTGCTCGTGAACAAACGCCAAATTGAGCAAATCTCTCTGATTTGAAGGCTACAGCCACCGGCATTGGCTCTATGGTTTATCGATTATCAACGACCTTTCAGTACGTTGAACCGTCAGTTTAGAGTAGGCGGGTAAGATATGAGTACTGTTGCACTGCGAGCCGCAATCGCACGTCGCATCGAAAATCTGGGCGACAACACAATCACTCTCGCCCTTTTTGCATCAACACTATTCCTTTCGGCCATTTTGCTGTTTTCCGTTCAGCCCGTCTTCGCCAAGATCGTGTTGCCGACCCTCGGCGGGTCACCGTCGGTGTGGGCAGTATCGATGTGCTTCTTTCAGGCGATCCTGCTGGCCGGTTACTGCTACGCTTATGCCTTGAACCGTTACATGCCACTGCAGTACGCGCCGCTGGCTCACGTCGGCCTACTCGCCATTGCGTTCCTTGCGCTCCCGTTCGGACTTCCTGAAGGTGTTGAGCCGCCGGCCGGCGATGCCTACCTCTGGCTGATCGGCGTTCTCACGCTTGGTGTTGGTCTGCCCTTCTTTGCGGTATCTGCTAACGCTCCGCTTCTACAGGCCTGGTTTGCGCGCACCAAGCATCCACACGCGAAGGACCCGTATTTTCTCTACGGCGCCTCAAACCTAGGTTCGCTACTCGCCCTGCTCAGCTACCCGGTTGTCATCGAACCGTTACTCGGCCTTAAATCGCAGGCGTTCACATGGACCATCGGATTTGTCCTTCTTGCACTATCGGTTGCACTCTGCGGCCTTTTGTTATGGGCAAAGTCTGCACTCCTTGAGCGGGAGAGCACAGCTTCGAACTCGGCCGTCGCCGCATCCGGCAATGCTACATCTTCACCGACCTGGAGGGCACGTGCGGCATGGATCGGCTTGGCCTTCGTGCCGTCCGGTCTCCTAGTCGCATATACGAGCTATCTCGCAACCGACATCGCCTCAGCACCCTTCATCTGGGTCATTCCGCTCGCCACGTTCCTGGCGACCTTCGTCCTGATCTTCCGCGATACTCCAGTCATTCCAAGACACTGGCTGATGCTCAGTCAGCCATTGCTGGTCGCTTTCCTGCTGCTCGAAATTGCAGCACCTGGCGTGTTGCCGGGCTGGATCTCGACGCTGCTCGGCTTCTCTGCATTCTTCGTGACAACAATGGTCGCTCACACAGTGCTCTACGAGCGCCGGCCGGAGAGTGAGAACCTCACTGAGTTCTACATGTGGATGTCGCTCGGTGGTGTGCTTGGTGGAGTATTCGCCGCAATCATCACACCGCAGATCTTTAACACGATTTACGAGTTCCCGCTGCTGCTGCTCGC
>JBCDBQ010000274.1:0-9018 GCA_039183375.1 Pseudomonadota bacterium
AACTCAGTAGAAGAGCTAACCGCTGAACGTCGCGAGAAGCTGTTTCAGCAGTTTCTCAAGTGGCCGAAGAACCCAATCGAAATTGTTGTGCCGATGAGGTTCACGGATGTCGTTGGCCCTGGCAAAGTCATTGGAACCGTTACCCTGTCGAACACGGAGATTGCTGCCGGCAGCCGCCAGGAGGCAGGCTTACTTATCAAGCCAAACATCAAGGGCTTGAAAGCCGGTCGATATGCTTTCCATGTCCACCAGTTTCCGAAGTGCGGACCAGCAAAGAAAGATGGGAAATTGGTCAAAGGCTTGGGCGCTGGTAGCCACATCCTGTTAACCGGCACTGGGCGTTTCGCCGGCGTCAGGTTTGGAACCCATCTTGGCGATCTTCCCGATCTCGTTGTTGATTCAAAAGGGATCGCGACGACGCCTACGATCGCGCCAAGACTGTCACTCTGGGATGTTGCCAACCGAGCGTTGATCATCCATGCGAGCGAAGACGATGCATCGGACCGAATGGCCTGCGGCCCTGTCAATTGACACCGCCCATCACATGAGGGGCGGTGCCTCGTACTGGATCAACAGCGGCTTAGGCAATTACTCCGCCGCAGCGCCTTCGATCAGCCCGCGCTGACGCAAGAGACCTTCCGGCGTTGGCATCTTACCGCGGAAGGCAAGATAGGCTTCATCGCCATCACGCTGACCGCCGGCAGAGTAGATGAAGGTCTTGAGCTTCTCTGCGGTGCCCGGATCAAACACGTCCCCGGTCTCTTCAAAAGCAGTGAACGCGTCGGCATCCAACACCTCCGACCACATGTAGCTGTAATAGCCGGCGGAGTAGCCATCGCCTGAGAAGACGTGCTGGAAGTGCGGCGACTGGTGGCGCATCTTGATTGCCCGCGGCAGACCAAGATCCGACAGAACCTTGTCCTGGAATGCGATCGGGTCGGCGTTGCTATCGTACTTCGGAGAGTGAAACGCCATATCAACCAGAGCGCTGGCGAGATACTCAACGGTGGCAAAGCCCTGATTGAAATTCTGCGCCGCCTTGATCTTGGCAATCAGTTCCTGCGGCATCGCCTCGCCGGTCTCGTGGTGGCGTGCGAATTTCGAGAGCACCTCATCAGCCTCCAGCCAATGTTCGTAAAGCTGCGATGGCAGCTCGACAAAGTCACGCTCGACACTGGTGCCCGACAGCGAACCATACGTCACATCGGACAACAATCCGTGCAGCCCATGGCCAAACTCGTGGAACAACGTGCGTGCATCGTCAAAAGACAACAATGTTGGCCGACCGGCTTCGGCCTTGGCAAAATTCATGACGTTGAGAATGATCGGCTGTCGCGTATCCGGATATCTTCGCTGACCGCGAAACGCCGTCATCCAGGCGCCCGATCGCTTTGAAGAGCGCGCGAAATAATCTCCAACGAAGAGCGCGATGTCCTGGCCATCAGAATTGCTGACGCGCCACGCCCGCACATCAGGGTGATAGAGATCGAGACCCTGCTGTTCTTCAAACGAAATACCGAACAAGCGGGTGGCCGTATCAAAGGCAGCCGTAATCACCTGATCCAGCGGTAAATACGCTTTAATCTCGGTCTCATCGAGGGCGTAGTCGGTCTGGCGAACCTTCTCAGCATAGTAACGCCAATCCCAGGGCTCGATGTCGATGTTCTGGCCTTCACTGCTGGCGGCCTCCGTCAGCCGGGCGCACTCGGCATTGGCTGCCGCAACCGCCGGCTTCCAAACTGTCGACAACAAATCATCAACCGCGGCTGGTGTCTTCGCCATCGTATTGTCGAGCTTGAATGCAGCAAAATCCGTAAAGCCAAGCACGCGCGCGCGCTCCTGGCGTAGACGCAGGGTCTCGGAAATGATCTCGCGGTTATCGGTGTCGCCACCCTTCTGTCCGCGCGCCGCCCATGCCTTGTAGGCCTGCTCGCGCAGATGGCGGTGCGGAGAAAATGTGAGAAACGGCTCGATCAGCGAACGAGACAGCGTAATCACATGAGACGCGTCAGCGCCACGCTCCTTGGCAGCCGCCGCAGCGGCATCAACCAGGAATGGCGGCAGGCCTTCAAGATCCGCCGGCGTATTCAACGCCAGTTGATAATCGTTCTCATCGGCCAGAACATTCTGCGAGAACTGCGTGCCAAGTTCGGACAGACGCTCGGTAATCTCGTTGAGCTTTTGCTTGTTGTCTTCGTCGAGCTGCGCGCCGGCGCGAACAAACGAGCGATGCGTACGCTTGAGTAACTGGCGCTGCTCTGCATCCAGATTCAAGGTGTCCGCTGCTCCGTTCACCGCATCGATACGTGTAAACAGCGCCTTGTTGGATGTGACAGCGTTCATGTGGGCGGTGACCTTGGGCGCAAATTCCCGCTCCAGAACCTGCATATCAGGATTGGTGTTTGCACCCGACAAAACCCAGAACGTTGTGCCAACCCGCGTCAGCACTTCGCCGGCCCGCTCCAGCGCAAGGATTGTGTTTTCGAAAGTCGGGTCATCCTGCGCACCGGCAATCGCATCGATTTCCGCACGGTGAGCCGCCAGTGCTTCATCAAAAGCCACGGTATAATCATCAGTCGCGATGCTCGAAAATGGTGGCAGTCCAAATGGAGTGTCCCATTGCTTCAAAAGTGGGTTCGTTTGATTTCCCGATGTCATGTCTCGCCTACCACCCTGCTTATATTCTCAGCACACATCAGACCGTCAGCGCCACACAACCCGGAGTGAATGGCGCTAAATACCTAGCTCAATAATTTGTGGTCGCGATCCACGTACGTCAATGCTCGCAAATCAATGCGGTGGCCGCTCATTTGGATCGGGCCGGTCAAGTTCGTTCGGCGTATCGTGTAGAAACAAAGCAGGCAACAATGCGCTCGATACGATCACCAGCAGAATGATCGAGTACTGCGCCTTTGTAATGATCCCAGCCTCAAGGCCGACGGTCGCGGTCACAATCCCGAATGCCAGTCGATAGTTGAACAACAAGCCGGCAAAAATACTGGAGTGACCTAGCAGCCAGTGTGTGGAAAGCGCTGTCCCGGCAAACTTCAGGCCAATCGCGGCGACGGCGAGGATCGCAAACTGTAATGCGAGGTCGAAGGTTACGAGTGTCAGATCAATCTGCATCCCGGCATGCAGGAAGAAAATGGGTGCGAGCAGGCTGAAAACAATGGCGCGAAGTTTCTCTTCGACCTCACCGTGCTCTTCAACGACTTCCGAAAGAATGAGACCGATGGCAAAAGCGATAATGGCCGGGTGAATACCTCCGACATGCTCTGCCATAAAGCCCATTGAGATTAACACGACCATCAAAAACCGCAGTTCGAACTCAACAATCGATCCGCCATAGCGCCGGAAGATCCAGGTTCCCACCCGTGGCAACCCAAAGATCATTGGGATCAGAACGATTAGAAAGATCGCCGTGCCCCATCCGGTGTTCCCGAGAAGCAACGCAAGCGCAATCATGCTGAGGACATCAACCACTGTTGCAGCACTGAGCATGATCTGCCCGAAGTCGCCCGCCAGATCACCACGCTCCTTCAACGCGTGATAGACGAGAGCCAGCGATGTCGTCGACAGGCCGATCGCCATCAGTCCCGCAGCCGTCCACGACAAATTGAATAGAAAGGCGCAAACGATGAACACACCCAACAACGGCAATGCGAGGGACGCCGTGCCAATGCCGACACTGGTCCGCCACGTTTTCCGAAGGCGATGAACATCCACTTCAAAGCCGGCCAGGAACATCAGGCCAAGCAGACCCAGATTGCCGAGAAACTCGACCCAGCTGAGTGATGCGATATCTACATAGAAGTAGGCCAACGCGATGCCAGCCAAAATTTCGGCAATGGCACTCGAGAAACCGATCTCAAGTGCGATACCGGCAGCCACGACCAGGACGAGCGCGACGACGACTGAAGGGTCCATCACATCTTCCTGATCTTCTGCCAAATCTTCCGAATGAGAGCGGTGTCCTGAATAATAAAAGCTCTGAACAGGCGAGCCTGTTCAGAGCCTGGAAGAAGAGAGACTATGGCTAGCAAATCACTGTCTCGATGCCGTAAAATGGGCGATGGCACCGAATTAGGCGAAGAGCAAGCTCATAAAACCAGAGCATCAGATAACTTCAATGGCTGACGCGATGCGCAACCCTTCGGTCCCAAAGCCTGGAATAACCAAATTTACTTCTTAACGACTGCTGGTGCAGGAACGTCAGAAGCGCCGAGGCCATTTGGATGTGGCATTTCACGACGGCAAGCCGTTACAGCTGCAGCTGTGCACAGCAGTGCAACAACGAAAAGAGTGCCCCTTTTACCCATTGTCTAATCTCCTATGACAAAGATGGATAGCAAAAATACTTGACCTGACCCGGCCCGAATTAGGCAAGCTCGGCATGCAGAAAATAGAAGGTTTGGGCCACTAATGGTGCGATTCCGCAACATATTTGCCCCTGAGATTATGCTCATGAACAGGGCAAGTCCTTGCAAAACTGAGTCGCGAAGCTGTCAAGACGTTGCAGCTAAAACACACTCGGCATTCGCTATTCGTTCCACACGGGAATTTGTTCAGCACTTATTAGGACTTCACCATAGAATTAGATCTTAGTTTTTCGCAGTCCATCGCGCGATTATAAAGCACGCCAATATTTGAGCATAAACGAAGGAGCCTGACATGGTCCGTTTTGGTTCGAGGATGATTTTGTGTCTCGTTGCCTGTCTCACTGGACTGGCAGTAACGAGTGCATCAGCGGCGACTTTGAAGGCGACCGTCGATCTGTCCCAGCAGCGCATGCATGTGTTTGTTGACGGCAAGAAGAAGTACTCCTGGACAGTATCAACCGGGAAACGCGGATGGCGCACGAAGACGGGCTTCTATACGCCGTTTGCCCAGCGCAGGAAGTTCTACTCAAACAAGTGGCGCATGAGCCTGCCATACCTGACAATGATCGGCCAGGACGGCACAGCCATTCACGGCACCTATCAGACGAGCAAGCTCGGCCGCCCGGCATCCCATGGCTGCATCCGTCTGACCATTGGTAACGCCAAGAAGTTTTACCAGCTCGTCGAGCGTCACGGGTTCTGGTCGACCTCAATCGAGGTTCGCCGCTAGACCAAAGCGTTTATCGTTTCCGATTGAGATTGGAAACAACTGAAAGCCTAGGTCCAAACGAGGAGCTAGGCTTTATTTTCTAATAAGTCTTTTACGAATGAGAAGTTCGTCTTCATTCCGAATGACCAGCTCCTCCAAACGGCCGATAATTTCAAAGCCATTGCTTTCATAAAAGGCAATGGCTTTTTCATTGAAAGCAGAGACACACGCCCATAAGTTTTCTTGCTGGTCAGCGACAATCTGATCGCAAAGCAGTTTCAAACCTGCTGCACCAATGCCACGCCGCTGACCGTCCGGAAGAATGGCAAATATTCTTAAGTAAGGACCAAATAACCAGCGGTGTCTCAGGATAACGACCCCGCGCAACTGTCCGTCACCTTCCACAATTGCCTGACACGTAACGTCAGTTTCGCGACTAGAAAGAAGCAGAGCAAACTTTTGCTTGCCGAAACCCAGGCGCAACCAAGGATCAATCCCTGAGAGATCACCGGCCAACTGATCAATCCATTCAGAACGCATCGGAACCAATCGGCAATCTGTGCCCATCACCGCGTGGCTCCTTTGGTTCGAGGCTTAGCAAACTGCGCATAGAACGCCTGGTAACGTTGTTCTAATTTGCGCGCCAGGTTGTCATAGCGATCAGCGTCGCCGGGTCGTGCATCGTAGCAACTCTTGCTTGTCACCGGCACGGCGCCTTTGGTGTTGAGCAAGTCTGAAACCGTCGCAAAGCTGAACCCTCGGGCACGTAATCTGCGAATGATGTGGGGCAGTGCTTCTCCGGTTTTCCAGCCGCGCCCATTGGCATGAAAAATGACGATCGACCCGCTCTTAGCGCGAGACACGACGCCATTGACCATTCCGACCACAGTTTGCCCTTTCCACGGATCGCCTGAGGACACATCCCACTGGATCGCCAACAAGCCTGCGTTATTCACCCAGTCCAAGGCTTCTTTCTTGCAAGCGCCATACGGAAATCGAAACAACGTCATCTGCTTGGCCGCGTGCGTATGAGCGGCACCGGCACGGGACGGAGCACGACAGTTTCTCTGGCGCAACCTGCGATACGTTTGCTCGTAAGCAAGCTGCGCTCCATTGATTTCAGCTTGCGCGCGACGGTTGCTCAAAAGGCGAAAATTGCGATGCTCCCAGGCGTGATTACCAAACTCGAACAATGGATCCGCCATGATCTGCTGAGCACGCTCTGAGTGGGTCAGAAACCACTTGCCGCTGGCAAAGAAAGTTGCCGCAATTCCCTCACTGCGGAGATAGTCGACGATGTCACCCTGGTAGCCGGAAATTTCATAGGGTTGCTCGCAAAGATCAAATGTCAGCGCAATCTTCTTAACGTTCGGCGGCAAACGAACCCGGCGTATGGCACCACGGACAAAGTTACGTGGTTTCCGAACGGCAGTTGGCGTGCCGTCAAGCGGGGCACGATAGGCCGCAGCAATATTCTTCAGAATGGTTGACTCTTTGCGCACGTGCTTGAGCTGCGTCGGCGACCAGCAAATCGGCAGGTCTTCGCTGGCAGATAGATCGCTCGGTATCGCTAGACAAGCGACGGTTGTGCTAACGGCAATCAAGAGTGCACCCGACCTGAACGTATACCCGATGCCCCGTTTCAGGAATTTCACGGCAATCTCCGCGGCCCAAATCTCAGATCGCTTGCTCTATAGCATGCTTGGCCACGTGCTGTTAGCGTACACAATCGCTCGACACAGATAGGCAGACAACGGAACGGATGAGACCACATGTTTCAGATTGCACCGGACGAAGTATCGTTCATCGGCCAGGGTCTCCATCGCCCGGAATGTGTTCTGACAACCAGACAGGGCGACCTTTTCGTATCCGATAGCCGCGGCGGCATTTCGACTTTGCGCGCGGATGGTAGCCAAGACTTCATCAAGGCCAAAGGCGTGCCCGAAGGATTTCTGCCTAATGGGATCGCACTCACACCCGAACGCGAATTCCTTATGGCCAACCTCAGCTCCGACGGCGGTGTCTGGCGAATGAACCAAAGCGGTGAGGCGACACTGCTCCTCGACAAGATCGACGGCGAGCCAATGCCACCGGTGAACTTTGTCGGTCTCGACCGCGATGGCCGTATCTGGATCACGTATTCGACACGTCTGGAACCGCGTGAGGGCGCTATGAGAAAGGGCTGGGCCGATGGGTTCATCGCGGTCCTCGATGACAGCGGCGCCCGCATCGTTGCCGATGGGATTGGCTACACCAACGAAGCCATTGTCGATCCGTCCGGTCAATGGCTGTATGTCAATGAAACTGTCGCCCGCCAGACCATCCGGTTCCCCATCGGTAACAATGCCGAACTCGGCCCCCGCGAGGTCGTTGCCGCCTATCCGCCCGCAACCTTTCCAGATGGCTTTACATTCGATTCCGAAGGTGGAGTCTGGTGCGTGAGCGTTGCCAGCAATCGAGTCATTCACGTTGACCGCGACGGACAGCAGACCATTGTTCTCGAAGATAGCGATCCAGAGAGAATGCAGGTCGTCGCAGAGGCCTTCGACAACGATACCTTCCGCCGCGAGCACATTGATGCCGGCAAAGAGCGTCCGTTGAAAAACATCGCCAGCATTGCCTTTGGCGGAGACGACCTCAAAACCATTTATATGGGCTCACTGTTCGGTGACGGCATCGCCACCTTCCGCGCGCCCATCGCCGGCGCACCGCCAGTGCAGTGGGAGTTTTGATGACCTCAAAAATGGTGCAGTACGCCAGCCAACATCAGGCGGCCAGCCCGCCCTTTTTGCGCGAAGCCTGAACCAGCTCATTCAGCTCCGACACCGGGCGTGGCTTGGAGATATGATAGCCCTGGGCCTCGGTGCATCCCATTTCACTGACCAGCGCCAGTTGTTCAGGATCTTCCACCCCTTCAGCCGTTGTCATGAGACCCATGCTCTGACTCAGACTAATGATCGTGCGCACGATCGTTGCCGCTTCATCGCCGCTCGACTGAATGTCTTTGACAAAGCTGCGATCGATCTTGACCTTGTCGAAGGGATGCTCCCGCAGGGTTGAGAGAGACGAATAGCCGGTTCCGAAGTCGTCCAATGCCAGCTTGACGCCAAGATCACGCAGCTTCGGCAAGGTCTCTGATGCGTAGCTACCGCTATCAAGCAGAACCGTCTCAGTAATTTCCAGCTCCAGGCGCCCCGGCTCAAGACCGCTTTGGTCGAGCGCTTCCTTGACGGTTTCAAGGAAGCCACCTTGCTTGAGTTGCGAAGCAGATACGTTCACCGCAATGCCGATGTTGGACGGCCACTTGACCGCTTGCCGACATGCTGTGTGGAGGACCCACTCACCGATTTTGACGATAAGGCCCGTCTCTTCTGCAAGTGGTATAAACTCTGTTGGCGGTACCAGGCCCTGCTCAGGCTTGTTCCACCGGATAAGGGCTTCAAAGGCGCAAATCTTGTTCGCGGCAAGATTATAGAGCGGCTGATAATGGACCTCGAACTGTTCGGCATTGAGCGCCTGGCGCAGCTCAATTTCCAGGCGACGCCTGGCGCGCATGCGCTCATCAAGTTCAGGTTCGAAAAAGTGATAAGTCCCGCGCCCGTCTTCCTTCGAACGGTAGAGCGCCAGATCCGCACTCTTCATCAGTTGGTCAAAATCGGCACCGTCTCTCGGAGACAAGGCAATGCCGACACTTGTCCCAATCCCACAGTCATGTCCGGCAATGGTGAACGGCGCCACCAACGCATCGATCAGTCGTTGCGCTAGGACTTCCGCTTCATGCTCGTCGCAATGCAGCACCTGCAGAACAACGAACTCATCACCACCAAGGCGTGCCACGACATCACCATCACGAACCACCTGTGTCAGTCTCTGGGCAACGTCTTTCAAAAGCAGGTCACCGACGGGATGACCCAGGGTATCATTGATCAG
>JBCDBQ010000275.1:0-9010 GCA_039183375.1 Pseudomonadota bacterium
CCAGTCTGGAGATTCCAAGAGGCAGGGCTTCAATTTCTGCTCAACGTGAGTTGATTTCGCAAGGTGATGTATTTTAGTTACACGCCGATAGCGCAAGAACATTACCACACAGGAAGTCCACGGCTTTTTTGAAACACGTAGAGAAACCGCAAACGGATCAAAGATCTACGAGTGCCAGCCCATCATGCCGGCCCGTCGCATTCGCAGAACGCCAATGAGGCACCGTGCCGACGAGGCCCTGCGCAGATAAGGCCCTGCCCAGATCCTCGGGCAGATCATTGGAAGTATATGAAAGCGAGTCATCAGCTGCACCAACTCGATGGCCCTCTATCCCGCAGTCATTGCCCTTGCTCGTCGACGCAATCATTCAACTACCCCGGCTCTCCGTCTGCCGGCGGCCGGTCTTTCGTGTCATCGTAGGCAACCACTCACAAATACCTATGCTTTCCCTAGCTTCAACGCGCGAGCTTCGCCCCAGCGCATCGCACGCGCCACGATCACAATTGGGGATAATTGATCTGATCTAGCCGTGCGCACTTGCGCCATCCCCGGGGTACGCCTCGATAAGGAATGGGTTCTATCAAACCCGAGGTAATGTCATGACGTTTCGCGATCGTTACTTGAGCCCAGCCGAAGCGGCCCGCAAGCTGGGTGTTTCAATCAAGACGCTGCGTTTATACGAACAGCGCGCTCTCATTATGCCAACGCGGACCGAAGCCGGTTGGCGCTGTTACAGCCCAGCCGACATGGAGACAGCGTCGCAGATCGTTGCGCTGCGTAACTTGGGCCTGAGCCTGGCCCAGGTTGAACAGGTCCTGAACGGAGACTTCAGTAGCTTTGCAGCGGCACTTGCATCGCATCGCCAAGATCTGCTGATGAAGATTGATGAGCTGCAAATCAAGGTACACGCGGTTGGCGATCTGCTGGCTACGGCGTCGAGCGGAGAACTCAGTGGTCTCGACGATCTACCTCAGTTCATGAGGCCAACACCGTCAAGCATCGCAAGTTTTGAATTACCTTGGCCCTGGGGTGGCGAAACCTTTCATATCGAACGCCCGGCGCAACTGAACTTTATCATCGGACCGTTGGCGAGCGGCAAAACGCGATTTGCAAAGCGAATAGCCGAGGTGCTGCCCGATGCCGATTTTCTTGGCTTGGACCGTGCAGATGGCGACGGTCCCGACGGGTGGGCGCTCCGCGATGACGACAAGGATTTGGAGGTTCGTGTCGAAACCGCACTCAACTGGTTTGCCGGAGAAGGTGCGGATGTCAATGATGCACTCATGGCATTGGTTTCCCGGCTGGAGGCGGACAACCCATCTATCCTGGTTATCGACCTTATTGAGCACGGCCTGACTGCCGCGACCCAGAGTGCCCTTGGTCGCTACCTTCGCATGCAGAACAGCTGTCCGCGCCCGCTTTACATTATGACCAGGTCATCATCGATCCTTGACTTGGAACATGTCGGCTCCAAAGAGCGGATCATTCTGTGTCCACCTAACCAGAGCCCACCCATTTACGTCGCGCCTTTCCAAGGCGCTATCGGGTTTGAGACCGTTGCTTTGTGCCTTGCGAGCCCAGATGTACGCGAGCGAATGGAAGGTGTCATTGCCGTCCACTCTGCGGGAGCTGCCTGAGAGGTCACCAGGTGCCGCCCAAGTGCGAGGCTGCAAACTTTATGCACCCACCATACCCGCGACCAAGGCAGCGAAGGCGACGAGATGAACGAGCATGAGTGCGCGATCGCTCCAAAGAGCGCCAACCGCAAACCAACCCAACACGCCAAAGAGAAACAGGTACAGGTTCCATGGCGTGAGGCCGAAAGAGGTGGCTGCATATCCGAGGATCTGAAGGAAGGAGGCCATCCACTTGACGAGAAAAACGAGCTGTTCCTTTGTAAGCGTCCTTATTGCGCCTTCATACTGCACGGGTCATTCCCCCATCGACGCGAAGATTTTGACCGGTGATATAGGCGGCGCCGTCTGATGCCAAGAAACCGACAACCGATGCAATCTCGCTGCGCGAACTGCCATACCGCCCCATCGGAATACGCGATCTGAACTCCTCCTTCTCAGGAAGACTGTCGATAAATCCAGGTTGGACGTTATTCATCCGAATGTTGTCGGCGGCAAACTCGTCGGCAAATAGCTTTGTGAACGCGGCGAGGCCGGCCCGGAACACACCTGACGTCGGGAAAACCGGGTCTGGCTCGAACGCGGCGAACGTCGAAATGTTGATGATCGCGCCGGACTTTTGCGACTGCATGATTGGGGTCACGAGGCGTGTTGGACGCACAGCGTTCAAGAAGTAGACGTCCATACCTGTGTGCCAATCCTCGTCCGTCAACTGCAGAACCGGTGCTCTCGGGCCATGGCCGGCGCTGTTCACGAGGACATCAACCCGACCCCATTTCCCCATTGTCTTGTCGACCAACTCCGTCAGATCTGCGTTGGATTGATTGGAGCCCGTTACACCGATACCGCCGAGTTCATTGGCCAACGCTTCGCCTTTGCCGGAGGACGACAGGATCGCAATCTGAAATCCCTGCTCGGCCAGAACCCGGGCGGAATCCGCCCCCATACCGCTGCCGCCTGCCGTGATGATTGCAACTTTGTTCTCGGCCATCCGCTTCACCTCGTGTTTGTGACTTGGCAAAATCTAAAATTGACCGATCGGATTGACTAACTATATCTCATCGCCCAAGACTGTAGAAAAACTACTGTCTAGGATTCCCGTGCGCCCACCTCGCCTCAATGCTGTCAGGATGTTTGATGCCGCCGCGCGTCACTTGAATTTCCGCCATGCTGCAGAAGAGCTGAACTTGACACAGGGCGCCGTGGCCCAATCCGTCAGGGGCCTTGAAGCAGATCTTGGCGTAACGTTGTTCCGAAGATTGGCCCGCGGCCTGGCGCTGACCGAAGCGGGAAGCGCTTATCACTCCGAGATCTCACGCGGCCTTTCGATCATCGACGAGGCAATACGTCTACTACATCCGAAGTCGAACACCGTTTCGATTAGTGTGCCGCCATCATTCGCGTCAAAATGGTTGGTTCCCAGGCTGCCGGACTTTGCGGAATCCCATCCAGATATAGAAGTCCGGATCATCGCCACGGAGGCCGTGACCGATTTCAATTCGCAAGACATTGATGTCGCGGTCAGGCAAGGGCGCCGTCCTACTGTCAGAAACGCGTACGTGCAGATGTTGACGCGACTTCAGCTCTGCGCTTTTGGTGGCCCGGATGCCAAGTTGCCAGCTAGACGTTCGTCCAACCTGAAGCGACTGGCCGGCTCGCCACTCATCCAGGACAGTCATCGATATTGGGAACGCCTGTTGCCTGAGGCCGGCGCCAGACTTCCGTCCAAGGTTCTCCAGTTTAATCAAACCGCGCTTGCCTTAGACGCTGCCGCTAACGGACAAGGAGTTGCGATCGCCCCGTCGTGCATCGCGGAGAGGGACGTGGAGCTCGGGCGCCTCATCGAAATCTGGAGAGAGACGACGCCAAACAACCTTGGCCTCTGGTTGATCAGCCAAGAGGCTGAATCTGCAAATCAATTCGCCCGGGAAGCGCTTGTCGACTGGCTGCTACAGGCGTTCAGACCGGTTAGCTAGTGCACGAGGCCGGCTCGTTGTCATCTGCGCTCAAACTTTGATCGGTGCCGCCGACCATCTTTGAAAGGCAATCAATTCTTAATGCTCTATCAATGCTTGCATGATACGAAATTTACAACCTTAGATAGCTTGATCATTTGCCGTGTCAGAACAAGCCTTGCCCAGTGATGTTGAAGTCGACGCGCGTCGACAGGATCGGATCCGTCAGCCGCAGCGCTCGGATCGCCGCCTCCAATCGAGAACCATCACGAACTGGCCGGCTAAGTTGCATATCGAAGGTCGCGATGTGCAAACCATCGTCATCCGAGACGCTTCGGAGAACGGGTTCGGCGTCACAGGCGAGCTGAACGAGATGCGCGTCGACGATACGGCGCTGCTCGACATCGAGGGCATTGGCCAATTTCGGGTGCGCGTATCCTGGCGCAAGACCGACGTCGGCGGCCTTGAGATACTCGATGAAGCGGGCACCCTGACGCGCTCCCAAACAGACTCTCTGTCCGATTATCTTTGAGCAATCATTGAAACTGTTCGCTCACAGCGGCTTGTTTACGGAATCGCCTTGCCGGTCGAGGCTCCAGGTCAGCGTAAGCATGTCAGTGTAGCGTGTATCAGTGAACGTTCGAAGTAGATACATTTCCGACACACCGGCGTTTGAAACCTGGCGTTGCGTTAACGGTTTTTATATACCCGAATCAGGCGGCTAGGTACCTAAACTCTTGATTTGAATAAGGGTGTGAAACGGTTTCGGCATTGTGATCCCACAATGTGGGGTGGAGTTAGCGTTGAGTGCGGTCCCGATCGCGGGACATGATCCAATTGCAACTCTAGGTGGGCCGAACACGTGACCGCAAATCATACCTGCGGCGACCTTTCAGACGCTGAAAGGCCAGAGCACACGTTAAACCCTACTCGCCAAGTCGAACGGCCAGCCCGTATGGCTACGGTGTTCGCACTGTTGGCCGTTGGCCTTTCGGCATGTTCTGTACTTCCAAAGCCACTCACAGACCAGGAACTCAGCACGTTAGCAGATGACAAGCTGAGCAAGGTTACCGCTAATCAAGAGCCAGTTCATGGGGCCATCGATCTCTATGAAGCCATGGCGCGTGGTCTCAAGTACAACCTCGACTACCGGGTCGAGTTGTATGAGAAAACACTGCGAACGGCCGAGCTGGATCTGTCTCATTACAAGCTGCTGCCCAAGATCGTAGGGAACCTTGGCTATGATCGGCGTAGCAATTTCAATGCTTCAAGCAGCTTCAACCTGGTTACTGAGACACCGAACTTTGGCTCTTCGACATCCCGTGATCGCCAACTCCGAACTCGCGACCTGGAAATCAGTTGGGATGTTCTGGATTTTGGCTTGTCCTACGTTCGCGCACGACAGACGGCTGACAAGGTTCTGATCGCAGAAGAGAGCAAGCGCAAAGTCGTCAACCGGATCATCGAAGACATTCGCACGGCGTTCTGGCGCGCGATTAGTGCCGACCGGTTATTGCATCGCTCTCGCCGCCTTGAACAGCGAACAAGACGCGCCTTGAGAAACGCCCGCTCGATTTCATCCGAGCGTCGCACATCGCCGATTACCGCACTGACGTATCAACGCGAGCTGATCGAGATCAAACAGACGATCCAGCGTCTTCAGCGTGATCTGGGCGTGGCAAAGAGCCAGCTCGCAGCGCTGATGAACATGGAACCGAGCACATCTTACCGGCTTCGCCTGCCTCGTCGCAGCCGCAGGGGACTTCGGATCCCAACGTCACCCGAAGATATGATCTGGGCAGCCTTGCTCAATCGCCCGGAGCTGCGCGAAGTTGCATATCGCAGGCGGATCAATGCGCAGGAAGCCAAAGCCGCGCTCCTCGAACTGCTGCCGAATTTCCGCATGTTTGCTGCAACCAACTTCGATTCAAACTCGTTTCTGTTGAATAACCAGTGGTATAACTGGGGTGCAAAAGCGACGTGGAACCTGTTGAAAGTTGTCGAATATCCAGCGAAGCGAAACGTCATTAAATCGCAAGATGAATTGTTAGAGCAAAGAGCCTTAGCGCTAACGATGGCGATTATGACCCAGGTCCACGTCAGCCGGGTTCGGTTCCATCACTATCGCCGCGAATTGACAACGTCGCGAGAGTATTTCGATGTTCAGCGCAATCTAGTCGGCAAGATGCGAGCCGAAGCATCTGCCGGGCGTATTAGTGAGCAGACTCTCTTGCGAGAAGAGATGAATACGCTGGTTGCCGATGTGCGACGCGATATTTCGTATGCCGAGCTCGAAAATGCCTATGCCAATGTCTACTCTGCGATGGGCCTTGATCTCCCGACAGATCAGATTGATCTCAGCTTGGATGTTCAATCTCTCGCAAAGCGCCTCCAGCGGATGTGGTTGGAGTGGGGCACGCCGACACGAAGCTAAGGCAATCTTCGCAGACTTCCACGGCACGAGGGCCAAGTGCTGAACTTCCGGACGCTCTGCATCTCCCTATCGTAGTAATATAATCTTCATCTCAATTACTGAGACGTTTCACATTTGAATTCGCGGCAATAAATTATTCATTTCCGTGTTTCTCGGCATATCACCTGCTGTGCATTGTTTCATAACCGTTGCATCCAATTAACGCTTTGTTTTGCATAAAATGTTACCACCTGTGATTGTTGTGAAAGCTTTCTGCATTACGTGAGTTACCAGTAAATGCTGCGTTTCCTAACGATTGCCTGTGTTGGATTGTGTGCCTCCGCCGTGAGTGCGGGAGACCAGTCTCGTTTGATGCCGGTTGACCTCCAACCACGCGGCGTTGTCAGGCCAGCAGACCGCGCAACACTCGCCATTGAATTCTCTGCAACCGTCAGACGCATCGCTTTCCGGGAAGGTGAAACCTTTCGCAAGGGCGAAACTCTGATCGAATTCGATTGCCGCAAGCAGAAGGCTGAATTCGACTCGGCCAGCGCCCAGCATCGTGAAATGCAATTAACGCTGGATAACAACATTTATCTGCGTCGGCGTGGCGCCATCGGCAATTATGAGATTGAGGTATCGCGCGCGCGCGTCGCGAAGGCTGCTGCCGATGCAGAAGCGCTGAAGCTGCGTCTCGAGCAATGTCATATCGAAGCGCCATTCCCTGGCAGCGTTGTGGAGCTCGGTGTTCAGCAATATGAAATGCCTGCTCCAGGCAAGCCGTTTCTCAAGATCATCAAGAGCGGGTCGCCTGAAATCGAGCTAATCGTGCCGTCAAATTGGCTGGTGTGGTTGCGGATTGGCGATGAGTTTGACTTTTCAATTGAGGAAACCGCCAAGTCCTATCCGGCAACAATAAAACGGATCGCGACTGAAGTGGATCCGGTCAGCCAGACTGTGAAGATCTTTGGCGCGCTTGAGCACGCCGAAGGCGTTCTGGCGGGGATGAGCGGGACCGCAAAGTTCCGCAACGTTGGAGGCTGATACCGTGCCAACCGCCGCGCCAAAATTGCAGTCCAACGGAGAGGCAACGGAAAAGCCTCAGAAGCCGCAGGCAAACATAGGCAAGCCACAAACTGTCGACAATCCTGCGCTCGCGGCCTTGCAGCTTCTTCTGCGGGTCGAGAATGATGCACGGGAAGCTACCAATGTACGCGAGCTTCTCCTGCTCATTGCCAATGAAACGCGCAAGCTTTCGCGATCACGTCAGATCTTTGTCGTTGAACGGTCGGCGACACACCGCTTCAAGGTGCAGGCGGTCTCATCGATCACTGTGGCCGACTCAAGTTCGCCACTGAACCAATCCCTCGAACGCGTCTTGTCACGCCTCGATCGTGACGGCCGGCTCGAAGAAGCCGTCGAGTTCCGGACAACCGACTACAGTGGAGAAGACCTCGGCGTTTTCGAGAGCTATCCATTCCCGGAGTTGCTTTGGGTTCCCATGAAGTCGCGCAACGGCGAAGTCTTCGCCGGCATGCTCCAGGCACGGGAATCATCGTGGTCCGATCGCGATAAGATCGTCAGCCAGAGGCTCGCTAAGACTTATGCCCACGCTTGGCGGACATTGAACACAAGCGATCGTCCCCGCCTCAAGAAGACCATTCTGCGTCGCGGTGGAGCCGCCTTACTTGGTCTCGCGGCACTTGCGATGTTTATACCGGTACCGCTGTCTGCACTTGCGCCGGCCGAGATCGTCGCAAAAGACCCCGTGGTTGTCGCCGCACCGATTGAAGGTGTCATCGAGCGATTGTTTGTGGAGCCCAACACCTCAGTGACGGTCGGGCAGGTTCTCCTCTCCTTCGCCGATACGACACTGCGAAATAAATTCGAGATTGCAGAGCGTGAAGTATCCGTTGCGCGGGCGCGGCTGAAGCGGGCCAACCAGCTGGCATTCGAAGACATGAGAGGCCGCCACGAACTTGCGATGGCGCGGGCGGACCTGTCCTTGCGTATTACCGAGCGCAACTATGCGAAGGACCTGCTCGACAAGTCTGTCATCCGTGCCGATCGCTCAGGCATTGCCATGTTCAAGGACAAGAAGGACTTGATCGGCAAGCCGGTTGCCGTCGGGGAGCGGCTGATGGAACTTGCTGACCCGGGTCGGGTCATGCTGCGTATCGACATGCCGGTGGCCGACGGCCAACTATTGAAGCCGGGTGCTGATTCCAAGGTGTTCCTTGATTCAGAACCGCTCGCACCATTCGGGGCAAAAGTCGTGCGCGCCGACTATCAGGCGAGAGCAGTTGACGGCACCACCGTTGCGTTTCGCGCTCTTGCAGATCTCCAACTCGATGGCCGTAATAGTCCGCGCCTTGGTGTGCGTGGCTCTGCTCAGGTCTATGGTGAGAACGTGCCGCTCGGCCTGTACCTGTTCCGGCGGCCGATAACAGCTGTCAGGCAATGGATCGGGCTCTGATGCAAGCCGGCGAGCATGACCAAGGGGATGAACCACTGAAGCTGCCGCAGCTGCGGTCAGAGCTGTCGCTGCGCCTTGGGGCAGCTTCGGAAGACGGCAGCAATGGCTGGCTGATTTACGATCCTGTTCAGCATCGCTACTTCCAGATCGACCAAACCGCCTATGAACTCTTGTCGGTCTGGCCGCAATGCCAAGATGCCGACGCATTGATCGCCGCCGTGGCAGCGCGTTTTGCCACCAGCGTGGAGCCGTTACAGATTCACGAACTCGTTCGGTTCCTTGTCGAGAGCAATCTCACTTCCGAGTCCCCGACAGGCGATTGGCGTTACTTCGCAGCCTCGGCGCGACGCCGGGCTCACGCCCATGGCCCGCTGATGCGGCTTGCCCACAATTACCTGTTCTTCCGTATCCCACTCTGGCGCCCACAGCGTTTCCTGACTTCGACGCTGCCACTCGTGGCACCGCTCTACACACGCACCGCAGCGATAGTTATCCTCTTGCTCGGCCTTGTCGGGTTGTATCTGGCGTCCCG
>JBCDBQ010000276.1:0-9002 GCA_039183375.1 Pseudomonadota bacterium
AATCGCGATGATGTTGAAGATCGGTGCCAGCGTTGCCTGCGCCATCTGTCCGACCTGACCGAGCAATTGCGGCCAAGTGTAACCGACAAAATCGCCTTGAGACATGACCGCGATCAGCTTCTTATTTTCATCCACAATTGGCAGACGCCGAAACCGCTGGTTCGACATGATCTGCATCCAGTCCAGGATCTCATCGTCCTTGTTCGCCATGCGTACTTCAGTGGTCATCACTTCGCTGACTGGAGTTGTCTTGGGGTCGCGTTCATCGCCGATTACACGCCGGAAGATATCGCGTTCGGTCATCACGCCCAATACGTGGTCCTCGGCGTCGGTGATGAAGATCGAACCAAAGTTCTTTTCCGCCATCATTGTCACCGCATCGAAGATCGTCGTTTCGGGCGAGCAGGTCAGCGGCTTGGCTTTGCTGTTGAACTCAGTCCGGTCTTCAATTCTCATATTCGCGCCTCCTCATTCATCCCCTTCGAATTCTTGGTGGGTAAGGCGACCAGTATCAAACAAGCGCGGCTGGTTGCCAAGCGTTTGAGCGTTGACGCGGCAGGAAGCGATGAAATGTGCTGGGCATGCCCAGCGCTACCGCTTCCCAAATAATCCGCCGTCGAAGCCGACGTCGTTTTGCCCTCAAGCACCGTATAGCCGCTCTGCAGCGAGACACCAAACGGCGTTGATTTTTCGTGGGGACTTAGTCTTGGATGGTGATCTCAACCAAGACTTGGTCGTCGGGCGCCAGGTCTTCTGCGCGCATCACCTTTTTGCTCACAAGAAGCATCCATTCGGCCTGGTTGTTCTGCGGAAACACCGAGGACTGCCACTGTGTCTCGCCGATTCTGGCGATCACTTTGACCGAACCAAATCCCCGCCTTTTGCCGAATTCGAGACGATGCATCAGAGCATGACCGGTGAGCGCTTCTGCCTGCTCGCCGTCAAAAATGACGAGATGATATGTCGCTTTTTCACCCTGCCAGCGGCGCAAGGCAAGCGTGGCGGCGAGCGTTTCGCTCATTCCTCCTCCGCCTTGCCCGCCTCGCGAATGGGCACCGGGATATTACAGATATCAGCACCGCCAGCAGGGACAATAAAGAACGGATCGCGGCGATTGGCACGCGCTTCTGCGTAGCGGGCGAAGCTCTCGCTTTCGGTGGAGAGGTATTCGAACTGCGGGCGCTGATCTTCAGGCAGGTCGCTGGCCACCCGGATCGAAAGGATTGGTGTGCGTTTTTCGGCTTCTTCGTTTGTGTAGAAGCCTAGAGCGCCGGAGCCCCTAGGTAGCGAGGAAAGGTGCTCCATGCCTTCGATAATCCGCCCGACCAGCGCGATGTTGCGGTCGAGGTGACGCGGGGCGTGACCGATGACGGTGTAGAGTTCTGCGCCGGTACCGGTGTCAGGCGAGTAGTTCCGGCCCACGCCGACCATGCCGTAGCAGTGGACGGGCCAGAAAATGGCGCCATCATCTTCGCCTGCGGAGGCGAGCGGCCAACCTTCATAGATTTCGACAAACTCAGCATAGGCATCGCGCTCATGCCAGCCGTTCGGAAATCTTTCGGAAGCCGTGTTGCGTACATCTACTGGGATATAGTTCGAACGCGTTTCCAACTCCTGCTTTATGGCCGTCAGTGCAGCCATAAGACCTTCGAAATCAACTTCTTTTTCCGATTGCTGCCGACTAATCGATGGCAGGTTCAGTTTGGTCGGTACTTGGGCTTCTGAAACTTGCTCCTGCGTTGAAAAATACTTCCCCTCTACCATTACATTTAGCCCGACTGGTAGCGGCTTCGTCTCGATCCCATCCCCTTCCGGATTGTCATGCCCTGGATCTCCCCACTGAACAACATAGTTGTCCTGCACCCGGTTCACTGAAATCCCGTCATACCATTCAGCACGGGCTAGGGTGCGAATGTTCTCCACCCAGCCTTGCGAGAAGGGTGCCGGCACAAGTTGGATTACAACAACCCGTCCGTTGCCCTCCGCATCGGGAGCAAGCGTCATCACCAGCAAGTCGTCTGGCGCGATCTGCACCCAATCCCCCTTTTGTGCGGCACTCACAATATCGTTGGGGCTGGGAGCCGGCTCGCTCTCCGTCACCTGTGCAAGAGCCGGTGAGGCAAACGCGAGCGCGATAGCGGCAGCAAGGGACAGGTGCTTCATGCGAAGCTGTGTGCCAAACGGCGCGCTGCGCCGCAAGCGTGACCGCGCGCTCGCAGCGTAAGAGAAGAACAGCCACCGGCGCTTGAGACGAAAACGAAAAACCCCTTTTCGCGCGTTTTCGGGGGCGAAAAGGGGTTCTTGAGGCAGCGTTCGCAGGGAATGCCATTCCGCGCAGCGCCGCCCAATACGACTATGTATACCACAATTTGCGCAATCCAACGAGACCCACTTCAAACGCGAGGTTGCGATGGTCTGGTTTCGTGGCTAGAGGCACGCGCTCGCGCAAAGGCGCGCGGAGCGGTGGCCGAGTGGTCGAAGGCGCACGCCTGGAAAGTGTGTATACGGTAACCCCGTATCGTGGGTTCGAATCCCACCCGCTCCGCCACCCACCCTTACAATTTGCCCCTGTTTTCGCTTGTCGTATACAGGCATTGTCAGACTAACGTGGCAAGCAGGAGGCTTGGATGATAGTCGCGATGCATGAGCCGCAATTCGAGTGCCAAACCGCCCAGCCTGATCAAAGGCTTCAACTCGTCGCCCGAGGTCATTCGGCTTGTAGTGATGCTCCATGTCCGATCTCCGCTGAGCCATAGGAACGGAGAAGATCTGCTGTTCGAACGAGGCGTCGACATTTGTCATGAGACGGTGCGGTTCAGTTGGAACCGCTTTGGGCCGATGTTTGCAGCAGATATCAAGCTTTAGCGATTTTCGAGAATAAAAGGCTTTCACCATAAGCGATGGCACCTTGATGAGATGCTTGTGAAGATAAACAGAGAAACCAACTACCACTAACGACAGTCGTTCGCGAAGGTCAGGTGCTAGAGAGCTATGGGCCGAGTCAGCGAGACAAGAGAGCGGCTTTGAGGTTCTCCAAGAGGTGCTTAAGTGCCACGGTAGCCCAGCTGAGCCGTGACTGATGGACCTCGTTCTTATCCGGTCGCTGTCAGCGAACTTGGCATCCATTTATTGTGGGGGGGCGAAACTCGAACGCTTGATCTCCGTCCGCCCCTTGATGTTTTGATCTCGTCCCCCAGTAGCGGAAAACGAAAGCGACAATCTATCGTATCGCCCAAACTAGCGCATGCTTAGGTCCCGAGTGCATCTCGATAGTCGCCTCGATATGCGATGCGCCGGAAAGCTTATCGGCTGGCAATTTGACGTAGATTGGTTGCTCCACGAGCGCGAGCCTGATTCGGCGTGTGATGGCCTCTTCTTCGTCTTCAAGATATGCCTCGCCATCCTTCAATCGAAGTGAGATCTCTTTGATGTTTGGTCGGCCACCAATTCCTGCGAGCACCAAGCGCGCATTCCCGTGAAGTTGGTCGCTTTTATCGGTTTCGAGATAAAGCGAAGCTTCCACCGGGCCCACGCTGCGCGAACCGAGGTCTTGTTCGACCGGAGAAGCGAAGGGGCGCTGAAGGACCGTAGCGTGAACTGCGCTGCCTCCTGCAGCCAGGATCAAGATCGCGTAAAACCCATTTAAAAAACCGATGCGCTTCCGGTCGGCTCGTCGGAGCCGTTTGATGAACAGCCATAGACCAATCAACGCTAAGCCGCCCAGCCAAAGTCCGACCACGAACCAGGCAGGGCCGTATAGATCGATACCGCTTTGGAAGGGCAGGGCTGTAGCCATGTAAGACAAAGAGCCCGCAACTCCTGCCAGCAGGACCAGCGGCAGCATAGATAGCTGGACACGGCTTGCTCCATTCAACCTCAACCTGCGCCAGGTCAGCCAAACGCCGCTGATAGACAGCCCTGTCATAAACAGGCCGAACGTAAACCAGATGAGTTTAACAGGCAGGCCACCGAAATTGCCGAAGTGAAGCGGGTCGGCGATCTGGTTTAGCCACTGAACCCAGTCCAGATCACGATCTCGCGCGACGTGTATGACCTCGAGCGAGACAGGATCCAGAAAAACCCTGTTGGCGCGCTTCCGCACGATGGGGTTACCGACTGTGCCGTCCACCATGATCGCGTTGGGCCCTAGAACGCCGCCAAATGTAATGTCACTGATTTGCAGATCGGGATATGCGGCCTGAGCCGCATCGATGATTTGAGGCACCTTGGGATTGACCAAGACGTCTCCCATCGTTGTTATTCTCTCTTCAGCAACCGCCGGCTGCCGAGGCTCAAAATCGGTCCCGAGAAATTCCGCGTAGTACCAAAGCCCGGTCGAGATCATCAGAACGAAGAACCAGATGCTCCAAAGGCCGGCCGCCTTGTGAGCATCGCCTATCGCGGTTCGCGCGCCCTTTGAAAAGCGGATGCGGGTCATCAAGGTGCGCCAATTGCGCGAGGTTTTCAGGCCGGTGTAGAGCGAGATAGAGAGCACGATCGCCATCGAGCTGACGACTGTCAGTCCCAGCCATGCTGGGAGAAAGAGATAGCGGTGCAGCTGGCGGAAGAAGTATTTGATATCGAAGAAGCCGCGCTCTCCGGTTACCTCGCCGGTCCATTGATCGACAAGACGGGTTTTGACGACCCCGTCGGCTGTAAAGACGCGCACTTCATAGGCGAAATGATCGCCTTCCCCTGGTCCGATCCCCATGACGGTCGCGGCAGGGTCTTGCGCCTCAACGGCATCGACCATGGCCTGCATGGAGACCATTTCGCCATCGGGCGAAACCCGCATGGCAGGGTTTGCAAGCCAATCGAGTTCCTGGGAGATCGTCGCAAAAGTGCCGGTGAAGAGGACCAGTGACATGATGATGGCTAGTTGAAAGCCGACCCATGCGTGGAGGTCGTACAGCTTCTTGCGCTTAGACTTTTTCTTTTTCACCGCTGGCCGCGGCTGCTCCTTGGGCAGAGCAGCCGCGCCAGCTGAAATCGTGTCCATCGTCTGATCGTTCACAGGATCCATTTCTACGACTTACGCGCTGTCTCAGTGACCGGATTAGAAGTCGAAGGAAACCGACCCGATGAAGGCTTGCGGCGGACCAACATTGATACGCACCTGATTTCCGACAGCCGGGAAATACAATTCGTCGAACAGATTTTTTGCCGCAAGCTGGAAGCGAATGCGTCCGTTTTCATTAATCGCGCTTGGTGCGGCAATGGTGTACCAAAGCGATGCATCGACCAAAGTGTAGTTTTGCAGCAAAAGTGTGTTGGCGTTGTTGCCGAACCGCTCACCTTGGTGGAACAGACCGGCCCCAAATCCCAAACCTTCAAGCGGACCTCCCTGAACTTCATAGGAGGCGTAAATATTGAAGGTGTTGTCCGCGACATTTTGCGGGCGCGTTCCACCGGTGATCTCTGCATCTGTATATGCATAGGCTACAACGACATTCATCCCCGGGATCGGCTGCCCTGTGACAGAAAGCTCAACGCCCCTCGATGTCTGGCCATCGACCAGAATGGGAGTACCGTCGGCTTCAAATCCGGTGATCACATTGGTCTTGGTGATGTCATAGAGCACTACAGAGGTTTGCAGGCGCCCGCCGAAGAACTCAGCCTTTACACCGCCCTCAAACTGTTCGCCTTGCTCGGGCGGAAGGGCAACAATCACTGCCGCGCCGGGATCGACGACGTTGTTCGGGAAGAAGGATTCCGCATAGCTTGCGAAAGCGGAGAAGTTCTCGGCGAATTGCCAGTTAAGCCCGATCTGCGGCTGGAAGCCGTCGGCTGAGCTTGCGCTCAGATCTCCGAGACCCTCTCGTTCGAAGGAATCTTCGGTGTCCGAATATCGTCCTCCTACCAACAGGCCGAGCGTATCTGTCAGGTCGGCATAGACATTGAGATACACCCCGAATTCCTCGCCGCGAGACGTATCTAGGGGAACGCCATCGAGCGAGAAATCGCCTGGTAGCAGGCCAAAGATCGGATCGCGCGCATTGAGCAGCGGGACGGTGATCCCATCGGCGAGCGCGCCGCGAACAAAAAGGCGATCTTGTTTGGAGTCGCGGTAATCAACACCGAACGCCACTCTGTTCCTGATCCCGCCCAGATTGAACTCACCAGTCACGCGGGCGTCGAGAAACAGCACTTCTGTGTCACGGTTTCGGCTTCCATCGACGCCTTGCGGAACGAAAACTCTATCGGTCGGGTCATCGAACAGGTTCGTATTGAGCTCTTGCAGGAACAGCCCAATTGCAGCTTGAGGTGGAACACCGGTTGGGATGCCGGCGAAGAAGGCAGGCGTGAGAAAACCTTCATCGCTCAGGCGCGGATCATCAGCATCGAGGACAAAAGCGGCTTGTGGGCGAGCCTGCAAGTCATTGGCGAGGCTGTCTTCGTAGGCGGCAGCCAACTGAATGGCCCATATATCATCGAAATCGTGATTGAGCCGCGCCTCGAAGAAGTTGAACTCGCTTTCGAAAATCTCAAACTCAGCGCCGAAGCGGCGGCTGATCGGCACATCGTCAACAAGCCTGTTGAGGACTTCAAATCCGTTCGGCGTTCGCAGCGCTACGGTTCCGCGATCAAGAGGACGCGCTTCATCCCTAAACTCATAGGCGAATTGAAGCTTGGTTGCATCGCTTAGGCCAACATCGAGCGAGGCTGAAACGGTGTCGCGCTTGATATCCGTAAAGTCGCGGAACGAACTTGCATCTTGCGTCGAAGCGACCACGCGCAAAGCGATCCGATCAGTGATCGGCACGGAAGCATCGACCAGAAAGAGAGAGTCATCGAAATCCCCGTAGCGCGCTTCGCCAAACACGCGGAGCTCATCGAGGGGGCGTTTGGTAATTATGTCGACCACACCGCCAGGTTCGACTTGGCCATATGTGATCGAAGCAGGGCCTCGGACCGCCTGAATGTATTCGACGTTGGTGGTGTTCATCTTGAAGTTGGTCGCGCGCCGGAAGCCGTCACGATAGACCGCGTTGCGACGAAAGCCCCGGAGGAAAAAGTCGTCATTGGTGCCGCCAAATCCATCGCCCTGAGAAACGCCGGGCACGTTGCGCAATGCTTCTTCCAGATCGGTGATCTTGCGGTCGAGGATCAGCTGTTCGGGAATGAATGTTGTGTTGCGCGGGTTCTCGAGAAAATCGAGATCTAGGCCGGTTAGCGCATCGCTTGGTTCAATGATGTAGCGCGACTGGCGCGTACCGATGACGACAATTGCGTCCTCATCTTCTGCGACTGGCTCATCTGGTTGTTGTGCCTCTTCCTGAGCAAACGCGGGAGAAGAAAAGGTTGAGAAAAATGCGGTTGTAACAAGCAACTTGGCTAGCTTCACTGAATACCCCTGAAAATGCAAATGCCTCGCACTAACAATCATATTGCGGCGCAGCAAGGGGTAAAGTCGCTGTCGTCCAAGTCGCCCCAAACTTCATTCAATTTCAGGCCATGTGCTGAACGGCAGCCCTGCGAACCTGAAAAGCAGACAATCGGCTTCCGGCCCACATTCAGCCAACGCCTAATGACCGAGTTTGGGGGTGAAAGCGGAAGGTTGGCTGACGTTGGATTGTTTTGCGCATCATGGCAATTCCCATAGCATAGATGCCTTCCGTAAAGGTAACAGACTCAGCCTCTGAAACTCCTTTTGGCTCAAACTCACCAGTCCAAGTGAAACGTGTCGATTCAGCGTCGACGGCTTCCACCGCCATAGTGGCCCGATAAGACACGTAGGGAAGCGGCCCTTCAACGACCGAATAGGTGTAGCTGTAGTCGGTCTGGGCTTCGAGGCGGTCGATAATGACACGACCGTCTTGCACGATCAGAGTGCGTAGCGCACCGACGCCTTCGCCTTCTTGAATGCACGCATCCTTTGGTCGACCCGACCATTTCCCAGTATCTCCAAAGTCACCAAGATAATGCCAAAGCTCGTCAATCGGCAGATTGAAAACATGTTCAGCCATCACTTTCGGCATCTTTATCATCTCCTCGCTGAGGCCATTCGATCAACTATGCGATAAGACTATCGCACCCGAAAAAAGTCAGAAACTGGGGCGAAGGTGAAATGCCTTATTCTCATCGCTTTTAAAGCAGCGCTGCCATTCAGCTAACGACCCAATCCAAGCCGTGAGCGAATGATTGAATTTCGGTGTGAAGGCTAACGTCAGTGTCTAGCCAAAGATTTGATCCCAGCTGAGTCCGAAACGGGCGAGATATTTCCGCAGGCGGTCTGCATCATTTGTGGACTTGCGCAGCTCACGCGATTTAGCAAACAGAATCCGACCAGCCTCTGAAAGGCTACGACTTTTGCGGCAAATGCTCACGACGTATTCGAGCTGAGCACGGTCAAACGGGTCGACCTGATCAAAGGCATCTTCTCCGAGCAACCTTTGCAAAGACCTCTCGTCGATTGAGGGACCTGAGGCCGTACCGCCTGACCACAGTGCCTTTAGTCGCTCCACTTCAAGCGTCACTGCTGAACGATCGATCCGGCCATTGCTGCACAGGGTCGCCATGCGAGTCACGCTGGCGGCAAGGTCGCGAAAATTGCCATGCCAAGTTGCGTCGACACTTTCCGCAAAGGAGAGATAGGCCTCGCGCGCTTCTTTGTTAAAGGTCACACGGTCGCCTTCACGCTCGGCAAAGCGTTCGAGTTCATAGTCTAGATTGGGGGCAATGTCCTCGCGCCGGTCGGCAAGGCCTGGCAATTCGAAGGTCCATAAATTGAGGCGGGCGAAGAGATCTTCGCGGAACGAGCCATCCCGCACGTCGACGATCAGATTGCGGTTGGTTCCTGCAATGAGTTGAAACTCGCTTTGCGCTTCCTTGTCTGCGCCCACTGGGAGGAAGCGGCCTTCTTCAATGGCGCGCAGGATCATCGCCTGTTCGTCTAAACCGAGCTCACCGATTTCGTCGAGGAAAAGAACGCCATTGTCCGCGCTCTTGAGCAGCCCAGCGCGCTCGCTCGCCGCGCCAGTAAACGCCCCCTTCTTGTGTCC
>JBCDBQ010000277.1:0-8947 GCA_039183375.1 Pseudomonadota bacterium
TAAGCAGAAAACTCAGCCTGGCCTTTTTCAGCCAGAACCTTCGTGATCGCAGCCGTCAATGACGTCTTGCCGTGATCAACGTGACCAATCGTGCCGATGTTTACGTGCGGCTTATTTCGTTCAAACTTTGCCTTCGCCATGCAAATCAATCCCTTCCGGTATGGTCGAAATTCGTGTGTCCTCGGCGCAGCCTGCCTGACGCCGGAGCGACGCGGGAATCTGAACCGTCCGTCTAAGGCCTGCTGTTCGTCATTTCAAGTGGTAACGCGGCGCTTTGAGTGCAGCCGGGCCGCGGCGAAATATCGTGGGCAGTCCGTGCAACCATGGCGTTGTCGCCGGATCGGAAGCCGACGAGCCACACGTGGCTTAGTCTTGGGACAAAGTCGTTGAGTGGAGCGGGTGATGGGAATCGAACCCACGTCTTCAGCTTGGAAGGCTGCGGCTCTACCATTGAGCTACACCCGCATCAGCTCCTTGTGACTGCAGCTGGTGGAGGGAGTTGGATTCGAACCAACGTAGGCATAGCCAACGGGTTTACAGCCCGTCCCCTTTAGCCACTCGGGCATCCCTCCGGTGCAGAGCACGCGCCGCCGCCATCAGCCGCGACGAATAAAGCCCCGATGTCGCCAACGGGGCCGGAACCCGTGTATATCTCGCCGCAGCCGGCTAATGTCAATGGTCAATCGATTCCCCGGTCGCAAAAACTGCAAAGTCGAAGGGCCGCCGCGCAATGGCACAGCAAACCAAGAAACCAGCGACACGAAACTTCCGTGGTCGGTCTGCCCAGACTGCAAACGTGAAGCGTGGTGGCAATCCATTTAAGACTGAACAAGATGAGGATGATCGGCATCTCATCTACGGGCTGCACTCCACGCTGGCGGCCTTATCAAACCCAGATCGACAGATTGATGAGTTGTATCTAACTCTCAATGCCGAAAATCGTATTAAGGAGCAGCTGAGCGTTGCCAGCCTCTCGGTACAGCGCGTCACACCGAAAGACCTCGATAAACGTTTGGGCTCAGACACGGTTCATCAAGGGGCCCTCGCTGTCTGCCAACCCCTCCCCGAGGTAACATTGCCAACTTTGATTGCAACCGCGAAGCAAAGCGGCCAGCCAATTCTCGTGCTGGATCAGATTACTGATCCGCAAAATGCCGGAGCAGTTCTGCGTTCTGCAGCGGCATTCGGTGTCTCGGGTCTAGTCATGACTCGTCGACATAGTCCGCCATTGGCAGGCGCACTCGCCAAAGTCGCTTCAGGTGCACTTGAAACCGTACCGATCTGCCTTATCCAGAACTTGATCCGCGGACTGGCTGAAATCTCTGACAACGAGATACCAATTGTCGGTCTGGATAGTGAAGCCGCAGTCGATCTGGTTGACGCACTCAAAGCAGCCCCCACCGCGATAATCCTTGGCGCAGAAGGCAAAGGCCTCCGTCAATCGACGCGCGAGGCCTGCACGACCCTCGCTCGTATCAACGCGCAAGGTGCTATCGCGAGCCTGAACGTATCCAACGCAGCCGCAATTGCTCTTCACGTGCACGCTTTGACCAGGCAAGGGCGCCTGGCCTGAACTGCCCACCTGCACAATCTAGTGGCTGGCAAACAAAAGATGTGCCCGCAGAACCCTACCACCGGAAAGATGTCTCGGAGAGAGACCCTACCAACAGGCCCTTCATAGGCTGCGTTATACTCTCGCAACGCCTTGAGACACTCAGGATCGACACGCACCGCTTCAGCGGCCACCCGCCGAGCAGCTACCAAGGGCATCTCGATTGCGTTCCGCTAAGTTCCTAGTCGCAGTAGAGTGGGCGCCAGCATTTCCGATAGCTGCGACGGCAAACATAGTCACCATATCGATCATGCCAACAACCGCCACGCACCCAACGGCACCGGCGCGGTCCGCGATAACACTCTGCATCATGGTAGTGGCGACCGCGTGAATTTGCATAGGCGCCCAGTATGCCGAGTGTGATAATTCCAGCCGCAACACCCGCTGTAACGCGTCCGCCGCGACCAGCCTCTGCTGGTTGCACGTGCGCCATTGCGAAACCAAACGCGAGTATTAATGCCAGGATACTGTGATTGATGCGCTGAAGCATTTGTCCTCTCCCCAGGTCGCCCCGCAACAAAAAAGAGTGCTCGCTTTCGCTGAGCACTCCTCATGTCGCAAACCGGTGCTGAATGGGGCATGAACGCGACGAAATCTGACCTCAATTGTGTCCGAAGTCCGATTTTCCGCGCGTAGCCCTGCCTCCAGGGTCAGCCGATTACCACTGCCAGACGCGGTGGCGACCGTGATGGCGCTTGTGCCATTGACGGTGATGGTAGTGCTTCTTGTAGTAGCCCCATGCCGGATAGTACTTCGGCGCCTTGATGCCACGGCGGCGGCGCACGAGATGGGCTGGGCGCCAGTAATGAGACTTGTAATAAGGGTAATAGCCGCGAGGCTCATAACGATAGGCGTACGGATCAGCGCCATGAGCGGAATGGTGTGATCTGTGTGCCGTTGCTGTCTGGGGCAGCAAAGCCATCATCGCGACAATCGCGACAACCAGGGCTGCCATCTTCTTCCAATGCATTGCTAACTCCCGATACGCTGGTTCAGACGTTTTAGTAACATACCACAACAAGCAATAAGGAATTGCTAAGCAAAACGACAAAATACGCAAGCTTGCCTCAGGCCATTCACTATATAATCGCGTTAATCGAAAACTCACTATGAGCGGTAACAATCGCTGTGTTCAAAACGATTTAGCGAAGTGCTTCTAACAGCAGCGTCGCGTAACCAATTGGTAATGGCTCAGTCGTGTCGCGTGCTCCTCGCATAAAATCAGAGGCGAGTGATCTCTCATTCAGAGATGACGAAGCAGTTGCGCGTGATCCTGAGTTTGAGGCTTCCGTCAGCCGGTTGCGCGAACTTTTGGAGGAAGCAAGCCCGGGCATTAAGGTCAGCCAACGTGGCGCTGACGAGTTCCCCGAAACGGGACAATTCAAGCCAATCAAACTGCCGCTTGTCAAAGAAGCTGCTCCCCATCCAGGCAACTCGCAGTCCAAAACCTCGGTCCAGGAAGCGGCAGCCGATCACACGGAGCCGATGGCCGAGCCAACGGCTGCAATCACCAGTACCCCTGAGAAGCAATCACGTCCGCAGCCGACACCGAGACCTGCGCGCCAAGCTGCCGTAAAGCCGAAACGTTCAGAAGACCTAATACGACAGCCAACTGCGAAAGATCGCTCTCACTCGCCAGTGAGACCGGAATCCACAGCGAACAACTCTCCGGCAGAACCGGCAGGCTCCTCGCCGCGCGTCCAGCTCAACCATGCGCCCCAACCGGCAGCACCCGGGACGGACTTTCGACTGAAGCGTGACGGTGAACTTTGGCAGGCTCTCTTGGCCAGCAGGCAAGCGTTCACGGCGACCGCCGTGTTTAGTTTCACGATCAACTTGTTGATGCTGACAGGCCCATTGTTCATGTTGCAGGTCTACGACCGCGTCATGACCTCCGGATCAATCCCGACGCTGGTTGCACTCTCTGTTCTCACTGCCAGCCTTTATGCCGTCATCGGCCTCTTGGAGCTTGTACGCTCCCGTGTTGTTGTCCGCATCGGAATGGATTTTGACCGACGGGTCACGGACCGGGTCTTCAATGCATCACTGCGTCGGAGCGTAACGGGATCAAGCTCCTCGACAACTATTCTCCGAGAACTCGACAGCATTCGCCAGTTCATCGCCGGACCAGGGCCGATCACGCTATTTGATGCTCCATGGACACCAATCTACCTGTTGGTGATTTTCCTCATGCACTGGTCACTCGGCATCGCTGCAACCTTGGGCGCCGCTGTTCTCGTAACACTTGCGATCATCAGCGAGCGAATGAGCCGAAGTGCAATCACCGAAGCCGGCAAAGGCGTCGCGAGCAGTCTCGAGATCGCTGAAACCGGCCAACGCAACGCTGAAGCTCTGACAGCCATGGGCATGCAATCCGCCTACCGGCGGCGCTGGCAGTCCACCAACAGTGAAGCGTTATCCTGGCAACTTCTGGCAGCAGATCGGCTAGGCACCTTTCAATCAATAACAAAGTCACTGCGGCTCGGCTTGCAGTCATTCATGCTGGCGATCGGCGCTGCATTGGCGCTGAATAACGAGATCAGTGCCGGCACCATAGTTGCAGCCACCATCATCTTTGGCCGCGCGCTTGCACCTGTTGAGCAAGCCGTTGGCCATTGGCGCAATCTCCTTCGCGCAGTTGAAGGTTATTTCAAACTCGACGACTTGTTGCGCTCAACACCCGAGCCAAGCCAACGCACAGTCCTATCACGACCGGAGGGCCATCTCTCGGTCAACAGCCTCAGCGTAACCGCGCCCAACAACCGGCAGCCCATACTCAACAACCTGAACTGTGAAATCGCCCCAGGTCAGATGTGTGCCGTTATTGGGCCATCAGCCTCGGGCAAGTCGACGCTCGCGCGCGCACTCGTCGGACTCTGGCCGCCAGCCAAGGGGAGCGTGCGCATTGACGGGGCCCGTCTGGACCAATGGGATCAGGAGGCGCTTGGCCAGCATATTGGCTATCTACCGCAAAGCGTCGAACTGTTTGCCGGTTCAGTGAGAGAGAACATCGCGCGATTTCGAACTGATGTTACTGACGATGACGTCATCGCCGCTGCCAAAGAAGCTCATGCCCACGATCTCATTCTCAATCTACCCCAAGGTTACGAAACACAGCTAGGCTCGTTCGCAACCCATTTATCCGCTGGCCAACGCCAGCGCCTCGCCCTCGCGCGCGCTCTTTTTGGCTCACCGCGCCTTGTCGTACTCGATGAGCCAAACGCGAATCTGGACCGCATCGGCGATGATGCCCTTGATGCAGCGATCGATGACATGCGCGCTGACGGTAAGGCGATCGTCCTCGTATCACACAGGGTCCAGGCCATCGGCAAAGCCGACCTTCTTCTATTTATCGATCGCGGGGTTCAGCGCGCTTTTGGTCCTCGGCAGGAAGTCATGAAGATGTTCCAGAACGGCCAGACGAGTGCTGGCGGTCAGAACCCTGGCCGCAGGAAAACGGACGAAACCGATGCCTGAAGCACGCACACAAAATGCACCAGAGCGCAATGTCGAAACAGGCAACGCGCTGGCGGCAGACGCTACGCCTTGGATCAGACTTGGCATGCGCACAGTCTATAGTTTGATTGCCGGCCTGATCATCTTCGGCGGCATCGTCTCGATCAACGGAGCCGTGGTGGCAACCGGCACCGTGACCGTTGAGAATAACTATAAAACAATCCAACATCCTGATGGCGGTGTTGTCGCGCAGATCCACGTGCGCAACGGCGAACTCGTGAAAGTGGGTCAGGAGTTGGTGACCCTCGACAAGACCGAAGATCGCGCCAACCTCTCCATTATCGAAAGCCGCATCCTGAGCCGGCAAATCCAACTGGCGCGACTGAAGGCAGAACGCGATCGCGAACCAAGATTTGAGCTTCCGGTAGACATTAAACCTGTCGCATCAGAACCACGCTTAGCACCCACAATCTCATCGCAACGCGCGCTGTTCGAAGCACGATTGCAAAGCAGAACGGGTGAACAGAAAGTACTAACCCAGCGTGTTGAGCAACTCACCGCACAACTAACAGGCCTACAGGCTCAGCTCGACTCGCGCAAAGCTGAACGCGACCTCACCCAGACCGACCTTGCAGCCGTCAAAAAGCTATTCAAGAAGGGGTTCGCCAATCGCCAGCGTCTAACCGCCTTGGCGCGCGACAATGCACGGCTCGAAGGTGAAGTCGGCCGCTTGCTCGGTGATGTTGTCCGTATCCAGGGCGCCTTGACTGAAGCCCAGCTCCAGAAGGTCCAAAGCGAAAAGACATTCACTGAGTCAGTCGTCGACGAATTGCAAAAGATCGAAGCTGACCTGAGTGAGCTGGAGGAAAATCAAACGAAGCTCCGGCAAAAACTGAAACGTACAATTGTCCGCAGCCCATACAGTGGCCGCGTTCATGCGCTTCAGATTCATACCGAGGGTGGCGTGATCAAGCCGGCGAACTCAATCATGCAGATCATCCCAGACGGCGAGCGACTTGTGATTGAAGCAAGGGTCCCGCCGCAACAGATCGATCGTGTCCGTCAAGGTTCGTCTGCAGGGATCCGCTTTCCGGCATTTAATGCGCGATCAACGCCGCGACTGGAAGGCAAGGTCGTGACCGTTTCTCCGGCACAGATCAACGACCAGCAAGGGGAAACCTACTTCACGGCCCTCATTGAAATTCCATCGGCCGAAATCGGCAAGATCCCAACAGAGCACCGTCTAATTCCAGGCATGCCGGCTGAGGTTTATATAGTAACCGGTGCCAGATCGATCCTCAGCTATTTCCTGAAGCCCTTGGTCGATGCCATGTTCCCTGCTTTCCGTGAAATCTAGACGGCAGAACGAAAACTGAGCCAGCAACAAGATCTCTCATGCGATCATACATCAGGCCAGCTGCAAATCGGCGAACCTCTTGTAGAGACCGTCGAGCTTGGTCAGCTCATCATGCCGACCACGCTCGACGATGCGCCCCTGGTCAACCACCAGGATTAAATCAGCATCCTGCGCCGTCGCCAGTCGATGTGAGATGACCAGCGTTGTGCGGCCCTGCATAGCATTACGAAGCCCCTTGGCAATCGCGGCTTCGCTTTCTGCATCAAGAGCGCTTGTGGCCTCGTCGAGCAGCAAAATAGGTCGCTCTCTCAGAACGGCGCGGGCGATTGCCAGACGTTGGCGCTGACCGCCGGAAAGCTGCACACCCCGTTCACCCAAACGCGTGTCATAGCCGTCTGCAAACTCGGAAATAAAGCCGTGCGCGTTGGCAATTTTGGCTGCCCTTAAGATGTCCTCTTGCGTTGCGGACGGTACGCCATAACGGATATTCTCAGCCACGGTATCCGCGAAAATATCGATCTCTTGTGGGACGACAGCGATGCTATCTCGTAGTTCCTGCAACCGCACCTGAGAGATATTGGCACCATCAACCCGAATAGTACCTTCGTCCGGATCATAAAACCGCAGCAAAAGACTGAACACGCTTGTCTTGCCTGCACCGGATGGCCCCACGAAGGCAACCTTCTGGCCGGGCAGTGCCTCAAACGACATATCCGAGATCGCCCTTCTGTCTTTGCTCCCTCCATAACTGAGGCTCACATTCTCGAACCGGATATGGCCTTCGCTTGGGTGTGGCATTGCAATGGGCTGGGCCACCTCAGTGACAGTCGGTTTGGCATCGAGGAGTTCACTCAACCGTTCCGCTGCACCTGCCGATTGCTGCACTTCCCCCCAAACCTCAGAGAGCTGGCCGATCGAGCCACCAACAAACATGGCATAGAGAACAAACTGACCGAGACGCCCGCCACTTAGATCGCCCTCAATCACCATCCAGGCTCCAAGCCATAACACAAGGATAATGCAGGTTGTCACCAGGAACATGGCCAGAGCGGTCAGGCCGGCACGCGAGAGCAACCGTGACCTTGCCGCATTAAACGCATCCTCAACGGCTGAAGCGTACCGCTCACTCACCACGTCCTCACTGGTGAAGGATTGCATCGTTCGAACTGCCCCGAGGTTTTCGGCAGCATAAGCCGAGGCATCGGCAAGACGATCCTGAGCAGATCGAGATAGTCGACGCACAACGCGCCCAAACCCAATAATCGGGACAAGAATGATCGGGATAGCAACAAGAACTAAAAGCGAAAGCTGGACGCTCGTGACAAACATCATGGCAAGAGCGCCAACAGTCATAATTATGGACCGCACCGCCTGGCTGATCGCGACACCAGCTGCCGACTTTATTTGCGTTGTGTCAGCCGTCAAACGGCTCATCACCTCGCCGGAGTGAACATTGTCGAAATATCCCGGACCGAGCTTCGCCAAATGCCGGAAGACATTTGCGCGCAGCTCAGTAACCACCCGCTCTCCCAACCAGTTCACGCAATAAAACCGCAATGCGCTGGCGGCAGCCAGAACCGCACCAATGAAAATCAGCATCAAGAAGTAGTGCGCAATAAAGGTCTCGCCACCGGCTGCGAAGCCATTGTCGATCATCCTGCGCACGGCAAGCGGTATCGCAAGCATCATCGCTGCAGCAATAATGAGCGCAATGCCAGCCGTAATAAGCATCGCCCGGTGCGGCAGAAGATATGGCAACAGCCGCAACAACGGCTTGAGATCCGGGCGTTTCTCGTCTGCTGCCAACGTTAGTTGTTCCTCGCCAAAGGCCGATGACCGCCCAGAGACTTGCGTACTTGCCGCAGCTTTGGTCTGCTCGGGGTGCCCGCTATCTAACGTCAAGTTAACCGTCCTTCCGGCAATCCTTCAGGGCATGCGGCCAGTACACCGCGGGTTCCGTGATCCGAATTTGTCATACGCCGCACCATGGCACACTCCGAAATTCCGACGCAGCGACGCTTAGGATCTGTTACAGCTTGCCTCAACCACGAAAATTCGTTATGACACCCGCCAGAATTTCCCAGAAATCCAAGGTTCGGCAGGGCTTCGGCCCGGCGCTAGCCAATCAATCTCCGGATGAGAACCATGAAGCGTGATCCAGATCTCCACCCAGACTACCACCAAATCAAGGTGGTCATGACGGACGGGACCGAATTCGTCACCTATTCGACGTATGGCAATGAAGGCGATACGCTGCAATTGGATATCGACCCAAGCTCACATCCCGCCTGGACCGGCGGCGACCAGCGCCTTACGGACCGCGGCGGCCGTCTATCTCGATTTAAGAAGAAGTTCGAAGGCCTGTTCTAGGCATTATCGTAACGATGGGTCGTCAGAACCATTCAGCGCCGCGCATTCAGATGCGCGGCGTTTTCTATTACATTGTCCTATTGGAGCATTTTACGAACATCTGCCAACAGCAGATTCGCCCCTAGCGGTGCTTACAAGGACGTCGCCTGTCA
>JBCDBQ010000278.1:0-8937 GCA_039183375.1 Pseudomonadota bacterium
GCCATCAACTTTTTCCTCGCGGCTTGGACCGGCGAAGTCGAGCTGCGAGTGCAGTTTGTGTTGCGGCTGGTTCGACATCAGATGCAACGGGTAGTCCTTGGCTTCCTTGGCGCCGAGCCATTCGACCGGCTCCATCCAAACTGGATGGCCGATGCAATCGTCATAACCGAAGCTGTCGATTGTTTCTGAGAAGATCTCCAGCTTTCCCGAAGGAGTAGGCAGCTTCTCGCCGTCCGGATCTGAACGATACTCCGAATAGACATTGTATGGTGTCTCCGGCATGTCGGTTTCGACGTATCCGTTTGCCCAGAACGTATCAAAATCCGGAATTTCGCCAGCCTCTTCACTCGCACGTTGGCGGGCCGTTTCGTAGAGCGTGCGCAGCCACTCCATTTCGTTGCGCTCCATGGCGAACTCGCGCTCAACACCGACACGTTTTGCCAAGCCACGGAAAATGTCGAAGTCGTGACGCGCCTCGCCCTGTGGATCGACGGCCTTCTTCATCGCCATGACAAAGCGGTCACGGGAACTCGCCCCGATGTCGTTGCGCTCCAGCGTGGTGGTGGCAGGCAGAACAATATCTGCAAGCTTGGCCGTCGGGGTCCAGAACGGCTCATTGACAATCACGGTATCCGGGCGCCGCCAGCCTTCGACAAGGCGATTGAGATCCTGGTGATGGTGGAAAGGATTGCCGCCACACCAATAGATGACCTTGGTCTCCGGATAGCGACGGCGTTCACCATCGAAATCGTACTCCTGCCCCGGATTAAGGAGCAGGTCGGTAATGCGAGCCACCGGAATGAAGCTGCCGGTTGGGTTGTCGCCGGCCGAGTGCGTGACAGGTAACGCACCGGCCACAGGATTGCCCTGGCCGTGCATACTGCCAAAGCCAAAACTGAAGCCACCACCGGGCAAACCGACCTGGCCGAGGATAGCCGCCAAAGTCATGGTCATCCAAAAGGCCTGCTCGCCGTGATCGCCGCGTTGCAGCGAATAGCTGGTTGCCAGGAACGTCCGCTTGGCGGCCATTTTACGCGCAAGCTCGCGAATGCTATCGGCTTCGATTTCGCAGATGGCCGACGCCCAATCGGCCGTCTTGGGTTGGCCGTCGGTTTGGCCAAGAAGATAGGCCTCGAACTTGTCGTAGCCGACCGCGTACTTCGCGAGGAAGTCCGGGGCATGCAGGCCCTCGCTCACCAGCGTGTGGGCAAGACCGAGCATGAGAGCGACGTCGGTATTGGGCCTCACCGCCCACCAATCGGCATTGAGGTAATCGGGTGTGTCACTCCGCAATGGCGTGACACTGATCAGCTCAACGCCCTTGTCCGCGAGTTTGCGCAACCATGTGTCGGTGGTGTGCACTCCCATCCCGCCAGGCTCTACCTGGGCGTTGCGTATGCCGACACCGCCGAATGCGATGAGCAATTCAGTATCCTCGGCGATGGCTTGATAGGTTGTTGCCTGACGCAGCGGCCGTACATCCCCAACGATGTGAGGCAGAATGGCGAGACCGGCTGCAAGTGAGTAGCTATGCTTCTGGCCTGTGTAACCGCCGAAGCAATTCATGAAACGCTGCAACTGCGTTTTGGCATGATGAAAGCGCCCAGCGCTGGACCACCCATAGGACCCAGCGAAGATGGCTTCGTTGCCATGCTCGCGCTTCACGCGTTGCAGCTCCTCGGCGACGATGTCGAGCGCTTCATCCCAAGGCACCTCGACGAACCGATCGTTGCCGCGATTGCGATCGCGATTGTTGAGCCAGCCTTCACGGATACTGGGCCGCACGACGCGTACGGGATGGTGAACAGCCTCTGGAATTGCATTGAGAATAGGTGACGGCGTTACATCGCGCTCGAAGGGACGTGCCTCTTTGAGCTGACCATCCTCAACAATGGCTTCGAACGCACCCCAATGGGAGCTGTGAATATTGTCCATGAGTCTTTCTCTTAGCGATTTTATCTCTCAGCGGAACTACTGGCTCTCAGTGGATCTACTGGGCGATATCTAATTCAGTTGCACGACTTTCGACAACGTTGGTCCGATCTCTTCGTTGACAATCAAATCGGCGTAGTCATCGAGCGGCGTTTCTTCACGGTTAAGAATGACCAGCCTTGCACCATTCTTCTTGGCCACAATCGGGAACGATGCTGCCGGATAGACAACTAATGACGACCCGATGGCAATAAACAGGTCGCATGCAAGTGTTTCCTCTTCGGCGCGCTCCATCGGCTCCAACGGCATCGATTGGCCAAACGAGATCGTCGCGGTTTTGACAATGCCGCCGCACTTTCGGCAATCCGGCAATTCATCCCGGCCCAGAAAACTTTGCTTTATGACATCCAGCTCATGACGCTCGCCGCAGGAGAGGCACGTTGCGTAGGTGCCATTACCGTGCAACTCGATGACCTTTTCCGCCGGAATTCCTGAGTCCTGATGCAGATTATCGATGTTCTGTGTGATCACAGCTGAAACTATGCCGCGCTGCACCAAATTGGCGACTGCCAAGTGCCCGGCATTCGGCTTTGCATTCGTGAATTCAGCTTCCATGGCGAACTTCCGCCGCCATGCTTCGCGCCGCATCTCTTCGCTGGCCATAAAGTCTTGAAACTCGATCGGTGCATTTTTTGTCCACAGGCCACCTGGGCTACGGAAATCGGGAATACCGGACTCCGTCGAGATACCGGCACCGGTAAACACAACCGCGCGGGTGCAGTCTGCCAGGAGCGCCTGTAGTTTCGTCGATGGGGATGGCATGTTGTCGAGATCACTCATCATTGCAATTCCATTCGATCATGCCTGCAGGACACAGACAATGGAGAGATGACGTCTGTCGGTGGGTTTATCATCATTAGGGCACAAAAATCAGCCACTGGACAACGCCGCGCACTGATTGCGGTCGCTGGGGGCTCTATGTTTAATTGGCGCGGGGTCCATATAGCCCCCAACTGGCCAGGCGTTCCGACGTCGACTCGATAGTGTGAGGATCTAGTGATGCTCAGAATTTGGCGCAAATTCGCCCTGTTCGGCAATGTGTTTGTGATGTCCCTCATTTTCGTTTTCACGGCGCAAGCGGAAAGCGGCAAGAAGCTGGCGCGCGATGCTGGACGAAACCAGGATATCCGCCAACAACTGATTGCCGCCGGTGTCTTGAATGCAGCATCGGAAATCGTGCCATCGGCCCAGGTCAAAGATGCCGTTCGTCTGTTTATCGAGACTTATTTCGACACGCCGCCAGCTGATGATGCCGAGGTGGCAGAGCGCCTTAAACTGATCAGCAATCAATACAATGACTTTGTCGGGCTTAAAGCCAGCGACTACACAAATGATGTCGAGATACAGATCCCGACCAAGCTGCTGGCCAAACTGCGCATCATCGCCAAGGGAATTGAGACATTACATATCAGCGGCGATGGTGCCGAGGCTCTCAAGTATGGCACCTATCGCTACACGTTGCGCGCGCACACACCACAAAGTCTTTTGCGTGAGATCTTCTACAGCAATCCCAACCTCGTCATTGAGACAATGGACAGTGATGAGACTCAGTTTGTCGTCAGTGGCAATGTCCGCAACGATAAGGGCGTCATCGATCATCACTTCCTTCGCAAGGCCTTTCAGGTGGGCGCGTCCACGACCGCTGTCTACATGAAGTATGACCACCAGGCACCCGACGACTTTACGGCACCAGACTTCTACTCGGCCTTATTGGACCGTACCGTGCCACCACAAAATCTGTTTGAGATTGAGGAGACTGACGAACGCCTTTCCAAACTCGTCGGTTGGGCCGACGAAACTTACAAAGCACTTCTCAAGCATCATCATCCACCTTCATCCGTGACATCGATCCGCCGGTTTCTGACCAAGAAGAGTGAGCGCGCAGATGAATGGCGCAAGGATCAACTTGATGACTTCAAGCGCCAGATCTTTGACATCGCCGTTCTGGAGGACCTGGAAGAGCGCCGTGAGGGTTGGCAGAGATGGCGCAAGGACGCCGCCTGGCGACTTATTGTTGGCGCTGCGGTCAACATCGCATCCTCACGTTTTGATACGCACAACGGTTGGCGCAACATCGAAGTCAACAAGTGTTTTGCCTCACGCAAACCGGAGGACGGCGAAAGATATCGGCAGGTCCGCATCGTGTTTGCGACCAATCGAGCCCGCGGTCTCGATCTCGACAAGAAGAACATGAGCGGCAAGCGTTTCAACATCAAGCGGCTGTTCAAGAACGAGACCGACCCCAGCGATCAGCTGCACTACGGCTGCGTTTACGTCACCGTGCCGACGGACTGGGAAGCTGAGAAGCAGCGCGAGACCCACGTCTACGAAGACTGGGGTTGGCGCGAACGCGTGCGAGAAACCGATTACAACAAGTACTACTCTATTCAGAAGTACGCCTACCTGGGCAACAGCGGAGCTAACCCGCGCGGTGATCGGGTTCGGCTGGTCGATAGAGAACGGTGGTTATCCAAGCGCGAGGATACAGCCTTACTTTATGTGCACGGCTACAACACGGCATTCCACGAGAGCCTGCTGCGCGTTGCCCAAATCGCAGCCGCCAGCCAGTATCAGGGGCGGATCTATCTCTTCAGCTGGCCTTCGGCACGCGCTGTGACGTCTTACGTCGCCGACATGGATGCGAGCGAAAAATCCGATCCCTATCTCGCAGCCTTCGTGCGCTCAATTCTGCTCGACAGTAAAATCCGGAAACTCGATGTCCTGGCGCACAGCATGGGTGGACAAGTGTTCCTGAGGGCTTTTTCACGCTTCCGTTCGAGCTTTGATCAAGTGAAAAAAGTGCGCTTTGGAAAGGTGATCTTTGCTGCGCCGGACGTTTCGCAGACGGTGTTCAAGGAAAAGATCAACGACATCAGCCCCTACACATCAAGCCAGGACGGGGTGAGTGTCTACGCATCATCCCTCGACCGCGTGCTCTTGGTTTCCTCGTTCCTGCGCGGCGGCAAACCACGTGCCGGTGACCTGTCGAGGGATACGATACTTGATAAGGAGTCGATCAACGTTATCGATGCGACCCGTCCATCCTGGTGGTGCGATCCGAGCGAATACTCGGTTCTTGGACACAGCTACTTTTCAAACAATGACGAGGTTTTGGACGATATCATCCATCGTTTGACGCCGAAGCGACTGCGCAAAAAGGGCCAAGACTATCGCTACACGAATAATCAGCCCTGCTGGTATAGCAGCAAAAAGAAAAAGGACTTAGCATCCCGGAATTAGATGAGCCGGCCCAAAGCGCGTGACCGGTGAGAAACTCTGACTGAACGACCCGGGAGAACGCTATGAGTGTCGCTGAACAATTTCCCAATACTGCCGGAAACGATCCTGGACACAGTGCACTCACGCAGGAGCTTGCGGATTGGATCGCAGCCGTAAGCCCGAATGATATTACGCCAACGGCTGAGACCTGGGGCAAGCATGCGATCTTGGATTGGTTTGGTGTCGCAATCGCAGGAGCAAGCGAGCCGCTGGTCGATATCCTTATGGATGAGTATGCCGGTGAAGCTGCTGGTGGATGTACCATTGTCGCGCGTGGGGCGATGACAATCGCGTCGCATGCAACCTTGATCAACGGATCATCCTCGCATGCTCTTGACTATGATGATGTCAACCGACGCCTGCACGGACACCCCACAGTCACAGTCGCTCCGGTTGTGCTTGCTCTCGGCGAACAGCTCGGGGCCAGTGGCAAATCCGTACTTGATGCGTTTATCGTCGGCACAGAGGCAGCCTGTCTGATTGGCTCGATGGCCGGCAATGGTCACTACGCCGCCGGTTTCCATGCAACTGGCACAATCGGCACATTCGGGGCGGCAGCGGCGGCCGCCAAACTCATGGGACTTAACGCCGAGCAAACCCGTTATGCTCTCGGCATCGCAGCTTCTCAGGCAGCAGGCCTCAAATCAAACTTCGGCACGATGACGAAGCCACTTCATGCCGGCAAGGCCGCCATGAACGGTTTGATGGCCGCGCGTCTTGCAGCGCGGGGCTTCACCTCCAACGACGAGATCATTGAAGGGCCGCAAGGGATCGCGGACGTCATGATGCCCGGTTTTGTCGGAGGGCCAACTGTACCCAATCCGGAAGGCTATTACTCAGTTCAGCAAACCCTCTTTAAGTACCACGCGGCCTGCTATCTAACGCACGCCTCCATCGAAGCCATCGACGCACTCCGCGCCGAGCATGGCATTGGACTTGATGATCTGAAGTCAATGACCCTCCACGGCAATCCTGGTCACGCGACGGTTTGCAATATCCCAAACCCGAGCACCGGGCTCGAAGTGAAGTTCTCGATTCGTCATTGCGCCGCCATGGCCTTGGATGGTGCTGACACGAGCGCGCTCGAAACCTTCAGCGATGCGAATGCCAACGAAGCAAAATACGATAATGCGCGGGAGAAGATTACGTTCGCTCCGGTCGAAAGCATGCACAGCATGGAGGGCAGCGTCACAATCGAGCTAGATGACGGGCGCACCGTCGAAAAAACCTATGATGCCAGCATCCCAGCGCAGGACCTTGGTGAACAGGAAAAGAAGCTGTCGGCCAAATTCAATTCGCTCAGCACGCCCGTCATTGGTGCGGAGCGGACCGAGGCCATCGCAGGCCAGGTCATGAACCTGGAGCACGCCAACAGCATCGCTGCGCTGATGGAATCTGCGAAATAAGGCGTCGGCGAAGGAAGCGAACCAACAAACTAGGACTGCGTGGTTATCCGCGGCTGGCTACACAACACCGGCGCGGAGCAAGTCGTGGACGTGCAGGATGCCGACCGGCTTGCCCTTGTCGACAACGAACAGAGCCGTAATCCGCGACGCGTTGATCTGCTCCAGTGCTGCTGATGCGAGCATCCGTGGTTCAATGGTTTTAGGATCGCGGGTCATGATGTCGGCTGTTGCAGCTGACAGCAATCCGCTGCCCATATGGCGCCTAAGGTCACCATCAGTAATGATCCCAGCCAGCCTGCCCTTGGCATCGACGACACCGGCGCAGCCGAACGCTTTCTGCGTCATCACGACGAGAGCCTCGCTCATATCGGACTTCTTGGACACCAGGGGAAGCTCGCTACCGGTGTGCATGACGTCCTCAACGAACTTCAGCTGCGAGCCAAGTGAACCACCTGGATGAATGGCCTTGAAGTCCATCGCCGAGAAACCTTTGGCTTCCAGCAGCGAAATGGCCAGGCAGTCGCCTAGCGCCAACGTCATGGTTGTCGACGTAGTCGGTGCCAGACCATGCGGGCAGGCTTCCTGAGCGCGCGGCAGCTCGAGACATACATCCGAAGACTTACCGAGCGTGGACGCAGAGCGCGACGTGATGGAGATCAGCGGGACCGCGAACCGACGCGAATAGTTCAGGATGTTGGCAAGCTCAGCTGTTTCACCGGACCAAGATATGGCGAGGATAACATCAGACTGCGTTATCATACCGAGATCGCCGTGGGAGGCCTCACTCGGATGGACGAAGAACGATGGCGTTCCGGTCGAGGCAAAAGTGGCAGCTAGCTTCTGACCTATATGGCCAGACTTACCGATGCCGCTAACGATGACTCTGCCCTCGGCTGACTGCAGAAGACTCACGGCCTCATCAACGCGCTGCGCCAGGCCGTTCTTGAATTCCTTGTGCAGGAGTTGCAGGCCATCAATCTCGATTTCGAGCGTCCGGACAGCCGAAGCCAGCGCTGCTGTTCGCGCTTTGCCGGATTTGCGCTTCGTCTTTTTCGCCATATTGGCTGCCGCAGATTTGGTAGCTTCGGTTGCGGTTTCGAGCGTCGCCTGTTTGGGCATGCCTTGAGGTTCCAGTCTTGAGCTATTCTGCTTTTGCGCTCAGGTCCAAGGGAACGAAACTCACTTTGAAATCAAGGCTCCCTCACGACTTGTCTAGCAAACCTTTCACGCCGGCTAAAGAGACTGCGGGTCACAGGTGCCGAATCGATCGCCAAACCGGTCTACGCGCTGATATAGCCTGCCGCCTGAGCGGCTCAACCGGCTGGTTAACCAAGCTGTTGATAACCCGCCGTTGGAGAGACCGATTTGCCCAGGATTTTTTGGTTTAAGCTGCCGACTGCTCGGTCTCCACGCCAAAGTAAGCATCGAAAGCCGCCCAAAAGCGAGTGCGGATAGTATCCTTTTCCTGCATGATCTCGTGCTTGGCATCGGGCAATAGAATGCCAGTTCCCGACTTGAGGCGTGCGGCGTAATCCTCAACCGAACGCGACGGCACAATCACGTCGAGACCCGCCGCAAAGATCAACGTCGGGATCTTTATTGTCGAAACGAAATCCGGATGATTGATCTTGGCAATGGATCGCAAAGCGGCATTGAGCCAACCGATCGTCGGTGATCCGATGAGCAGATCGTTTGCGGCCTCTTCCAGAATGAAGTTGCGTTGGTAGCGCTCTCGATCGGACGTTAAAATGTTGGTGTCAAACTCACCGATCATGCCGCCGCTTGCGCTGCCGCCACGTACGAATGACTTTGAAAAGCCGAGCAACTTTGCTGCCCGGGCGTAAACGCCAACCACGTTCGCCGGATACTGGAGAATGTTGGGGTGCAGATCGACCATCGGTGCGAGGAGCGCGGCCTTCTCGAACCAACTGCCACTGGAAGTTGCGCTGCGCAAAAATATGTGGCCGCCCATGGAGTGCGCTAGAACGGCATAAGGTGGTGGACAATCTGGGAGCACGATCTCGCGCATGAAGCAGCCGATGTCCCGGTCGTACTCCGCAAAGTCATCGATGTGGCCCTTGCGCGGATCATCAGCCGACCGAAAAGAGCCTCCCTGGCCGCGCCAGTCAAAGATCGCAACGGCGAAGCCGCGACGTCTCAAGTCAGCGACCGTCTCAAAATACTTCTCGATGTACTCCGTGCGCCCCGTGAAGATGCAGATCGTGCCGCGGCGCGGGCCGACCGTCGCGCTCCAGTGGGC
>JBCDBQ010000279.1:0-8921 GCA_039183375.1 Pseudomonadota bacterium
GCGCAAAGCCTGATCGCTAATCGACGATGAAAAGCTTCACGCCCGTCTTGGTGTAGGAACGATGTGCGGCATCGCCAAAGTCTGAAACCTGATAACTCATGCCGGGCTTGAGGAGATAACTGCGGCCATCCTTCAGCTGACTTTCGAGCTCACCCTCCAATACGTAGAGGATGTGGCCGCGGTCGCACCAGTGATCGGCAAGGTAGCCTGGCGAATACTCCACGTAACGCACGCGAATGTCGCCGATGTTGAGCGTGCGCCACAGCGCTTCGCCGGTCTCGCCGGGATGAACGGTCGGCGCCACAGCGGACCAGTCTGTGACGGTGAAGGGGAGTTCCGGAATCTTCATGCGCCGCACCTCAGTTCGCTGTGGTCCTGGAGAAGGCATTCCACCGGACCTCCTCCAATTAGGCTTCTCTGCCAGGAAGCAGCAGAGATCAGCCCGTTTTGAGACCGACCGGGCAGCTCAACCCTGTGCCACCAAGCCCGCAGTAGCCATGCGGCACCTTCGCTAAGTACTGCTGATGGTAGTCTTCCGCGTAATAGTAAGGACCCGCGTCCACGATCTCGGTCGTGATCTGACCATATCCATTGGCCGCAAGGACGCGCTGAAACTCGTTGCGTGTTGCTTCTGCGGCGGCCTTCTGGTCGGGTGATGTAACGTAGATGCCTGACCGATACTGCGTGCCGACGTCATTGCCCTGGCGCATTCCCTGGGTTGGATCGTGACCTTCCCAGAAGATCTTCAGCAGTTCCTCGTAACGTGTCCGGTCAGGATCGAAAACAACAAGGACGACCTCGTTGTGACCCGTACGGCCGGTGCAGACCTCTTCATAGGTGGGGTTTGGCGTATAACCGCCCAGATAGCCGACGGCCGTTGTCCAAACCTTTTCCGGACCAAGGTTCCAGAACATGCGCTCGGCGCCCCAAAAGCACCCCATGCCGATCACCAGGGTCTCCATGCCGTCGGGGAACGGACCTTTCAGTGGGCGGTCAAATACGAAGTGGCGTTCGGCCGTGGGCAACTGCTCCGCACGCCCCGGCAATGCGGTATCGGCGGTTGGCATCTCGGCTGCTTTGCGGAAAAACATGGGGCTGGCTCCATCGCTCTCGGTTTCGTGCAACACCTGCCACAATAATACGCCACAGAGTGCTTGTTAGCTCAATCTTTTGAGAGATATTATCGCGCACGTCGAATTTTGGATTTGTGGCAGGACTTGCGACGGGGAGTAACAAACTATGGCGGATACCGCGACACCAGCTCCGGAAGCTACGCCGACCGTAGAACCCAACCTGCCGGACCAAGCGTATTATGAGTGCGGTGCTGGCCGGAAAACATTCTTCAGCTTTGCCTTTGTTTTGCTGCTGCCGTTCTACGTCAGCCTGCCGATGATGTTGTTTCAGCGCCTCAGCAATCAGCTGTGGCTGGATACGTGGCAGCTGATGATCCTGGCGCTGCTGTTTACCCTGGTTATGGTGCTTATTCTCTTTGAACTGATTTTCTCTTTGCGCTCTGAAGTGGAAATCGGGGAAAAAGCGGTGTCGTTTACGCTGCCCTCAGGCGGCGGCGGAGTGGTTCCGTGGCTTTCCTATGAATCCCGCCGTGTGCCCTACGATGAGATTGAGGCGATCGAGACGCGACGTGAGATCTTTGGCGGGACCATGGCACCCATGATGATGCAGACCGTGCGGATCATAACCAAGAGTGGTGAGCGCATCCAATTGGGCCGCACCAACGAGAAAGACGACGATCCCAAGTTCCCGTTTCCAACGATCGCTCGCCAGGTTGCGGCACGCGCAGGCGTCGATATCATCGACCGCGGCAACATCATGCAGGAATTCCACCGCCGGATGTTCGGTCTTGCCAATCAAGCGGAGGCTGGTGATACGCCGGAGATTGATAAGCTCAATAGCCAGCACAACAAGTTTCTGACGATTCTGATCAGCGTGCTCGTCATTTTGTTGGCTCTGGGCGTTCTCAACGACGTTGTCCGCGTCGATTCTGACTCCGGCGAGCGCGGCCGCAACGGGTTTGTCGAAGGACGTGCTGCTGCCGGTCAGTAGTTTATAGTCGATCGGCGTCTAGAGGGCTCCGGCCGGCATGGGCCGTCTCGATGCAGGCAGCCGTCGTGCAATCCAGTTAGTTGATGTACACGTTGATCCGCTTCGGCTCTCGTGCCGCAAACGCGGTGAGCGCGCTCAGGACAGCGAAGAATATCCAAGCGGGTATGGCAAGCGCCGACAGCACGATCGGATCCCAAGCAATGGGGTGAATGCCATTACCGATCACGTTGGCCACACCCTTAAAAGTTGCAGGCGCAAGCGTCTTAGCATGGTCGGCCAATGAGAAAAATGTCGGCCCATCGGCTCCCACCTGCCAACGCGTCACGTCCGAGGTCAACAGCATCACGGCAGCTAACAGCATGATCGCGCTGATGAATCGGAATGCCGGGCGCAAGATCGCCCAAGCCAGCCATCCGATGCCGCGAATGCCCCGCCAAATTAGTGAGAAGAATGCTGAGAACGCACGCTTGATCATGGTGCTGGCTTAGCGGTGAACGGCGACGAAAACAAGGACCCTCTTGCATGCGCGCGCGCGATCGGTATATTCGCGCGTTCGTCGTACAAGGAGAGGTGGCCGAGTGGTTGAAGGCGCACGCCTGGAACGCGTGTAGGCGGGAAACCGTCTCGAGGGTTCGAATCCCTCTCTCTCCGCCAGATTAGCTATCCGACCTCATCCACGTTAGTTCTAGAGTCACTTAAATTTCAATAGACTATTAAATGCTGAGTTCAATGGTGTCCGCCGTTGTCAAGTGCTATCCGACCGTAGACGGGGGCATAGTTGGGGGCATTCGTCGGACCACTGGGGGCATAATGATATGCGGGTGATACCATGGCACTTACCGACGCCACCATCCGTGGCACAAAGCCCAAGGCCAAGTCATACCGGCTCTATGATGAACGTGGTCTCTATCTGGAAGTGACGCCATCTGGCAGCAAGCTCTTCCGTTACAAATACCGTTTTAAGGGCAAGGAGAAGCGGCTTGCATTAGGATCCTTATCCCGATGTGTCGTTATGGACTGCACGGGGCCACCGTGACGATGCGCGTCAGTGATTGGTTGACGGGCTTGATCCGGGGCAAGTACGGCGCGCGGAAAAGCTCACTCAATGCGCTGCATCGAACACGTTTTTAGCCATCTGGCGGGAATGGCTGGAAAAGTTCGGGCCGACCTGGTCGGATGGGAATCGTGACGGCGTCAAACGCTAACTCGAGGCAGATCTCTTTTCCTGGATCGGTAAGTTGGCACCGGACGACATTGATGCACCGATGCTCTTAACTTGCTTGCGTCGTGTCGAGAACCGTGGAGTGGTATATTCTGCGCACAGGACTCGCGCCTTGGCCGGTCAAGTCTTCCGGTATGCGATCGCGACTGGGCGGGCTCAGCGTGATCCTTCTCAGGATCTCAAAGGCGCTATCCCACCTGCCAAGACAAAGAACTTCGCCGCTATAACAGACCCGGAGCAAGCTGGCGGTTGGCCGATGATGATCGATGGTTACAAGGGAACGTGTCCGGTGCGATGCGCACTCCAACTTGCTCCACTAATGTTCGGACTCAGTCCCAGCAATCTATTTTCCGAACGTTTCGCCAAACTGTCGGTGAGTGACCAAAATGGCTGCGAAACGCTTTTGAGAAGTTAGCCGGATCATTGAACCCCACACCAAGTGCAATCTCAGTGATGGACTTTGATGGGTCTTCCTCCAACTGTATTGCTGCCTGCTTCAAGCGCACTTCGATGACATATTGGTACGGAGACTGGCCGGTACTAATTTTGAACAGACGGGAGAAGTGATGCCTCGTCATACCAAGAAGTTTACACAAATTGTCGACGGATAATGGGTCAGCGTAGGAGTTCTCGATTGTATCGGTGATGAGTTGCAAATCGTGTAGGGAAAGCCCCCCGTCAGTAGCGCGATCCGGTAACGAGTCCGTCGTCGACCGGTGCTGACCCGGCTCAAACAATCTAAAGAGAATCGTGGTTAGCCCGGGTATGATATACGGTTGGTTGAGAACATCTTCGGACTCTGCCGCCATAGATTTAAGGATTCGTTCCGCGACAGGATCGAAAATCGGCGATCCTGCGCGATCACGAAATGCTGCAGGACTTGGGCATCGGTAACCATGAAACGCAAACACCCGCTCAACAAGAGGCAGCGCCATACCCACAGTTACCGAACTTCCGGACGGCCACTCACCGTAGCCATCTCCCGGCGGAGCTAAGCCGAGTGTGCCTGGCGCGATATCGTATTCGAAACCGTAAGTATCGGTCTTCTGTAATACGCGGCCTTCACCTGCTACGCAGAGGTGCAACAATAAGTACGGCACGCGATTTATGACGCCGGCCCCCGCCGGTCGGGTCATTGAAACGAGGCCGGCATTTAAGTCGGCCGTGGCCTTGATGGCATGGACGACACATCCAGCCCTAATGTGCTGCTCGCGGAGCGTGGTTTGAAACTCTCCAAAAGAAATGGCGTTGCTGTCTTGCAACTAACACCTCCAGTTCTTGATCTCACAAGTCTACATTAGCACGAATTACCAGCTGTGAGCACGAATCATATTGCCACTTGATGGCAGCCACGACGAAATTGGCGTCAAGCACACTAGTTCATCCTCATGCAGATGGCACACTTGGGGTAAGATATGTATCGAGTATGGTTGTCGCCACGCGTTTTGCGCACAGTGTTCGCCTTGGGCACCTTAGGAGTGGGGGGCGCGATCCTCCCATTCACAGTGCAGGCGCAGGAAATCGTGTTGCCGGGCATTGTGATTGTGGGTGAGCTTCAAGACAAGACACTGCTCGAAACTACAAGCAGCGTCTCCGTGTTCACGGAAGAGGCATTGGAGAATGAAACGGGGCGCACAATCAATGGTGTAGTCCAAAGCACACCGAACGTCGTCGTGCGAAGCATCAGCGAGACGCCGGTTATTCGCGGTATCGAAGGTGGCGGGCCGGGCGGAATCGCGAACACCGGTCTCGGCGGGACGCTACCGCGCGTTCCGCTTGTGATCGACGGTGTTGCACGCCCGGCCTCGATACCGAACTCTGACTACAACAGTCTTTGGGACGTGAAGCAGCTTGAGGTCTTCAAGGGGCCGCAGACAACGCTGAGGGGTCGAGCCGCAATTGCAGGTTCGGTAGTCGTAGAGACTAAAGACCCTACATTCGAACCGGAATCTGCCGCCCAGGTCATCACGAAGTTCGACGAGTTCCACGGGCCGACATTTGTCTTCAATGGTATGGTCTCGAGTGGGATCATTCCTGACAGGCTAGCCGTCCGTGTGACAGCCGAGCACACGCGCGGTGATGATCCGCGTGAAATTACAGATGTACCCGCCGGCTTCGAAGGGCAGGCCGAAGCCGCCACGGAGTTCAAGCAGACACGCATTCGTGCCAAGGCATTATTAACGCCCATGGGGCGCACAGGTCCTTTGCAGATCAAGGGACTGTTCGAGCATCAAAGAGGCACGACACCACAGACACGCGGTACGGTGCAAGGCCCGGACTTTGACGCGCGGACCATTCAGTTCAACTCCGGCGGCATACGCATATTCGACACGGCGGCCTGGACCAGCGCAGTTGATGGAACATACCGTTTCTCAAATGGGGATGAATTCCAATCAATCACGAGTTACACAACGACAAATTTCAATAGCACTGAAGATCAGCCGATTGTGCCATCACCGCTGAATGCATTCTTCGACTTCGACGAGCGGTTGTTCAACCAAGATCTCATCTTCCGACTGGGTGATAAGGCGCGCAGACTTGGAGGTCTTGTCGGCCTATCATATACAAAGCGCAAGCAGGATATTTTCCTCGACAATCGATCGTTTCCGGGCGCTCGTTCTGAATCGATAGGGGACTCAGATACGATCTCCGCCTTTGCTGATTTGCGGTTTGCACTAACGTCCCGGTTCGATCTTCTCGCCGGTGGGCGTGTTCTGCGCGACCACCAAGAACGGCAGAACGCGTCAAGCGTCCTACCATTTTATCTACCGGCGACACAGACCTTCGAAGAGACCGAAACAGTCCTGCTGCCGAAAGTTGGCTTGCAATACAAAATCGATAGTCAGCAAACGATTGCAGGAACGGTTAGGCGCGGTTGGAATGCCGGCGGCGGACTGATAAACTTTACCACCGGCGTGCCGTACACGTACGAATCCGAAACGGTCTGGACTTATGAAGCTGCCTACCGGTTTGCGTCACAAGATAAGCGTTACAGTTTTGCTGCGACCGCCTTTTACAACGACTACACGAACCCGCAATTCTTCCTGGAGCGTGTGCCTGGTAACCGCTTTACCATTGACGTTGTCAATCTACCGGAAGGGAGCAGTTATGGTGTGGAATTCGAAGGCAAGGCCACAGTATCTCCAAGCCTCACGTTGTTTGGCTCACTCGGACTTTTGCGCACTGAGGTGACCGAATCCATAGCGACCAATCCTGCGCTTGAGGGTAATCGCTTTGGTAAAGATCCGAACGCAACCTTCGCCGCCGGACTTATCTATTCACCCGAAATGATCCCCGGTCTCAGCTTCGATGCCAAGTTCTCTTATGTGAGTAACTATTTCAACGACTTTAACAACTTCGCAGCCGAAGAAGTTGGTGGCTATGCTCTTGTTGACCTGGGATTAAGTTACTCATGGCGGGGGCTGGAAGGACGCATCTTCGTTCAGAATCTGACCGATCAAGTGGGGCAAACCGCACAAGTGTCCGGAGGGGCTTTTGCGGAGGTGACTCCGCCGCGGACCTTTGGGGTTTCGGTCAAGGCAAAGTTCTAACGAATGCAACCTTCTGCGGGTATAGAGCGCCACGCTGGCAGTCCGACACAGGAAACGGCTGACGGTTTCATTGCAGCAATTGTCTTTCTTGGATTCGCTCAAGCGACAGTCGGCCAGTTCGTTGCGCATGGTGTACCACTATTCCTGCGTGATGCAGGTCAGCCAAGCCATATCATTGGGCTCGTCTACATCGCATCGATCCCGTACATTCTCAAAGTCCTCTGGGCACCGTTGATTGATCGATATGGTTTATCCCGTATCGGCCACTTTCGCTCCTGGGTGATCGGAGGCCAGATTGGTGCGTTTGTCTTGCTGCTGGTGCTGGCCACCGGCGATCCTGCTGAAACTCCTTATCAGCTGATCGCTACGGTAATGCTGCTTATGATCGCGATGGCGACCCAGGAGGCGTCTGTGTCGGGCCTCATGGTCAAGAAGTTAGCACCACAGGATCGCGCGCGCGGCTCCGCCTACAGAGCAGCGGGCTCTGCACTGGCAGGTGCTATCGTTGGAGCTGGCGCGCTTTATCTTCTGGCCGACTTCGGCTGGGCAGTGGTTGCGACCACACTCGCTATGGGTGTTGGTCTCTCAGTTTTCATTGTCATGCTTCTCCCATTTGATCGAGGCGATCCGCCGCCTGCGATACCGCCAACATTTATTAGCCAATTCACATTGTTCAAAGATCGTCGCGCGCGCCGTCTGCTAGTTGTCAAGATCTTTGTCGGTATGGGGGTAGCGCTAACCTACGGTCTCAAATCCATTGTTTTAATCGACGCCGGCTATAGCGTCGCGAATGCAGCACTGATCAGCCTCGTGCTAGGAGGTGCTGTCGCGTTCGCCAGTGTTCTGGTCGTGCGTCCATTCGTTGAACGGTTCGGTGCTTATAGCGTGTTAGCGGTTGTTGGCTTCGGCGTTGCAATCTTCTGCAGCGCCTTCGCCTTGTTATTCACATCGAAACTGAGCATGGCGAACGCTGCGGTCTTCGTGCTTGTGGCCAATGCTCTGACATTTGCGGCTTACCCGGCAAGCCGCGCCTTGCTCATGGGTTATTGCGGGAAAGAGCGTGCGGCGACCGACTTTGCTGCATTCGGCAGCGCGGAGGGCGTCTTCCTGCTTGCTGTCGCAGGTATCGGCGCCACATTGGCTGATCAACTTGGCTTCAGCAACTTGCTGGCAGTCGCTGCAGTGGGCTCAACGTTAGGGGCTCTGCTTGCCTGGCGTTCAAGGCAGGCCGATGAAGCCTTATAAGAATGGGGATTGGACTGAGATATGACAGAACAAGCCGTTGCCGCGGTGGCCGTTCCGAATCCCGCGTCTGCCTTCAAACAACTTTGCGAACACATTGCAGAACACGGTATCGAGGCGCAGCAACTTGGCGATCGCGGTATCCGCTTTACCCACGAGGGCTGCACGTTGGAATTTAGCCACGACGACGCAGAGTTAGATATTTCCATCAATGCTCCGTCGCAAAACATGCTGTTCTTCTTGAAAGAAGCAGCAGCGAGCCATATCGCTGAAATAGATGCAGTCGCTGGCGCCGGAATTCGTTGGAGCGACGATGCTGGTAGTGGCGTCGAAGCAGGCGGTCGACCACTTAATTTTCGAGAGCTCAGGCTCATCGAAAGTCGAGATGTGTTGTCGAACATGGTGCGCTTGACTCTGACTGGTGACAATATTTCCGATCTCGGAGTCGACGGACTTCACGTCAAGCTCATGCTTTCCGCCAACGGTCAGGTGAACCCGACCTGGCCGACAGTCGCAGCGAACGGCGTAACTGTGTGGCCCGATGGTGAAAATGCACTGCACGTTCGCTACTTTACGCTGCGCCATGTCCGACTTGGAGATAACTGCGTTGACATTGATGTCGTCAAGCACGTGGGCGGCAAGGTAGCTGACTGGGCTTCTACGGCAAAAATCGGCGATCGAATAGGAGTGATGGGTCCGGGTGGTGGAGGCATCCCAGAATTCGATGGTCGCTTGCTGCTCAGTGGTGACGAAACCGCACTGCCTGCCATAGCTCGGATTGTTGAAAGTTTGCCGCCAGATCGCCCTTGCGATCTGGTAATAGGAATGGCCGATGAAGATAA
>JBCDBQ010000280.1:0-8902 GCA_039183375.1 Pseudomonadota bacterium
CGATAGGAACCTTACTTGCGGAACTCATCAAGGCCAGCAGCCGACAACAATGGCTGCGTGAACAGGCCGAACACACGACAGTACTGACGGACCGCCGCTATCAACGCAGAAAACACTTGCAATGCAGGCGCCACCCACACAAGACCTTTGCCGCTGGGAACAAATGCAGCTATCGCAGTACGTAGAGCGGGCATTCGTTGTGAAAGCTACCAAGACTCTGTTTCGTGGAAACAAAAACTGCTGCAAGGACACAAAAGAGTAAGAGTGGAACAGCCTTACATAGACCTGTTATACTGACGGCATGCACAAATCCTGCCGTAGCCAAACGATCCTTCCCGGCGTTGAAACGGTATCCATTTTCTCCGATCGTTCGTTTCCGCGCCACTCTCATGACGAGTTCGGTTTTGGGTACATTTTAAAAGGCGGCCAGAGAAGTTGGAGCCAACGGGGGATGGTGGAGGCTCAGGCCGGTGACACAATTACTGTCAACCCTGACGAGATGCATGACGGTCTGGGTCGCCAAGGTGAGCCGCGCCAATGGCATATGATTTTTCTGACGGAAGAAGCGTTGTCCCAGTTGAATGATGTCCATCCCAAAAAGGCTGAATTCACACTTCCAGTTAATCGCTCTAAGGACGCCTTTTTGCGTACAAAAAAGGCTTTCTCAGTGTTGCAGTCTGAAGGCAATGACAGAAACGAAGTTGAGCAAGTCTTGATGTTAGCGCTTGCTCAGCAACTGGACCGGCGCCAAACGGACGATCCATCGGTCGCCCTGAACCGCTCACGCGAGGTTCAGATCGCAATTGATATGATCTGTCAAAGCTGGGAAATCCCCCTGTCGTTAGCAGACTTGGCAAATGCAACCGGGACAAGTCGGTTTCAGATTCTGCGAAGATTTTCTCGCGAAGTCGGAACAACCCCTTACGCGTTCCTTACGCAGCATCGGCTAAAACGAGCCAGAGACATGATTTTGCTCGGAGTCCCATTGGCCGAAACAGCGGTTGCGTGCGGCTTTTCGGACCAAAGCCATCTAACCCGCAAATTCTCCCGTCAGTATGGTGTGACGCCCGGCAGTTTTGCCCGCAGAGCCACGTCCTAAGCTGCAATATCGTTCAATCCGACATCAATCGGATCTCCTAGTTTGGAAAAAGACAAGGTGATCCATGCGCTTCGAATACTCGCCCTTCATTCAAACGAATTTCCCGGCCCTCTCTACCTGTATCATCGAACTCTCGGGCGTGGGGCCTGACTTCGACAGCTCAGCTCCGGTTGCGAAGTTCACCGAAATGGCGCTCAAACGCTTGGAACTCGAAAACGAGGGTGCGTTCGTTGAAATCCAAGCATGGCGTCGCGCCTATGCAAAAATGGGTCTGAAACCGACACAGTATCGATGCGCCGCTGAAGCCCTGCTGCGCCGATTACGGAAAAGGGGAGACTTGCCGAAGCTGCATCCGCTGATCGATCTTTGCAATGCAGTTTCCGTTGCCTTCGCCGTTCCGGTCGCCGTTTTTGACATGGATCGTATTTCAGGTGATCTGTGTGTTCGACCAGCCGAGGGCGACGAGACATATCTTGCGTTCTCCGGGCAGAGTGAAACACCCGATCCGGGAGAAGTCATTTTTGCCGACTATGGTAGGAACGCTCATGCAAGGCGTTGGGCCAACCGCCAGAGTTTGAGATCTGCTGTTTCACCCAAGACGACACGCGCCCTGATCGTTGCTGAAGCGCAGCATGAAGACGCTGCCGACCAGATGCTCGTACTGAAAGACGCCCTCACCATCACGATTGCGGAAGCATTTGGCGTCATAGCCACTGGGCGTCTGTTGGGTGGTTCCGATGATGCTTTTGTCTCAAGCAAATTGATTGGCGACTCCAATGTGGATTGAGTTTCTGATCACATCTTTTGTTGTCGTCATCGCGCCGGGCACAGGAGTTATTTATACCGTAGCGGTGGGATTGGCACGAGGGACTGCGGCCAGCCTTGCGGCCGCGATCGGATGTACTTTGGGTATCGTTCCTCACATGACGGCTGCAATCGCGGGATTGGCCGCGCTTTTGCATACAAGTGCAATTCTCTTTCAGGCATTGAAGTGGGTTGGCATATTGTACTTGCTCTTCCTCACATGGCGGATTTTGAGAGATGACGGTCCTATAAAGTTCGATGCTAAGGTCGACCGGACGTCGTATCTCAAGGTTGCGACTACAGGGTTTCTGATCAACATATTGAACCCAAAGCTGTCGATGTTCTTCCTTGCGTTTCTTCCACAATTCGTTACCGCAGGTTCAGCAACAGCCGTGCATCAGATGCTGCTCCTCAGCGTCGTATTCATGGTCCTGACGATTGCTGTATTCATCTGTTACGGTGGCTTCGCCTCAAAGGTTCGTACGCGTATCGAACAGACGCCCCTGTTTCTTGACTGGATGAAACGTGGCTTCGCTGCAGCGTTCGTCATCCTCGGTCTACGGCTAGCTTTTGAGAGCTGCTAGCCCGCGGAACTGGGGCCGTCATAGTATCCAAAGTCAGCCAAAGTGAGACGAACGTTATGATTACACCTGAGTACGCAGCGACAATGTCTCGCTACAATCAATGGCAGAACCGATCATTCATCGCAGCGGCCAGTTCCTTGACACATGCGGATCGTTGGAAGGACCGAGGCGCATTTTTTAGGTCTATCGCCGAAACTTTGAATCACATTCTTTGGGACGATCGTATATGGTTGGCTCGGTTTTGCCACGACAGTCGGACCGTCGCTGAGATTGCAGGGCAGCATCCGTATACAGACACCCCGGTCAATTGGTTGAACTATGTCGAACAGCGGGAAGCGTTGGATGAAGAGATCGTTGGTTGGGCCGATCTGCTCACACCACAGGACCTCTCGTCCATCGTCACCTGGCAACGAGGGCAAGACCGCGTTCAAACTACGCTCGGTTTCAATCTGGTGCACATGATCAATCATCAGGCGCATCATCGGGGCCAAGTTCATTCATTGTTGACACAAGCTGGTGCGACAACAGGATCGACGGACCTTCAGATGCTGGGTGCCGGATAGATACAAGGATCAACTTCATGCCAATGCCATGGACATACAGACATGCGTCGAAAGAGTGGCGGGCATTCCTTGATGACGCCAAGGAGCGCATGTCACTAGATTCGGACAATATGACCTACACTGCTGTAGACGCTGTTTTTCAAGTGTTTCGCCGACGCTTAACAGCTCAGCAAGGCCTTGATTTTGTTGCAGTTCTTCCAAGTGTAGCGAGGGCAGTTTTTGTCACGGGATGGAACGTCTCCGAGCCACCGGTACCATTCAAGCCACGCAAAGACTTACTGGCCGAGGCCAAGAACGTTCGCCAACATCACAACTTGACTCCGAATAACGCAATTGAGGCGACCGCATGGGCGATCCGTCGTCGTACCAATGCCAGCGATTTTGAGCGCGTATTGGCGAGATTACCGAAAGCTGCTCAGGAGTTTTGGGAAGTCGACGTGGAGGATCCTACAGAGCTCAATCAGCGGATCATTTGACTACAGTCCTTGTTTCCCCAGGAGCCTGATCGGTGCTAGTGGAAGGCAGCTTGGCGACCAAACCAATCATCCAACCTATCCACCTATGCCGCGGCCCGTGCTACCGTTCGTTCTGTGGAAGACCATCTTCGATTTTGTAATAGTCGCCTTTCTCTGACACGAAGATATGCATCGCGAGCGAGGTGTTCGTTGGACCATCAAGTGCGCCCATGGCAACAGCCGTCCAGTCATGGTGGATCGGATCCCAGAACAGTGTCGACGCACAAATCCTGCAAAAGCCACGCCGGACCTTTTCAGATGAGTGGTACCATTGCACCGCGGTTTCTCCCTCCACCCGAAGTGCCGACCGGGGAATGTCAATGGAAGCTTCGTAGTGACCGGAATGCTTGCGGCATTGCTGGCAGTGGCACGCAGTGGGCCGAGGCAAGTCACCGTCCACTTCGATCCGCACGGCGCCGCAGAGGCACGAGCCCTTATGCATGCCGCACCTCTTTCACGCTTTGCGAATTTGCCCGGCTCCGCAAACCCAGAGCTTTGATCAGCGCTTTGGCCTCCGCTGGCGGTTCCTGTTCGATGCGCCGGTAGTCTGTTCCGTCGATGCGGCGAGTAAGAAGCCCGCAGGAAACCATTGTTCGGCGCAGGGTTGCCGGGTCTTCAAAGAGGTGGTGCAAGGTCAGGCGCTCGTTCACCTCACGCTCTGGCATAGGCTGTGCCGCAGGCAGTCTCGCCCAAAGCGCCCAGAGAGCAAGCGTCTGCACATTGCGTTTGGACGGCCACTGAATGAGCCGACCAACAACATCGAATTGATTTAGGGCGCGCTCTACCGCCCGCGCATCCAAGGGCCGCTCGCCAACTGAGCGCCCAAGCCTTTGCCCGGCTGCATGGACCGTGCGCATATGTTGTAGGTTTTGAAAGCCTGCAGCACGCGCAGCCATGTTCATGAGCACGAGATGCGATGGGCTTGCATCGCCCAACTGTTCAGACAGGGAGCGCACAAAGCCAGTCAGGTCGTCCGTGTATAACGGCAAAGGAAGTTTAGGCATGGTTCATCCAAATCGAGCGCCAGTGCTGAATCGTCGGTCGCTGTCTTGACGAAACGGCGCTCTCATCAGAGTGAATGGGTGCTATACCGTTATATCTTTGTGGCAGGTTTAGCTCTCCGAATGGAGCAGCGACGCCTTGGTGTCTGCCGACCGTAAATGAGGCATAACAATGTTTGCGACCTTAGCCAAGGCTGCATTCTGATGCCCGTCGCCATATTACTGTCGCTGTCATCCATCCCGCCCCGGTTCGCTTGGATCGCTTGAGAATAATGCGATCTTGTTGCCGTAAGGGTCACGCAAGTATCCGACGAAAAAGTTTGGCCCATAATACTCTCGGAAGCCCGGTGCGCCTTCGTCCGATCCGCCTGCCTCAACGGCGGCGGAATGAAGGTCGCGAACCTGTTGTTGATTGCGTGCCTCAAAGGCGATCATTGTCCCGTTTCCAGCCGAAGCCTGAAACCCATCGAATGGGGATTTGACATAGAACTCGGGTAAGTTTGGTGTTTGCCCTGGTTTCGCAGGTAGCGCATAGCTCAGATCACCGTGATAGTACTCCAGCCGATATCCCAGATCTGGCAGGAAGGCCGAATAAAAGCGTTCCGCAAGCCTCATGTCGTCTGCGCCAACGGTAATGTATGCGATCATTCTTGAAGCGCCTTTCAGTTTACCCTTACAACCCTGCGTTTACTAAAATTACAGTGCGTACCACTTCGCCGCCCTACGCCTTCATCCACTAAGCTACACCCGGCAGGAGAAAAGTCTTACGCGGTGCGTCAAGGCGCAGCCATCGTGCGCTGTCCGGCTTATAGGCGTTAACGAAAACGCAATTCAACACTCAACCCCACGTTAGCGAAACGCATCTGTTGCATCACTCTCGCAAAAAGCTGATTAACTGCGCAATGCGGTTTGCGCGGGTCTCCGCCCGCTTTGCAGTGTTAATGGTGTGCAGGAGGCCGCGCTGCTTGCCCGGGGACAGTTTTGACCAAGCGTCGCTGAGGGAGTTACTGCGAATGGCCAACGAAACGTCGTTGGGCACTTCCACTAAGTCTGGATCAGCTTTACGCAGACGCACATCAATCTCTTGGCCGGGTGAAATCTCTGCCGCTTGTAGGATAGTCTTTCCAGTGTAAATGAAAGTGCCAGAAATCGCCGGAGATTTGGTAAGAGCCATGTTGAACGGGTAGTCATTCAATTCAACTTCAACACGTTTCGCACCCAAATCTTTGAGCGCATCAGCGATTTCGTCTGGGATACATAAGACTGTATAGGTGCTTCTACCCCATTGCATCGGCTCGATATGGCCGGTGAATGATAACCACTCTCTCATTCTAGCCTCCTAGCCTTCACCTTGCGCGACGATGGTTTGGACGCTGGTGAAGTCAAGGTCGCTGAGGCACATCCAAACCTGTGCGAAACCTTACAACTGGCGCAATCTGATCCGACAACCCAGTCGCAGACTTTTCTGCTGTTCGCTGAATGTCACCCTATCGCTCTTGCAAGGCGAGGCGAACCCCAAGAGCACAGTAGATGCTACCGACAACTTTGCCTTGCCATTTGAGAACCGTTGGGTTGCGGCGTAAGAAATTTCCGAGACCGCCAGCGGCAACCGAATAGACGATTGTGCTGAAAAAGCCGATGAGCGCGAATACGATCCCAAGGACTGTAAGCTGCGCTACGACAAAGCCATTTTCTGGAGCAACAAACTGCGGCAGGAACGCCAGGAAAAAGAGCGCAGTCTTCGGGTTTAGCACCTCGGCTAAGATCGCTTGTCTAAAGGCTTGGGGTGCCGTAATCGGAACGCGACCTTGCCCCAGATCGACCGACGTTTTTTCGAAGATCGCCTTCAGGCCAAGATAGACCAAATAGGCGGCGCCAAGGTATTTGACGATCGTGAAAAGGGTTGCTGAGGCCGCAATAATAGCCGATATGCCGACCACTGCCATGATAGTATGAAGAAAATCGCCAGCGGTGATGCCCGCGCCCGTTGCGATACCAACTTTTGTTCCAGATGTTGTTGCTCGCGCGACAGTCAAAAGAGTGGCGGGGCCAGGAATGAAAACGAACCCAAGAACGATCAGCGAATAGGTTAGTAGAACGGCGGGGTCGATCATCGTGTATCCTCCAACAAACCATTGAGCCCAAAGCAATCCACATGCGACGATGATTGGCAAGCCTCAGGACCAGACTTTCGCTACACTATGCATGCTGTCAGCTGCGAGAGGGAAGCCGCCAGTCAAACGAACTGCAGGAACTTGTGCTAGCGGCTCAATGCTGCAGTGCAGTTCATTTGCTAGTGCAGCAGTACCGCTTCCGTATTGCGGACATTGTCAATGGCGCAAGGAACATCCTACGATGTGCCGGGTACCGGCCTGCCCAGCAAGACTGGCTGATGGATGTCTCTGGGTTTGTTGATCTGGTAAAAGTAAGGCAAATCTGATGGCCAAAAAACGCAGCATTACCAATGAAGAAATCGCCCTCATCAAGGCGATGGCTGCGCGAGGCATGAAGAACAAGGACATTCAGTTCTTCTTCAACCGACCTGACCGCCCCGTAAATTCTGGCAGGATCACCGGCATCAAGAACGGCAGCTACAGCGATTCATCAAAGATTGGTGCGGCCAATGACAACACATTTGATGCATTCGTGAAATCATTCAAAGCGACCGGTGTTACCGCGTCGGTGGCGGTCCCAGGCGCGGGATCGCCGATGATTCCCGAAAGCGGTCCGATGGTTGAAGCCACCCTTACCGCAATGTTTGAAAAGGATGAAGGCGGTGTTTGGCGGTTCAAGTTTGGCGAAAGCGAAACTCACGAGTGCAAGCAGGACTTCGGGTTCAAGCACGCAGGGAAATGGCTTCGGGCTGTTGCGGCACTCGCCAATAACTCGGGTGGCTACCTTGTCTTCGGAGTCAAAGACAAAAAGGTGACCGGCGGGAAAGTCGATCCCGAAAGTTACAAGGTGACCGGGCTAAAGGGGGTTGATTTCCCGAATGCCGATCCGGCAGATTTCACCAAGCGCATAAAATCAACGTTCGATCCTACGCCAAAAGTCGAGACCGGTGTTCTTGAAATTGACGGAATGACAGTGGGCATCATGTACGTTCATCAGCATGGCTCGCGCCCCGTGATTTCGCAAAAAGGCGACGGTGATCAAGTAAAGGAAGGAGACATCTTTTTTCGTTATCCGGGGCAGTCAGCCCGCATCAAGTACAGCGATCTGCGGTCAATTCTCGACGAACGTGATCGTCAGGCCAGAGAGCAGATACTTCCGATGGTGGAAAAGCTTCTCCAACTCGGTCCACGTGATGCTATGGTCGCGGACCTTGCAGATGGCATTTTAAGCGATGAAAAGCGATCCATCGTGATCGGAGAAGACCTCCTAGACAAGATCAAGTTCATCCGTGAGGGCGAATTCGATGAGAAGGAAGGCGAACCTACACTGAAACTGGTCGGAGAGGTTCAGGCTGTGGACGGGGCGGGTGGTGTTCTCCACAAAGGGTTTGCAACACCGACCGACCTGATACGCGATTTCCTAGACGGAACTTCGCCTTACGATCCCAAGGACTATGTGCGTTGTGCAGTCGAAGTGAGCAACGGGGCTTGGTTGCCAATGCATTTTTATGGCGTGAAGGCCGGGCTTGATCGCAAGGGTCTTGCAGATTTCATACTCACGACCAAGGCGCCGGACAAGCGTAGGCAAACCTACGCAGATCGTGCTCTCGGTAAAATCAGCCCATATCAAAAAGCTGGCGGATCCGCACTTGAGTACCTGGCCGAAATCAACAGCGGCAAAAAGCCGGAACCAAAGACACCGCAGACAGCGGCCGATGTCGCACGTGCGATTACTGGACTGGAAGACAAGCCGGATCTCTCTCTGGGCGACCTGCTGTCAGTGCTCGATGTTTGCTGGAAAATCATTGAAACAAAGAAGCACAGTTGGCTTGGGATTGTCAGGAAGGCAATTGCACGAGTGGATGAGTTGTATTTTGCGAACGACGGAAACAAACAGCCCAAAGGAAATAGCACCGGGTGTTGAGACTCGAACTCGCAATCTGCCTGTTCTAAATCAGTTGATTGAATGTCCGCTCTCTCAAATGATGTCTTGGACTACTGCAACTGCAGCGAATGTCCGCTTCCCGCCGAACTTACAAAAACACCCAGATATTCCCCTACTTGAATGTCAGAAAAAAGTACTATATTTTCTGACTAGGAGAAAGCTATGATCACCTCATCGATTAGACAACGCATCATCGGAAAAGGCCGGGGCGCAATCTTTGCGCCAACCGACTTTCTGGATATTGGCTCCCGCGCAAGCGTGGATCAGGCATTGTCGC
>JBCDBQ010000281.1:0-8887 GCA_039183375.1 Pseudomonadota bacterium
CTTGCGACGGATCGGTGCGAGAACTTTCACCGAGGTCTTCGAGGCAATCGGAGCAATCTGCGATCTCTACGACCCAGAAGAGTGCTGGAACTACTTCAAGGCTGCAGGATATGTCTCAAACTAATCTCGAAACGCTTTAGACAGCCGCCAATCTTCGAAAAGTCGGATAAGGCTACCTTCAGCAAGGCTATCGCGGCAGAGCTTTTGTCGGTCAAACGCGCATCGCCAAAAATTGGATCGATCAAGTCTGGCGTGTCGAAGAAGGCATGAATGGCGTACTGGACGACTCGGCCTGTGGCTTCAACACGCCCTTCGATACCGCCGCCACCTTGTGGTTTGCCCGTGACGCAGCCAAGCGCGTTGATGTCTTCTGGCCGCAACCTTTTATACTCATCTGTAATCCACATCATCGTGCGTTCGGTCGTACCGACGTCGGGAGCAGGGACGTTGTTTGCAGAGTCTAAAAACCTGTGACGGATCATTTCCTGGGCGAACCGTCGCGTGATTTTCTCAAGCTCAACTTCGGTCCATTCCCGCGGGTCAATACAAAGAGCGCCTTTTGAACCGCCATATGGCACGCCTACCAAAGCGCACTTGTATGTCATCAACGCCGCAAGCGCCTCGACCTCCTCGACCGTGCAGTTTGGTGCGTACCTGATGCCACCTTTGGAAGGGCTTTGATGGCTAGAATGCGCCGACCGCCAGCCAGTGAAGGTGAACATTCTGTCGCGCAACCTGACACCAAATCGGGTAGTATAGGTTGCGTTGGCGACTTTGATTTTCTCACCAACGCCTACGGGCAAGGACAGATTTTTGACGGCAAGATCATAGAAACCTTCGACGTCAGACAGAAACGAACCGCTCATTCCGCCGCTACCTTGGATGCCGTGCCGTTGGCACCAAAGCCCCCACCGCCGGGCGTTTTCATGATAAAGATGTCTCCAGACGCCATGTCGCGCTGATCGTTTCCGTGCAGGTCTTCAATCTTGCCATCTTTGCGGCGCACTTGGTTTTCCCCGGGTGCACCGGCTGTTCCGCCATTGACGCCGAAGGCTCTTGTTTGCCTATGCGACGACAAGACGGTCACGGTCATGGGAGAAAGGAACTCAATCTCGCGAACGATGCCGTCGCCGCCCCGGTGTTGGCCCTCCCCGCCAGAGCCCTGTCTAATGGAGAAGGAGCGCACGCGAACCGGAAAGCGGGTTTCCAGAACTTCAGGGTCCGTCATCCGCGTGTTTGTCATGTGACTATGGACCGCCGAGCACCCCTCAAACGTTGGCCCGGCGCCTGTGCCGCCACAGATGGTTTCGTAATTCTGCAGGTCATCATCGCCATAAACAAAGTTGTTCATGGTGCCTTGGCTTCCTGCAACGACACCTAAAGCGCCATAGAGCGCATCCGCGATGCTCTGGCTGACCTCCGTGTTGCCTGAAATAACCGCGGCGGGGTATTTGGGATTTATGAAGCTGCCAACGGGTGCGTTGATCTTGATCGGTTTTAAACAGCCTTCGTTCATGGGAATATCAGTACCAACAAGTGTACGGAACACATAAAGGACAACCGCATGACAGATGGCCAAGGGGGCGTTGTAGTTCAGGCAATCCTGAGAGCTTGTGCCCGTGAAATCAACGGTTGCGCTGCGTGTTGCGCGGTTGACGGAAATCGCCACCTCGATCTTGGCTCCGCTGTCTAACGGATAGGTAAAACGGCTATCTTCCAGCACATCGATCACGCGACGCACAGACTCTTCGGCATTGTCCTGCACATGGTGCATGTAGGACTGGACGACATCAGCGCCGAATTGATCGACGGCCTTTTGCAGCTCGGCAGCTCCAGTTGCGTTTGCAGCGATTTGAGCCGTCAGGTCGGCCATGTTGTGATCAATGTTCCGACAAGGATACGCGCCGGAAGCCAGCAGCGCCCGCGCCTCGACGTCCAAGAGGCGTCCGCCAGCAACCAGCTTGAAGTTCTGTATCAACACCCCTTCTTCGTCGATGTGGCGGCTATCCGGCGGCGCAGAACCGGGGGTCTTACCACCGATATCTGCGTGGTGCCCGCGCGATGCAACGAGGAACTGAATTTCTGTGTCGTCCTTGTTGAAAACTGGCGTGATGACGGTCACGTCCGGCAAATGGGTCCCACCATTGAACGGATCGTTCATCATAAAGACGTCGCCCGATTTGATCTGACCAGCGTTTTCGCGAAGGATCGATTTGACGCTCGCGCTCATCGACCCGAGATGCACTGGCACGTGGGGGGCATTGGCTACCAGATCTCCGGCCGCATCAAAGATTGCGCAGGAGAAGTCCAAGCGCTCTCGGATGTTGACCGAGGCTGCTGTTTTGGCCAGCGTTGCCCCCATTTGTTCGGCAATCGACATGAAAAGGTTGTTGAAAACCTCAAGCATTATGGGATCAACAGTCGTCCCAATCGCTTCTTGGCGCACGAGCGGTACAGCGCGACGGAGTACAAGTGATCCACCGTCAATACAGGTGGCCTCCCACCCATGTTCAACAACGGTTGTGCCGGTTGGTTCGTTGATGACAGCAGGGCCAGTCACAGCGGTACCAACACCCATTTTGGTGCGATCATGAGTAGGAACAGATTGGATGCGATGGTCCGCCCACATCTGAGTGGAGCCATGCTGACTGTCTTGCGTTTCAGCATTCGGCAGTTTCGCGGTTGCACCTGATGCACCAACAGCCTCGACTGAGATCATTTCCGCGACAATATCGTCCGTTTCCGGGCGGAACCCGAACTCGGTCTCGTGGGACGTAAGGAAGGCCTCAACCATGTCTTCTTTCGTCCCAATTGCCACTGGCAAGGTGGTTTGCGACGTCGACATCCGCAGATAGACCTTTTCGCGAACAGAGATGTTGCTGCGGTCTACGCCTTGTTGCAGCACCTCTTCTGTTGCATCTTTGGTCAATACGACAGAGGCCGCTGTGATTGCATCGAGGTCTGATACTGGCACAAGCAGTTGCTGTTCACGCATCGACACGATGTCGGCCAGACCCATTCCGAGTGCAGAGAGAACACCGGCGAAGGGATGCAGATAAACCGACGTCATCCCGAGCGCATCCGCGACAAGGCAAGCATGTTGCCCACCCGCGCCGCCAAAGCAGTTCAACGTGTATCCCGTGACGTCATAACCACGTGCGACGCTGATTTCTTTGATGGCGTTCGCCATATTGTCGACGGCGATGCGAAGGAAACCTTCGGCAAGAACCTCAACCGATAAGCGTTGTTCACCGGTTTGCTCTGCAATCTCTTGTGCGAGCGCTTCAAACAGACGGCGAGGGGATTCGATATCTAGTGGCTCGTTGCTGTCTGGTCCAAAGACGTTCGGGAAGTTCTCGGGCTGAAGCTTGCCAAGGACGGCGTTGCAATCGGTAACCGTCAACGGTCCACCACGCCGATAACATGCCGGACCTGGGTCGGCGCCTGCACTTTCGGGACCAACCTGCAACCTGCCATCGCGGAAAGAGAGGATCGACCCGCCACCAGCGGCAACCGTGTGAATGTTCATCATCGGCGCGCGCATGCGAACACCAGCAACTTCGGTTTCAAAGCTGCGCTCATATTCGCCAGCATAATGGCAAACATCGGTCGATGTCCCGCCCATGTCGAAACCGATGAGCTTGTCGAACCCGTCCTGCGTGGCTGTGCCCACCATGCCGACGACACCACCCGCTGGACCTGACAGGATTGCATCGCGACCATGGAAAAGATCAGCGTCCGTCAGGCCGCCATTCGACTGCATGAACATCAACCGCTCAACCGCGTCGGATCCGAGTGCGCTCCGGACTTGATTGACATATCGCTTGAGGATCGGCGTCAAATACGCATCTGCAACCGTCGTGTCGCCCCGCGACACCAGTTTGATCAACGGGCTTGCTTCGTGACTGAGTGAGACCTGCTGGAACCCTTGCTGAGCAGCCATCTCGCCCAGTTTCTTTTCATGCTCCGGGTTCCGGTAGCTGTGCAAAAGAGCCATGGCAACAGAACGGTATCCCTTGCCATAGGCGCGACAGATAGCCTCCCGTGCCTTTTGCAAATCCATCGCCTTGATGGCAGTGCCGTCGGCATCCAACCGCTCGTCGATCTCAACAACGTCCGAATAAAGGAGATCAGGAAGCTGGATATCGAGTGCAAAGAGGTCAGGACGGTTCTGATAACCGATTCGCAAGAGGTCCTTGAAGCCCCGAGTAATGAACAGAACTGTCTTCTCGCCCTTGCGCTCAAGTAGGGCGTTTGTAGCGACGGTCGTACCCATTTTGATGGCGGAGATGGCGTTTTCAGGGATTGCATCATCCTTCGAGAGACCCATGATTTCTCGCACGCCTTGCACCGCAGCATCTTTGTAAGACTCTGGTTTTTCTGACAGAATCTTGTGCGTCTTTAGGTCGCCGCTAGGAGAACGTGCCACGATGTCTGTGAACGTACCACCACGGTCAATCCAAAAGTCCCACTTCGAATCAGTACGCGCATTCATTTGCACCTCCCAAATATAAAGTTGTTGCTTTATTTGCAAAACGCTGACAATTTGTCAACGTAATGAATTCGGAGACTGCCTCACGAGTTCTGTTCAACAGAGGAGCTTAACAATGAAACACTTCATTCTGGCCGCTAGCGTTGCCTTTGGCATGAGCGGTTCTGCGATCGCAGATTCATGGGATATGCCGACGCCGTATGGCGATGCGACCTTCCACACTCAGAACATTGCTCAGTTTGCAGCGGACGTGGCTGCTGCGACCGACGGCGCGCTGGAAATCACAGTCCATTCGGGCGGATCCTTGTTCCCACACGGCGAAATCCGCAATGTCATCCGCTCGGGGCAGGTTCCCATCGGGGAATTCTTCCTGTCGCGCCTGGTCAACGATGATGCCGCCTTCGGGATCGACAGCCAGCCCTTCGTTGCAACAAGCTACGAAGATGCTCAGCGGCTTTGGGCGGCACAGCGTCCGGTCGTGACGGAACTCTTGGCAGAAGACGGTTTGATGCCACTATTCTCTGTACCGTGGCCTGCACAAGGACTTTATACCAACGGTGAGATTGAATCCGTCGAAGGGCTAGAGGGGCTGCGGTTCCGCGCTTACAATGCTGCATTGGAGGAGTTTGCAGCACTTGCGGGTGCAGCGCCTGTTCAGGTTGAGGCACCAGACATTCCACAAGCTTTCGCAACCGGTCAGGTTGAAGCTATGGTGACATCGCCATCTACCGGTGCAAACTCCACTGCGTGGGATTTCGTGACGCACTACACGCCGATCAATGCATGGGTACCTAAGAACATCGTCGTGGTGAACATGCGTGCATTCCAGCGCTTGCCGGAAGAGGTTCAGACAGCCGTTCTGGAAGCTGCAGAAGCCTCTGAAGCGCGTGGCTGGGAAATGTCTGCTGCCGAGGCGGATTCAAAGACGGCCGTCATGGCAGAAAACGGCATGATCATTGTCGAGCCAAGCGAAGCACTGACCGCAGGCCTGCAAGAGATCGGCGCGCAGATGCTGGCGAATTGGAAAGCAGATGCATCCGAGCCCGCGCTTTCTATTCTGACGATCTATCAGCAGTAACACGTCGAGCACGGACCATCTTCAAGGTTGGTTTCTGCTTGCCAAAGAGAGCCTGGCGCTGGTCTTCTCCCGCCCAAGCGCCAGGCTTATTTAAGAGGGGCACATCATGCGAACTTTTCTGGACCGAATCTATCTTGCTGCAGGGTGGATATCGGCATTCACGATCCTGGCGATTGCAATTTTGATCAGCGCGCAGATTTTCTTGAATTTCGCGACCCGGGTCTTCGGCCTGCCACTACCGTCGACAATCCCTTCCTACGCTGACTTTTCCGGTTTCATGTTGGCTGCCGCCACCTTTCTCGCGATGCCCTACACGTTCCGCAGCGGTGGCCACATCAAGGTGTCTCTGGTCACCGCACGATTGCCTGCGCGGGCATGCCTGGTCGCCGAGGTCATAGCACTTTTGGCCGCCACCGCGCTGACCTTTTTCGCAGTCTACTACATCTGGGTCCTGGTTGCGGAGAGCATCCATTTTGGAGACGTCTCTAACGGAACAATCCCAATCCCGCTTTGGATTCCTCAAACTGCCATGGGAATCGGAATGACGCTTCTATGTGTCTCCGTCGTCCACAGCCTGATCGAAACACTTTTGCGCGGCGAGCCTGTCATCGCTGCATCCGAGGAAGCCTGAAATGTTTGATCCTGTCGTTGGCCTTATCCTGCTCGCGGTGTTGTTTGTTTTTCTGGCTGGGGGGCTTTGGATTGCGCTATCCCTGTCAGCCGTCGCTGCGGTGGCGCTGGCTTTTTTCTCGAACTCTTCCGTTGGTTTGAACCTCGCGGTCACGTTCTGGGGCCACAGCCATTCCTGGTCTCTTACCGCGCTGCCGCTGTTCATCCTGATGGGTGAAATCCTGCTCAGGTCGCGGCTCAGCAAAGATATGTTCAATGGCCTTGCCCCATGGCTCGGCGGTCTTCCGGGGCGCTTGCTTCATTTAAATGTTTTGGGATGTGCGATCTTCGCCGCTGTTTCCGGCTCATCCGCAGCCACGGCGGCCACGATTGGCAAGATGTCTATTCCTGAGCTGAAATCACGCGGCTACCCAGAAAGCCTGATCCTTGGCACCCTTGCGGGCTCTGCCACGCTTGGACTTCTGATCCCGCCTTCGATCATCTTGATCGTTTATGGCGTGGCCACAGAACAGTCGATCGCAAGGCTTTTCGTCGCGGGGCTCATCCCCGGCGCGATGCTTGTCGGGTTGTTCAGCGCTTATGTCGCTGTCCGGGCTTGGATGGACCCAAACCTCATCCCGGCGGAAACGATCAAACTCAACCTGAAAGAAAAACTCTGGGAGGCCCGCGGCCTAATCCCTGTCGCCCTGCTAATCACTGGTGTTATTGGTGCGATCTACACCGGGATCGCTTCCCCGACAGACGCTGCAGCACTTGGTGTGCTTCTGTCGATCCTATTGGCGGTCCTTTCAGGTAGCTTCACACGAAGTGATTTCATGGATGCGCTCCTTTCGGCAGCGCGCACGTCCTGCATGATTGCTTTCATTCTCCTCGGCGCCGCGTTCCTCGCCGTATCCATGGGGTTCACAGGTTTGCCTCGCAACCTTGCCGCTTGGATTGGGGAAATGGGCCTGTCACCTTACGTGTTGTTGGCTGTCCTGACGATCTTCTTCATTGTACTCGGACTCTTCCTTGACGGCATTTCGGTCGTTGTTCTTACGACGTCCATCATCATGCCGATGGTCCTCGCCGTTGGAATCGATCCCATCTGGTTTGGTATCTATCTGGTACTTGTCGTCGAAATGAGCCAGATTACGCCGCCAGTTGGCTTTAACTTGTTCGTCATTCAGGGGCTTACAGGCATAGACATATTGAGAATTGCGAAGGCGGCGTTGCCGTTCTTCTTCCTGCTTCTCGTGGCCGTCGTGCTGATTACCATCTTCCCTGGTATTGTGACTTATCTACCGGATGCGATGAGCCGCTAAGAAAAGTTAAGAAAAAGAGGGCCGCGTCACAAAGATGATGCGGCCCGGCTGGCCTGGTCGTATTGCCCCGACAATGCCCTCAAGCTTGACGCAATACTGCTCAATTCGTCTCCAGAAATGTCCATCCGTCCAAGCCCATCAATGAGACAACGTTCCCGAACAGAGCGGTATTCATCACACAAAGATTCGCCGGTTTTCGAAGTACGGTAAAAGACTTCCTTCCCGCGTTTCTCGGACTCAATTAATCCCGCCTTAGAGAGCTTTCGTAGCGCATAGTTTACGGTGTGTGTGTCATCGATGTTCAGCAAAAAGCAGATATCGCTCAGGCGTTTATCGCGACCGCGATGGTTTACGTTGTGGAGGACTAAGATTTCCAAATGGCCCATTTCTGTGTGGCCGGCAGCCGCCATACATTTGACCATCCACCGCGAGAATGCGTTGAAAGCGATAATCAGCCCGAATTCGAATTCTGATGCCTCCCATCCTTCACCATCCGCGAGGTGGCGAGAGGAGACAATCTTGCGTTTTGCAGTTTTTTCCATGCGTTTTATCAGTAATTTGCCAGTGTTACGACAATAACATGGGAAGATCTTCTTGCAACTACAACATCGTTTCGTTTCAAGTCGCCAAGCATAATTGGATCACACTTCGGTGCTATCCGCGAAATTTTGAATGTTCGGTTTGCGACAGGTAGCAGCCATTCGTGCACCGTGCAGCATCTGTCAAAGAGGGCTCTCTGCCGACCTCGAAGGCAGTGCAGCAATCGCGTGATATGGTACCTCGTCAACGTCGGGTTGTCGCTTGGGAGGGCATGGCGGATCGGAGGATCAGTCATGGAAACACCAAACTTACCGGCCATTCGCGCGCTTCTTCCAGCCTGGAAACTTTTAATCTTGTTTACACGATGCAAAGCGATTTCTGGAAGAGGGTAGTGAGACACCTGTAGCGGACCGATGACTCCGGTTTGGCGGCAAATCTGTCGGACAGAAGCGATATTTTTCTTGCGGTGAATGGTCTGGCGACAGACGAAATCGTCTTCCACAGCTTCGCGCCCGACATGAATTTCGACGGTGTCCAGCATGCCTTGTCGGGTGTTGATCCGGGTGGCGAGTCAATCACCGACGGGTTTGAAGACCTCACCGGCGGTGGGGATCAGGACTACGAGGACGTCGTGTTCCGGATAGAACTAGTGGACGATTTTGCTTTCGTCTGACGAGGGGAAGATGTGCATATAACATTTGTCGGCGTTGTCACGTTAACTCTCGATCCACATAGAGATGATGTTTTGCGGGTTTCAAGCGGCTTGCGTGGCAGCATTCCATGCGTCAAATGCTTCGAGGCGGTGATATCGGATTGTTAAGGCTGAACGGCGGCGGGCGGGGA
>JBCDBQ010000282.1:0-8848 GCA_039183375.1 Pseudomonadota bacterium
ATCGAAGAGCGCTTTGGCGGTGTCTCAGATGCAGTGTATGCCAGCACGTCGGCCGACAAGCGACCTGCAATCCCGAAGGATGTGCTGCAGGACATCAAGAAGATCCCGATGCAGTTTGAGGGCTTTAATCGCAGTTGGTGAGGCCGACTACTCAACCAGCGGCAGACCTTCTTCCCGGCGAATATCGTTGATGACTTCCTTCACCCGTTGACGAAGTGGCGCATACTGCACACCGAACTCTTCAACGACGCGGCTGTTGTCGATCATGAAGTTGCTGGAAATCTCACGTCCGCCACTTTCCGCTCCGAAGCGAATATCGGCATCCGGCAGAAATTCACGAACCAACGCGGCAAGCTCACCCATGCTGACGGTTGCACCGCCGGAATTGTAAGTCTCATGTTTTGGCTTGTCGGAAAGCAGGACTCTTGCAAAAACCTCCGCCATGTCCTCGACGTGGATGACACAACGCATGGCATCCGAATGCGGGAACTCGACCATGTTGCCCCGCGCCGGTTGGCACATGCAGTTGACGTGATCGATTGAGCCGAACTTCTTATCAGGTCCTGTCACGTTGGCCGGTCTTATACAGGTGATTGTCATATCGTAAGCGCGGCGATAATCCAGCGCCTGCCACTCATTGTAGATCTTGTTGACCGCGTATTGCTTGTCGCCGTGGCGCTCATCCGTTTCGTCAACCAGCCGCTCACCAAATTTCGACTGTGGGCCGGACACCGCGAGTGAGCTGGCGAACACAGTGTGTTTGACGCCAAGCCGACGCGCTGCCTCGAAGCAATTGTCCATACCCTGGATATCCAGCTTGAATGCGACATGCGGTGCCAACTCACCAATGAAATAGGAAAGGTTGACGACTCGTTCTGCCTTGGATTCCTGCATGGCGCCGATAACATCATCGAACTGCGTCACATCTCCCCGCACGACGGTGACCTTGTCTGATAGCTCGGAGAATGCAGCGCTTGCGCCGGCTACGTCGATGTCCATGCATGTCACGTCATGACCGGCCGAAGCCAGAATGGGGATCAGGCGTCGGCCGATAAAACCTGCACCACCGATGGCTAGAATGGACATCACTTGCTCCCTTGAATCTGTCGCCGCTTAAGCTGCTGACGGCACCGCGCCATGGATGGTTCCGTTATCCCAGCTCTCAACGTACTCCGGGATTGAGACAGTCCAGCCATTTTCCATGTTTTCATCGAAGTATTCGAAGAGGACACCGTCAGGCGCATACATCGAAAGCAGCACCGTGCCGCCTCCTTCGCCGCCGTGTTCGAGATGCGGCAGTGCATCGGGGTTAGCGAGCGCATATTCGCCGGTCTTGCGATGAATATGCTTGAGAGAGCCATCGGGTTGCGTTTCGCTGAGGAATTGCTCGCCTTCGAGAACGAGTGTCATCGTCGAAGCCACGTGGCGATGCCGGCGACAATGGCCTTTACCGGGCGCGTACCGCAATAACATGTCGAGGCGGCCGCTCGGCTCGTCATAACCAAGCAGGCTGTATTCGAAGTCTATCTTGAACTCTTTGCAGTTCGGATCGGTGACGTGCCGCCACTCAACAGCATCGAAATCAATCGTGTCGTGCACCTTGACCATCAGGCATCCTCCAGTTCTTGGTTGTCTGGAGTTTAGGCGCAGCGGTTTTGTCGTCGCAAGCGCTGGGCCTTCGCATATGGGATTGTTGCTAAAAGCAATGTTCGGCTTGAATAGATGCGTTCTAGACGATCTTGCGGGCTTTAAGCTCTTCCAGCTGTTCCCTGCTCACGCCGATTTCAGCCAGGACGGCATCCAAGTCCTGCGCCATGGCGGGTGCACCCTTGGCAAGCGGTGCTTGACCTGGAATGCGAATAGCCGGACCCGTTGATGTGACTTTCGTTCCGTCAGGTGCATCGTAGGAGATGATCTGGCCCGTCGAACGCGCAAACGGATTGTCGAGTGCTTTGGCAATGTCGTTGACCGGTGCGGCCGGAACCCGGCCGGCGAATGTTTCCATCCACTCTTCTGTCGTCCGTGTCGAGAGCGCTTCATCCAGCACGTCTGTCAGCTGATCGCGATTGCGCAACCTGTCGGCAAAGCTGGCATAGTCCGGGTCGGTACCGAGCTCCGGTCGACCAATTGCCTCGCATAGCACCGGCCAGAACTTTTCCTTGTTGCACATGATGAAGATCCAGCCGTCCTTTGTTTTGTAGAGCTGGCTGGGCGTGAGATTGGGGTGCCCGGAACGGGCCGTCCGGCCGGTGTTGATACCCGCTGTCAGATACCAGGCCCCGACGTAGCAGATGTTCGCGGTCGCGGCATCGAAGAGGCTGACGTCATAATCTCCGCCTTTGCCGCTGGTGCGTGCACCGAGTATCCCTGAGGCAAGCGCAATGGCTGCTTGCAGGCCGGTTGAGAGATCGACGAGGGAGAGACCGAACCGCGATGGTGGGCCGTCGGGCTCACCGGTCACAGAGAGATAGCCGCACTCGGCTTGCATCAGATAATCGTAGCCTGGCCAAGCCTCGCGCTCGTTGTTACGACCATAGGCCGACAAATGCACACACACTATTTTTTCGTTGATCGCCTTGAGATCATCGTAGGTCAGGCCAAGCTTGGCCGGCAGATCACCGCGCAGATTATTGAACACGGCATCAGCGGTTGCTACCAGCCGGTGCAGTAGGTCGACGCCTTCTTCAGACTTGAGGTTAAGTGTGATGCTGCGCTTGTTTCGATTGAAGGCCTGATGAAACATGCTGTCGCCAGATGACAGCGGATCATCCGGATGGCGCACGTGCCGCCCAACATCGCCGCCCTCGGACGCATTCTCGATCTTGATGATTTCCGCTCCAAGATCGGCCAGCTGCATGGTTCCGAACGGACCAGCGCCATACTGCTCGACCGAAATAATGCGCACGCCTTCGAGTGGGAAGTTCATTGAACGATTTCCGATCGTAGATCAGGTCAGATTGGATTACGTGCAACCAGCTGACGGGCAATGATGATGCGCTGCAACTCGTTCGTGCCCTCGCCAATGCACAACAGAGGCGCGTCACGATAGAGCCGCTCAATCTCGAATTCCTTCGAATAGCCGTAAGCACCATGGATGCGCATCGACTCGGTCGCGTTGAACAGCGCAGTTTCAGTCGCCATTAGCTTCGCCATGCCCGCTTCCATATCGCAGCGTTCACCAGCATCCAGGGCTTCGGCTGCCGCACGTGTGAGGTGCCTGGATGATTCCAGCTTTGTTGCCATATCGGCAAGCTTGATTTGGATGGACTGATGTTGCGCGATTGGCTGTCCAAACGTTTCGCGTTGCTGCGCGTAGGCCACAGCCAGATCAAGCGCGCGCTTGGCAACACCGACACCGCGCGCCGCTACGTTGATACGACCAAGCTCCAACCCGCCCATCGCATGCTTGAGGCCCTGGCCTTCAACACCGCCGATGAGATGGTCGGCAGACAGGCGGTAGTCTTCAAATACCAACTCAGCAGAGTCGATGCCTTTGTAGCCGAGCTTCTCCAGTTTCCGGCTTGCTGTGAAGCCTTCACCCTTTGGAGCAATGAAAAGACTTGTACCTTTGTGCCGCGGTTCAATCTCCGTGTCCGTCTTCACAAGTAAAGCAAAGCACGAGCCATGAATGCCGTTGGAGATCCAGGTCTTGGTACCATTGATAATGTAGTCATCGCCGTCCCGCTTGGCGGATGTGCGGATGGCCTGAAGATCAGTACCACAGTTGGGTTCAGTCAGAGCCAGACCACCGCGAACATCGCCCGTGGCAAACTTCGGCAACCAGGTCCGCTTCTGCTCCTCGGTGCCAAACCGCATCACGGCATTCGCCATAATCAGGTGCGAGTTAAAAATGCCCGACAGTGACATCCAGCTTTCCGTCACCCGTTCAACAATTTTGGCGTAGGTCGTGACGCTAAGTCCGAGCCCGCCGTACTCCTCAGGAATGATCGAGCCAAACAAGCCCAGCTCTTTCATGCCCTCGACCATGTCAGCCGGATACTCGTCGGCATGCTCGAGCGCCATCACGTGCGGCTCAACTTCGCGCACGAGAAACTTGTTAACGGCATCGAGTATCTGGGTTTCGACTTCAATAGTCTCTGGTGATTGATGTCCGTCCATGAACTGCTTTCCTTAACTTCTCAGCTACGCCCAGCACTCCTGACGGAGATACAGTCTGAGCCCTTGCTTTCATAAACAAATCATTCGTCATCCCCACGTAGGTAGGGATCCAGCCGACAAGCTGTCTACGTATTGCGAAACTGTCGGTCGTCTGGTTTCCAGCCTTCGCGGGAATGACGATCCTAATCAGTTCTGCGTTCCGCCGGCTTCTTGGAGTTTTCATTGCTCAATGCCAATCAGCGGCTAGTAGTGCTCAACTTTGTCTTCAACCGAATGTCCGCGCATCGGCATCAGCATGTTCCGGGTGAAAGACATGAACTCTGTGCCATCCTGTTTCAGCCCGCGCGTCCGGATCGTGACGATGCCCTGGTTGGCCCGTGACTTTGACTCGCGCTTCTCCAAGACTTCTGACTCCGCATAGATGGTGTCGCCAACAAACACAGGTCCGGTCAGTTTGATGCCATCCCAGCCGAGGTTGGCAATGGCTTTCTGACTCGTATCGGAAACCGTCATACCGGTGACGACCGCCAGCGTGAAGGTGCTGTTGACCAGCGGTTTGCCAAATTCGCTATGCTTTGCGTATTCGGCATCGAAGTGCAGCGGGTGCGTGTTCATCGTCAATAGCGTGAACCAGGAATTGTCGGCTTCCGTGATTGTGCGCCCCGGTCGGTGCTCGTAGACATCGCCGACCTGAAAGTCCTCGAAGTAGCGGCCCAGCGATTCGCGGTAGCGCTGTGGTCCCACTTCTTTCATACCGTACATCAAGGAAGCTCCCGTACTGCTCGATTTACTTCTGGGCGGTAAAGATTGAGTTATATCCTTCTATGGCCCAGTTCGGCGGCACTGGACAGGGGCGCGGATCAAAATGCGCAAACTTGGCTGCCTGACCGCGTACGATCTCGCCGGTCTTGGACGTTGGAGAAGGTGCCGGCATCCAGGCAAAGGCATCAGCCGAAGCAAACACAAACAGCGGCAATGCACGCACCCGTTTCGTCAGGTTCGCGCGCGATCCATGAATGGTACGGCAGTGAATGGCGATGACTGTTCCGGCACCACCCTGCAAATCAGATGCGCTGTCGAGATCTACACCGGCGAGGTCATCTTCGGAAATTGAGCCGGTCCAACGATAGTCGTCATCGCGCTGCACGAACAGTTCGCCGTTGTGCGAACCTGCAACGCAGCTCAGCGGTCCCTCATCGTAACCAACGTCGTCGAGGTGCACACCAAGCGTCACCAGCGAATAGTTGGTGTGGGGCCAGCCGGTGATGTCCTGGTGCCACTTCACGATCTCACCGCCGCCTGGCCACTTGTAATTGAGTTTGCTGGAATGGAATTTGACGTCCGGACCGAGCAGGTCCGAAGCAATTTCCGTCAGCGGTGAGTCGCTGGCAAATGCCCAGAAGTCTGGGTGCCGGTCGACCAATGCTTTCAAACGTCGGACATGCGGTTTCTCGGAAGAGTGGTTCGGGCCGATATCAAAAACATTATCTGAAGTGGAGAAGCGGCGGCTGGCATCCAGAAACTGCTCCGACAGCGTCTTGAGGCGCTCAACCCATTCGGCAGGAATAGCATTTGGAATCGTTAGAAAACCGTCCTGGAAATACTGCTCACGCTGGGCTTGGCTCACCACTTTAGGATTGTGCTGGAGGATATCTTCCGGGGTCATGTGGCCTGCTCCGTCGCTGAATGATGCCCTCAGTTAACCAAGCCTGCCGGGCGAATAATGGCAACCAGATAGCAAATATTGCTGATCATCGACGCGATAAGCTGTTGCCAGCGATGGTGAGCCGCTGTTTCACTCTCTACCGCTTCGAGATAGGCCCCAATGAGACACGACGACCATAAGAAAGGCTTGCAATGACCGAAAGAGAACAGTTGCGCCAGAAGGGAACCGAAATCCGCCGCAAATTGGGGTTGCCGGACGACATCGGTGCTGAGCTCCTACCTGGCATGCCACACCTCGTCGACGAAGTGATCTTTGGTCGGGTCTGGGCGCGTCCGGGCTTGGAACTCGAAGATCGCATGTTGGCGACATTGTCAGCACTCACGTCCAAGCAGTACCTGCCACAGGTTGGCTTTTACGCCCGAGGTGCGCTGAACATTGGGCTGCAGCCACGCCTGATACAGGAAGTCATGCTGCACTGCGCAATGTATTCGGGTGTGCCAACCGCGCTGAATTCTCTGAATGTCGTGAAAGGCGTTTTCGATGACCGTGGCATCCCGCAACCCGAAGAAGATCTCCAAGAGCACGATCTTGATGATCTCATGAAGCTTGGCGACGACACCATGCGCGATCTCCACCGCGAGCGCGCAGAAGGTGGTTATGCAGCCCCTGGCTCGGCCGCCAGTACGCTCTACGTGAACGCCATCCAGTATCTCTACGGCGAGATTTGGAATCGCCCCGGCATCGCACGACGTCAACGGATGGTCTGCTCATTAGCAGCCTTTACAGCAACGCAAATGCCAGGGCAGCAGCGCAAGTTCTTCCAATCCGCTCCGAATGTCGGCGTCACTCGTGATGAGGTCATCGAGATCATCATTCAAACCGGACCGTACTCCGGCTTCCCACCCGCCCTGAATGCTCTGACCGTGGCTGAGGAGGTGCTGGGCTGATCGCGGCATGATCTATGGCGCCTCTGACGGGTGCGCGAAACTCGCAATCCATCACTGATGAAAGCCGAACTCAAAATCATCGCTTAATCAGATGGTTGCTAAATGCGGCTGTGGTTCTTGACCACCCTCAGCCAGTTTTGCCAGCCTACTGGGCATACGCCGTCTTGCCCAACTAGCGTGGTTAGTAACATGCGGAGTTTCATTGGAGCGTTACTGTGTTTGGCGTCCGGTTTTGCGTTACCGTTAGCTGCGGTTGTCGGCTGGGGGCTATGGCTGGAACGCAGAGACGAATTTGACAAAATCGTTAGCCTGACAGCCAGCTATCTCGCACAACTAGGCCTGCCATCGACCATTGGCATTGAAATTGTCGGCCCCGTTATTGTCGTCCTCAGCCTCATTCTGATCTGGCTGATCGCAGGCTCAAAGGTTGAGCGCGCAAAGTGGATGGGCATCGGCGCCAGCTTGTTCGCAATCATCGTAATCGGCTTGATGATTGCGAACTAACGGCCAAATGGTCGATCAGCCTTAGATATACATATCCTGCAGATTGTAGTCCTTGAGCACGCTCGTGCGCTTGTCCTCGCTCCAGCGGCAGTCATCCTCCTGTCCGGCAAAAGGTTGATAGCTGTAGCGGTTCTCGTGCGGATACTTTTGCTGGCGAGCGTCGACCGCCAGGGCAATCAGTCGTGAGCGATTTTCAATGCGTTCTGGCGTGTAGGTATGCTCGACCCCGTCCAACTTCTCCGTCGTGACGTTGAGCACGCGCTTGCGCGGAAAGAAGCCGGCGTTGAGCGTGATCCGGCGATCCGGTGAGGCATTGGCAAAAGAGCCATGGACCGCCTGCCGGTTCAGCACCATGACGTCGCCCGGCTCGCAGACCATTGGTACGGCGCCATCGATGCGTTCGGAACCGCTTTCCGCGACCAGTTTCTTGATATCGACTTTGCCCATCTTGTGACTGCCCGGCAGCGTCCAGACACAATTGGCAGCGGTGCTTGGATAGAGCTGCGTCATGAAATTGAAGCCGTGCGCGCCTTCGTCCCAATCATCGGCATCCCAATGCGTCGTGCCATCCTGATGCCAGGCAACCGATGGCCCCAGGCCGGGTTCCTTGACGAACGTCACTTCGTTGTAGGGTACGAAGTCGGCCCCGTTGATGGCTTCGGCAACAGCGAGCAGGCCGGGATGGCCATAGAGATGGAAGCACGAATCCATCAGTTGCAGGTTGCCGTCCAACAGCTGCACCGTCCACTCCGGCGCGTCCTCGGCCGGTTTGGCATCGGCCATCTTGACCGGGTGTCGTCCCTTGTTGAGTGACGTGCCACCGAGCGGATCACTTAAGGGCTTTGCCCATCGATAAGCTGGTCGCTTGAACTCACGCGCCAGAGCAGGTCGGCCGAAGCGGTCGGTATCGCCCTCTGGTTCGGTCGGAGCGCCGTCGAGAAGACGCTGTACATCAGCGCGCAACTCCTCAAGTTCAGCCGTATCAACAACATTCTCGAAAACGTAAAAGCCGTGCTTCCAATACTGAGCGACAATCTCGGGATGCAGCTTGCCATTTTCGTCGAGGCGGATGGGACCGCGATTGCCCAGTGAGCGCGCTTTGGCTTCGCCGTCACGAAGATAGTCAATGAGCGTATCGGCGTATTCTTGTGCGGAAACGTCATGCTGAACTGATGCGTCTGCCATGTCCGGTGCTCCGTTCGCGTTTAAATTCCAGGCCCATAATCTTCTGAATAGTCAAGGTCGGCAATCAATGCCCACCCATCTATCCGCTGGTTGATGTGTCGGTGGATGGTGTCTGGACGGTGCCGTTCTCAATCAGCATTCGAATTTGCTCGTCATCGAAACCGAGTTCGCTCAGCACGACGTGGGAGTGCTCGCCGAGTTGTGGCGCAGGCTGCGGCGCACGACCGTCTCCGATCGGCATGCGTGTTTGAAGAACATCTCCGAGTGCCGGGTCATGAACCTCGCACAACACACCGCGCGCGGCGACATGCGGATCGTTGACGACACCTTCCACATCCAGAACCGGCGCGCAGGGCACCTGACCCGCACGCAGTTTGGCCAGAACGTCGTCATTGGATTGCTTGGCAAGTGACGCTTCGATGATCTC
>JBCDBQ010000283.1:0-8847 GCA_039183375.1 Pseudomonadota bacterium
ATGGTCGGGCTGGGCATGCTGATGATCTTGCTTGGTGCGGTTGGTGCTTGGTTGTGGTGGCGCGGGCGGTTGTTCCAAACGCGTTGGTTTATCGGCGCGTCGCGCTTCGTCTGGCCGATGGGTTTTGTAGCCATCCTAGCCGGATGGTGGGTGACGGAGACGGGTCGCCAACCCTGGGTTGCACATGGTATCCTGCGCACCGTGGATGCGGTGTCGCCGGTGGTGTTTGAAACAGTTCTGTTCAGTCTCATACTGTTTGTGATCGTCTACACCAGCGTCTTCTCAATGGGCATCTACTACATCAATCGCCTGATTGAGAAAGGTCCACAAGGCGCTGCAACGGCTGTCGGAGGTGAGCAGCTCAACCAACGACCGCTGTCTGCCGCCACCGGGGCGACACGCGAAGCTATCAAGCCGGGAGAATAGCGCATGGATGATATGGCAACCTGGCTGCCGGTGGTCTGGGCCGGCCTCATTGGGACGGCTGTCGCGATGTATGTCATCCTCGACGGTTTTGATCTCGGTATCGGCATTCTTTACCCGTTCTACAAGGACGAGCAGGACCGCGACGTGATGATGAACTCCGTCGCTCCGTTCTGGGATGGCAACGAGACCTGGCTTATCCTTGGCGGTGGCGGTCTGTTCGTCGCGTTTCCGCTGGCCTACGGCATTATCATGCCGGCGCTTTACCTGCCGATCATCGTGATGCTCTTAGCGCTGGTTTTTCGCGGCGTCGCTTTTGAGTTTCGATGGGTCGCCAAACCCGACCACCATGTCTGGGATCTGTCCTTTGCCGGCGGATCAATTTTCGCGGCGTTCGCCCAAGGCCTTGTCCTCGGCGGTCTCCTGGAAGGCATCGCGGTGGAGAACAACGCATTTTCCGGTGGTACGTTTGACTGGCTGACTCCCTTCACGATTGTCACCGGTTTGGCTGTGGTTGCAGGCTACGCTTTGTTGGGAGCAACGTGGCTGGTGATGCGCACCGAGGGGCAGGTTGCCATTCGCGCTCGGGAGCATGCCAAGTTGTTGCTGCTCCTCGTGATGGCGGCGATGGCCTTGATCAGCCTGTGGACGCCGTTTGCTGTTGATCGCATCTTTGCGCGCTGGTTCACGCTGCCCAACCTGTTCTATCTGGCACCGATACCGCTGCTGGCCACCGTTGCCGCGGTGTTATGCTGGCGGGCCCTGCATAAGGAGCAGGACGTCGCACCGTTTCTGTTGTCGGTCCTGCTATTTCTGCTTGGCTACGTCGGGCTCGCCGTTTCGAACTTACCCTTGATGGTGCCACCATCCCTGACAATCTGGGATGTCTCGGCGGCGCCCTCATCGCAACTGTTCATGCTTGTGGGCACAGCCATTATGTTACCTGTCATTCTGGGTTACACGGTCTTCGTTTATTGGACGTTCCGTGGCAAGATCGGCCCCGGCGAAGGCTATCACTGAGTTTTATGTCACGCTTAACATCTGCACTTGCCCTAGAGACCGGGCGGCCAAACACACGGCTTAAACACGCTCTAGTCGTCGACGGGGGACAACATGCAGGAAGACACGCGGACCGGCGAACAGAGCGACTCGGCACCGAAGTCCAAGGGCGGATTTCATGCTACCATGTTCGTCTTCTTGACGGTCTGCATCGATTCGATAGGCTTCGGCATCATTATCCCGGTGCTGCCTGACCTCATTCGTGAAGTGACGAATCTTGGTTATTCAGGCGCAGCACTCTGGGGCGGTTGGATGTCGTTTTCATACGCCATCATGCAATTTGTCTTCGGACCAACAGTTGGCAATCTGTCTGACCGCTATGGCCGCCGCCCGATACTGCTCGCGTCGCTCGCAGTGATGGCCGTTGACTATGTCATCATGGCCCTGGCGCCGTCACTGCTAGTGTTGTTTGTCGGACGGATTATTGCCGGCATAGCAGCGGCGACCTATTCGACCTGCAATGCCTATGTCGCAGATGTCAGCAAGCCCGAGGACCGTGCCAAGAACTTCGGACTGCTTGGTGCCGGGTTCGGACTTGGGTTTGTGATCGGTCCGGTCATAGGTGGCCTGATCGCAGAATATGGCACGCGAGCACCATTCTATGCTGCTGCCAGCCTCGCAATGCTCAACCTGTGCTACGGCGCATTTGTACTGCCTGAGTCACTCCCGAAGGAGAGACGGCGGTCGTTTGATTGGTCGCGGGCCAATCCACTTGGAGCCTTCAACCGGATGCGGAAGGTGCCGACCGTCGCGTGGTTTCTGGTCGCGCTGTTCCTCTTTGACATCGCGCATTTTGCCTACCCATCAGTTTGGGCCTACTACACCAAGGAAGCATTCAAATGGTCGAGCGCGGAGGTCGGCCTGTCGTTGGCGGTTGTCGGCGTTGGCTTTGTGATTGTTCAAGGATGGCTGATCAGAATTCTGCTGCCAAAGATTGGAGAGGTGCGGACGGCCTATGCCGGCTTCTTCTTCAACGTTGTCAGCCTGGCTATCCTCGGTTTCATAACTGAGGGCTGGATGGTCTATGCGATCCTGCCGCTCACTGCCCTTAGTGCCATTCTCACGCCGGCGCTTCAGGGCCTGATGTCCAACCGTATTCCAGATGATGAGCAGGGCGAACTCCAAGGTGCCATGACCAGTGTGACCGCGATAACACTCATTGTCTCGCCATTGCTCATGACACAGCTGTTCGGCCATTTCACCGGTCCAGCAGCTCCCGTCTACCTGCCTGGAGCACCGTTTCTTGCGGCATCAGTGATCACGGCGCTTGCCGTTATTCCGTTCATAATAGGCCTGAGGCAGTCTCAGCGGACGTAGATTCGATCCACAATTGTCGCCAGCGCATCTAATAAATTGTGTATCAATGTCTTAACGCACGCCGGTTGATGCGCTAAACGCGTCGGCTTGGACTGGTTTAGAGATCAGCGGTGGATCACAGGCCTCGATGGCGCGGCAATCAAACAAGCAGAATGATGATGCCCAAGCACCGGCCGCTCAAAAAGCGCAGACCGGTGTTACGCCCTCCATGGCGCAATTTCTGGAAATCAAGGCCGCCAACCCGGACAGCCTTCTCTGGTACCGGATGGGTGATTTCTATGAGCTCTTCTTTACCGATGCCGTTGTTGCCGCTGAGGCTCTTGGGATCATTCTGACTAAACGTGGCAAGCACCTAGGTGAAGACATCCCGATGTGCGGCGTGCCGGTTGTGCGTGCAGATGAGTATTTGCAGCGACTGATCCGACAGGGTTTTCGTGTTGCCGTTTGCGAACAGCTGGAAGACCCGACCGAGGCACGCAAGCGCGGCTCCAAGGCTATCGTCAAACGTGACGTCGTGCGCTTGGTCACGCCGGGCACGCTAACCGAAGACGCGCTGCTCGATGCCAAAACTCGCAACTACCTCACAGCCATCTTCGCGGAGCCGGGCGAGCAAGCCGACTATGCGCTGGCATCATTGGATATTTCCACCGGAGAATTCGAGATTGGCATCATCGCGGGCGCCGATCTCACCGGAGAGCTCGTCCGATTGTTGCCTGGTGAAGTCCTGTCAGTTGATGCGGTTCTAAAAAACGCGGAACTGGAACGAACAGCCCACCTGATTACTGCCGCACTGACTCCGGTTCCGGCAGCGTCGTTCGACAGTCTCAGTGGCGAGCGCCTGATGTGTGAGTATCTCAATGTCTCCGATCTCGGGGCATTCGGGGACTTCTCACGGGCTGAGAAGGCCGCCGTCGGCGCTCTGCTGACCTACGTCGAGCTTACGCAGCTGGGCAAGCGGCCAACCGTGCGGCCACCGCGCCGTTCCGGTCGTGGCGCTACCATGATCATTGATGCTGCCAGCCGTGCCAGCCTTGAGATCCTGAGATCGACAAGCGGCGACCGGGCAGGCTCCCTCCTCGCCGCCATTGACCGAACAGTGACGGGACCAGGTGCCCGCGAGTTAGCCGGCTGGATTTCGAGCCCTTTGCGGGATCTGGCGGCCATCACATCGCGGCAGGATGCTGTAGCCTTCTTGGTTGATGATCGAAACCTGCGGGATGACACTCAGCGCGCGTTGCGCAGCGCGCCCGACGTGGCGCGGGCCATCTCGCGGTTGAGCTTGCAGCGCGGCGGGCCCCGTGACCTGGCTGCCGTCCGCGATGCTATCGCGATCGCAGTTGTTTGTGCAGACCTTGTCCAGAAAGCGGGTGGCGCAGTTGGCTTGCCATCGGCCTTGGCAACAATCGCTGAAAACCTTTCCGGACCACCCGATAGTCTCTCTGAAATGCTGATGGCAGCTATCGTCGATGAGCCACCTGCTCTCAGACGCGAAGGTGGCTTCGTACGCACCGGCTATAACCAGGGCCTCGATGATGCGTTGTCATTGCGCGATGACAGCCGCAACGTCATGGCCAGCCTCGAGGCGAAATACGCTGAGACGTCCGGCGTGAAGACGCTGAAGGTCAGGCACAACAATATTCTCGGATACTTCATTGAAGTCACCGCTGCCAACGCGAAGCCGCTCATGGAAGAGCCGCTATCGGACCTGTTCAGGCATCGCCAGACGATGGCGAATGCGGTGCGCTTTACGACGGTTGAGTTAAGCGAAATTGAAGGACGAATAGCATCGGCGGCAGAGCGTGCGCTCGCGATAGAGAATGACATCTTTGCCGAGTTGGCGAACGCGATTGCGGAACATGAGACCGCACTGAATGCCATGGCGTCGGCACTGGCCGAGCTCGACTGCGTTACAGCACTGGGTGAACTGGCAGTCGACCAGAACTATACGCGCCCGATCGTCGATGACTCATTGACCTACGACGTGCGCGGCGGCCGACATCCCGTTGTCGAGCAGGCCCTCAAGAAGGAACTTTCCGGACCCTTCATCGACAACGACTGCTGTCTCATTACATACGTTGCGCCGGATACACCGCCGGGCTTTGACGACCCGGCGGTTGGCCGCATCTGGCTGGTGACCGGGCCGAACATGGCCGGCAAGTCAACATTCCTTCGCCAGAACGCGCTGATTACATTGCTCGCTCAGATTGGCTCATACGTGCCGGCTCACTCGGCGCACATCGGTGTCGTGGACCGATTGTTTTCGCGTGTCGGCGCATCCGATGACATCGCGAGTGGCCGCTCCACGTTCATGGTCGAGATGGTCGAAACTGCCGCCATCCTGAACCAGGCAACCGAACGTTCGTTCGTCATCCTCGATGAGATCGGGCGCGGTACGGCCACCTTCGATGGTCTTTCAATCGCCTGGGCGACAGTCGAGCATCTGCACGATGTCAACCGCTGCCGCGCGCTGTTCGCGACCCACTACCATGAGCTCACAACACTGGCCGATCGGCTCGGGGAAATTGCGAACGTCACCGTCGACGTGAAGGAATGGAAGGATGAGATCGTCTTTCTGCACAAGGTCAAACCTGGCGCAGCCGATCGCTCTTACGGCATTCATGTTGCGCGTTTGGCCGGCTTACCCACGGCGGTAACAGTGCGCGCCGGTGAAGTTTTGGAGCTGTTGGAGAACGAACAGACCAGTGGCAAGGGCAGTGCGGCCTTGGATGAGCTGCCACTGTTTGCTGCGGTACGCGAGGTTCAGGCGGCGCAATCTTCTCCACTCGAGGATGCTATGGGAGACGTTAACCCCGACGAATTGACACCGCGCTCCGCCCTCGAATTAGTGTATCGTCTCAAAGAAATTTCACGCGCAGCTGACGAGTAACCATGATGGATGCCGTTGTGCAAAATAAACCGCCGTATTTTGATCCCAGCGCCCTGCGTGAGGAGCTGACGGCTATCTACAAATCAGCAGGCCATGCAGAGGCCGCGCGGCCCGACGTTCTGGCCCGCCTGAAATCATTGGTGAGCGAGGCCCGGGAGGCTGCGCGCAGGCAACTGCATATCGATGGAGATGGTGCCGGATGCGCTGCTGGGCTGTCGCAATTCCAGGATGATCTCATACGTCTGATCTACGATTACACGATCCATCACGTTTATTACGCCACAACCAATCCATCCGATGCCGAGCAAATGGCCGTGGTCGCAACCGGTGGCTATGGCCGCGGGAAGCTGGCGCCCGGCTCCGACATCGATCTGCTATTCTTGCTTCCCTACAAACAAACGCCTTGGATTGAGAGTGTTGCCGAGCACATTCTCTATCTGCTGTGGGACATCGGCTTCAAGGTCGGTCACGCGACACGCACGATCAGCCAGTGCATCAGCCTTTCCAAGTCGGACACAACGATCTGCACGTCGCTTCTCGATGCACGACTGATCCTGGGAGATGATGCTCTCTACGCTCAGTTCCGGGACCGCTTCCAGAACGACGTAGTGAGAGGAACCGCACGGGAGTTCATTGCCGCCAAACTCGCCGAGCGTGATGGTCGGCACGGTCACAGCGGTAACAGCCGCTACCTGGTCGAGCCCAACGTCAAGGACGGCAAGGGCGGGCTTCGGGATCTCCATACGCTTCATTGGCTCAGCAAGTACGTGGCCGGCAGTGGGGTTGGCTCTGAGACAGTGGCGGACGGAACCTTCACAAGCGAAGAAGCAGCCACGTTCCGTCGTTGTAGTAACTTCCTCTGGACGATCCGGTGCCACCTGCACTTTGAGTCGGGCCGCGCGGAAGAACGACTATCCTTCGACATGCAGCCGATCATCGCCAAGAACCTGTGCTACCGCGAAGGTGGCGGCCTGCGTGCCGTTGAGAGGTTCATGCGCCATTACTTCCTGATTGCGAAGGATGTCGGTGAACTGACGGCGATCCTGTGCGCCAACCTGGAGATTCAACAGCTGGCTCCGTCGCCGACATTGACCCGGCTGCTCAATCCAATGAACTGGACTGTTCGGCGCGAAGTGCGCAAGACCACCGAGTTCAATATCGAAAGCGATCGGATCACGGTCAACGATGACGAGGTCTTTGAGCGCGACCCACTGAACCTGCTGCGTATCTTTACACAGTCGCACAAGACCGGTGCCTTCTTTCACCCCCAGGCTATCCGTTTGATGCGCCAATCGCTGCGTCTGATTGATGACAATGTGCGCAATTCACCGGAAGCCAACCGTCTGTTTCTTGAGCTCCTCACGTCACGGAAATCGCCAGAGAGGATCCTCAGGCGCTTGAACGAGATCGGCATTCTCGGCCGTTTCGTTCCGGAGTTCGGGCTGGTGATCTCGATGATGCAGTTCAACATGTATCATCACTTCACGGTCGACGAACACCTGCTTCGGTGCGTCGGGGAACTGACCTCGATCGAGGCCGGCGACCTCGCCGATGAAGTTCCGCTGTCAACGGAAATCATCACGTCGATCCAAAACAGACGGGCGCTTTACGTCGCCGCCTTCCTGCATGATATCGGCAAGGGACGCCCTGAAGATCACTCCGTCATTGGCGCAGAAATCGCGCGCCACCTGTGCCCAAGGTTCGGCCTCTCGAGTGCGGAAACAGACACCGTCTCGTGGCTGATCGAAGAGCACCTCACCATGAGTGACACCGCACAGCGGCGCGACCTGTCCGACCCCAAGACCATACGTGATTTCGCCGATATCGTGCAGACGCCGGAGCGACTCAAGCTGTTGCTGCTGCTGACGGTCGCCGATATTCGCGCCGTTGGTCCCGGCACCTGGAATAGCTGGAAGGGACAGTTGCTGCGGCAGCTCTACTATGAAACCGAAGTTCTGGTTGCCGGCGGCCACACAGCGGAGAGCCGCGAATACCGCGAAGCTGCGATCAAAGATCAGCTCCGCGAGGCCTTGAGTGGCTGGGCATCATCGGATGTCGAGTCCTTCATCCAGCGGCAATACTCTGACTACTGGCTTAGGACCGAACTCGACACACAGATTGCGCATGCCAAACTGGTTAGCGATGCGGAACGATCCGGCGAGCAACTCGCGACGGCCTTTTCTTCCGATACATTCAAAGGCATGACAGAGCTGGCAATCCTGGCGCCAAACCATCCGAGACTGCTTGCTCTGTTCGCTGGCTGCTGCGCTGCCACCGGTGCCAATATTATCGGCGCGCAGATTTCGTCGACCCGCGACGGCTTCGCTTTGGACACCTTCGTCCTGCAGCGCAGTTTTGCTGACGATGATGATGAGACGCGGCGCACGCAACAGATCAGCCGCACGATTATCAAGGTTCTCAAAGGGGAAGCGCGCCTCCAGACACTGCTCGAACAACGCCGCATGCCGGAACCACGAATTCACGCGTTCACGGTTGAGCCGGAAGTGGTGATCTCCAACACGTGGTCGGATCGCTTTACAGTGATCGAGGTGAGCGGCCTCGACAGGTCCGGGTTGCTCTATGATCTGACGAGCGCCATTTCGGACCTGAGGCTGGACATCACGTCGGCACACATTACCACCTACGGTGAGAAGGCTGTCGACGTGTTTTATGTGACAGACCTGACCAACAAGAAGGTCATTGATCCGAGCCGCCAGGACGCAATCAGAAAACGGCTGACCGCAGTGCTGGCGAACGAACTTGAGGTTTCTTAACTTTCTCTCACTCGCCGATGCTTAAGCTCCGTTGCGACGGACACAGCTCATCATTCAACGGTTTGCGAATGCAGCACACTTCGCCCGGTGGCGTTGGCAGTAGTCTATGTCGAGTATATTTTTGAGATCTGTCAGGCCAAAGTCGAACTCGGGAAGCTTGAGCCACCAAAGCGTGAGACCACTACCGGTAGCCCAGCTTTCCAATTCATCTTCAGGATCGTCCTCCCGATGGCGACGGATCAGTGACTTCTCATTTTGACCAATATAGAGCCGCAGCCCCAACAAGGCGGAGGCATTTCCATTCTCTATCACAGAACTCTCGACAAACATCGACGTTGCCGAACCCCTATGGCCGCCGAATGTCCACTCTCCTCCCAAATGGAACAG
>JBCDBQ010000284.1:0-8834 GCA_039183375.1 Pseudomonadota bacterium
AAATCCTGGAACATGAGACCGACATTGCGCTTTTCAGGAGGCTGGCAGGCGCCCGGCCCTGCTACCCCGCAACCATCGAGCTGGATACGGCCATTACTCGGCGTTTCAATACCGCTGGCGAGACGCAGCAATGTCGTCTTGCCGCAGCCGGATGGGCCCAGTAGGCAAACGATTTCCCCCGGCTTGACGGCCAGCGACACGCCCTGACGGCAGTTATGTTGGCAAAGCGTCTCGTGACGTTGATAAATTCTAGGGACGCGGCTGTCTTCTCCTCCGGGGACGGACCCAGATCGGGAGCTGGTTTCTTGACTCGATTCACTCGTTCGTCGCTGCTAGTTCGACGTGTCCAGAACGTCACGCTGGCCACATGATGGCTGCGCCCGACGATGAAAGTCGACTGTAAATTATGTTCCGATGCTCCACGCGCGTTAGCACGGCCGATCATCAGGGCTGCGTATATTGTCGAGATATATGGTAAACTTTATGTGATTGTGATGGTCTTGTACTGTTCCCCATCGGTTTAGCCCTCAAAGAGTGCGCGCGGTGCTGAGTTTGACATGATTGATCGATCGGCACGCAGGTTGATGAAGAAAGTCATCAACTATGCGTCGCTTATGATCATTGAATAGTGCATCGCCATCTGCGAACCTCTCCAGACCTTTAAACGTTCGGTCGGATCAGAATCGCGCGATTTGGAATCTTAAGATTGTCCGCAACAGCTCAGAACGTTGTCCAGCTACAGCCGAGCACTCGTCCATCCGAGAGCTTGCCGCGTCAAGATGTACTGGATTCACGGGGTTTTTGCCGGATTGAACGCCTAAGATACTTTGCAAACTGCTATGCGCTTCACCCGCAAGGTGATTGGGAGCAAGCGTGCCGCGTAATCGCGGTTGATCCGCGTGCTTCATTGAAATCCCATGCGTTTGCGTTGTTGGGAGCTTTGGACGCCTACGCGTTGCGGCCAGTTTTGTTCTACCAGCAAAGGGCAAAAGCGCTGAGTGAGGGTGAGTTGTGGATCGGTCGGCTTCTCACTGCTGTATCGCAGTCAGACCACGCGAATGTGCAAGCATTGCTGTCATTTAGGCTATCAACGGTTGCTCATCGTCGGGTCGCATTTCTAGCAACCGGCCTGCTGACTGCTCTGACTTTTGAACAAAATATGCTTGATCCGTGATTTCGGTTGATCTAAATCCTCCCTCAGCACGTAAGATTAGAATAATTCTAAACTGGTGACTTGAGGAGGCATTGAGATGGCACAGGTAGCAACCAGTATCTCGCCGGATGCGCGTGAAGCAATTGTCGACGGGTTGACACAATCGCTCGCAGAGACAGCAATAACCACATTGAAGGCGCAGAACTTCCACTGGAATGTGACCGGGATGGCGTTCGGGCCGTTGCATGCCTTGTTCCAGGAAATCTACGAGGAACACTTCGTTGCGCAGGACGCCCTGGCAGAGCGCATCAAGGCTCTAGAGGCACATGCAGAGGGCCGGTACTCGGAATACCTCAAGCGTAGCCGCGTAACCGAGGATGAAGGCAAAGGTACTGATCGCGACATGATTGCCGCCATGCAAGCGGACCAGGAGCAACTCTCTTCAACGTTGCGAGCGCTCGCTGTCGTTGCTGAAGAACATGGTGACGTTGTCACCAACGATATGGCCATTGGCCGCGCAGAGACCCATGATAAGTATGCTTGGATCTTACGCTCTCATCTCAAGTAGTTGAGAGCCGCTGAATATGCAGACGTTCCGCGTCAAGCAATACGCTACGCGTTATCGAGGGGGCATTCAGCCCCCTTCTTGCTGCACCTTCGGCGATAGGATCGCTCCCAGTTAGCCTTCAGGCCAATTCTGGCCTGCTGCGCAACCAAATCCACAACAAAGCCCTTTTTAGCCTTCCGGCCATCAAGTTTTTTGAACTTCTTCTTCTGCTTCTTGGTCATTCCGCACCCGATGCAATGACCTTTGGACCTGAACTTGCAGACATCGACGCATGGTGAAGGCACCTTACCGCCCATTCAACATTCCTATTGCTTGTCTTCTCTCTGCGGTCATGGCCGCTGCCTTAGCTGCAGACCAGCGCAGCTTGATCAAGACGTCAATGCGACCGTAGGTGCGGCTTTGGGATTTGACGCATACTCCCAAAGGGCAAGGGAACATAACGATGTGAGCCTTTGACACCGTCGATGGCCTGCCGTCTTCAAGACTAGCAAATACAACGCGCAGAGTTGATTTTGATGATTTGGTTTGATGGATTTACTGACTTGAAACTAGGTTTTTCGCAAACAGTCCGAGCGCCATCACGCTGGTTAACATCATTAAACCGACCCGGAAAACACTAACAGGATCTTCGCGACTTATGGCCCCCTTCATGGGCATCACTAGCGCGGCGAGAATGATCACGATTAGAAGTGCTGCGATCAACAGTATTGATTTATGCTGAGCCTTCACTCCTGGGTGGCAAACCAGCAAGAGGATGCCAAAGCAGGCCGGAATAAGTGCGGTACTTGATGCAGCACCAGAGGCGGCATAAGCCCAAATCGAGCAAGCAATCAATACAAATGCATTCACGAGGTTTGCAAATTGGAGTGTCATGCGTTGTCCTACGAGATCTGGCGGTCTTCGTTTAGGGTCGTCGAGCAGGAGCAAGGACCAGCGCAGTCTTGCTGATCGACTTGGCAGCGCCTTCATCCACCCGCAGGCCCGATTGTATCCGCAGAACGGTCACGCGATGACAATCCAGGATCCAGGTATCACTGTGTTCGGTGTCATCAAAAGTGCGACGCAGCGTGGCTTCTCTTGTCACTAATCTGGAGACTTTCCTCACGCCTAATTTTTCACCGCCAAGCCTATTGCGTGATCTGGGCTGCCAATCGGGTAGGATTTGTTTTGAACTTTGCATGCCGACGAGATCTCCTCGCGTCCCTGGCTTGCAATCTGTACGCACATCTCCCCATCCAGGTTTGTTGAGAGGCCAGGGAGTTTTTCAATTTCAGCACAGTGCTCAGCTCTGACTTGCAAGACGGCATGTCCTGAAAGTGTACACTTCGAGTTGGTATCGCTTTACACATCAGAAGGGAGGTCGTGCATTGCACCACCAGCAGCATGATGGTCACGCCATCCATAGATCATCTCTCAAGAGGTTGGCTCCGCGTACACCGAGGTTGGCAACGCATTGCATTCCTGTCTCGTAGTTCTTATTGGCTTGCGCAAGCAGATAAAGGCCGATGGTCCTCTACTGCAAGAAAGGATGAATCGCTACTTGCTCTCGTTTGCGTTGGTAGTGTCAAACCCCGATGTCTTTGATTGGCTAACCTTGAGTTCGGGGTGGTTGGCAACATCATTGCCATCGATTGCCAAGACCTTGTTGCTCTGAGAGCCTGAAAGCATCCACTCGGAAAAAACTACTGAGGCTGTCGAACCACAAAGCGCTGTTCTAACAATTTCCATTCTTCTTCCCTCGAAACTGGACGTTGCTGTCGTTTTGCGAACAATTGGAATGTGACGTGCCCTTGCGATGGTGGATTTGATTGACATCAAAAGTCAACTCTATTTTTCTACTTTAGAATTATTAAAATCTATCAAATTCAGTATGTTGGAACTATTCTAATTCAAATGAAGCCGGAATGAAGACGGGTTGCGCTGGTCGTGCAAAGACTTCAGTAGCTTACTTGACAGAGGTGACATTCGGCAGCCAGGAATGATGTTCTCTCGCCTCATCTCGCGGGCAACTTCATGACGAAGTGCCACAATTGGATAAGACATGATCGTTAGAACGATATTGGCCGTTTTAATTTTGGCCTCGTGGACCCATACCGCGCTTATGGCCGAACCGAAAACTCACGTGGTCGAGATGATCACGGAGAAGGGGAAGAAGATCTTTGATCCCATTTTCATCAAGGTCTCAGTTGGCGACACAGTCAGCTTCATAAATGTCAGCGGGAATCATAACACTGAGTCCATGCGTGGCATGATCCCGCCAGGAGCTAAACGCTGGAACAGCAAGCTCGGCAAGCAATTCGACTTGAAGATCACACATGAAGGTATCTACGCCTACAGGTGTACGCCACACTATCGGCAAGCCATGGTTGGGATGATTGTGGCTGGAGACCCTCGCGCAAATTTGGACAAGGCGAAACAGGCTTACACAATCCCAAAAGTTGCAGAGATTTTCGACAAGCTGTTCATCAAGGCTGCCCAAGTGAGTCGGTGATTTAAGCGATCACGACGGTCAGGCAGAGCCAAGCGCCAACTTGAACAGCGATATACCTCAGTTCGACAAGCTCTCGCCACATGGTGGGGTTCGAGAATCACGGGTCATGATCTACCTAGTCAAATGAATCTGGATTTTCGATTTCGACAACATGTGGTATGAGCACTGAAGGTAGCCAGGAGGGACTGATCGCTTGTTGGTGGAACCTGGGCGTCGTCAGTGCGCTAAGGATGGGCCTGTAAGATGGACGGGGAAAGTGTGTTACGGACTGGCTGGCAGCTTGTGGATTTGCTGGTGTTTGGCCACTTAGTCGAGAAACTTTAGGTCTAGGGCGTACGTTATGCGACTGCTTAATAGCCGCAAAACCTATGGATGGCCGTCGCGGCTGTTGCATTGGATGATGGCAGCCCTTGTCATAGGGTTGTTTGCGCTCGGCTATTGGATGCGCACCCTGGACTACTACGACCCATGGTATCAACGTGCACCAAACCTGCACATGAGCTTAGGTGTGCTGCTGATCGCCCTGCTTGCGGTTCGCATTGTCTGGCGGTTCAGCAATCCGAAACCCCGGTCGCTTGCCAAGTCGTGGGTCGAGCAAACGGTGTCGTCAATAGCGCACGTGATGATGTACCTAGTACTGATCGGCCTCTCAGTTACCGGCTATTTGTTTGCTACCGGTGGTGGCAAGCCAATCAATGTCTTTGATTGGTTTGAGGTGCCGCCGCTGATAACGGCGAAAACGCTCGCCGACCGTGCAGGTGACATACATGAATGGCTCGCCTACGGGATAATGGCAATTGCTGCAGTTCACGCCATTGGTGCTCTGAAGCATCATTTTCTCGACCGCGACGACACGCTGGCTCGCATGATTTCTGGACATTCACCTCAAAGCGAAAACCTAAAGAGTGGAGATGAAAATGAAGAGTTTAGCTAAACTGACGCTTGGCGGATTACTTTTGTTACTGGCAGCGCTACCACTGCAGGCCGCCAACTATGCCATTGACGTGAAGGGTGCGCACGCATCGATCAACTTCCGGGTCAAGCATCTCGGATTCAGCTGGCTGACTGGGAGATTTGATAAGTTCTCTGGAAATTTTGCATTCGATGAGACTAAACCTGAGGCTTCAAGCATTGCCGTGGAAATTGACACAACGAGCGTCAACTCAAATCACGCAGCGCGAGACAAGCATCTGCGCAGCGCCGACTTTCTGCACGTCGACAAATTTCCCAAAGCATCGTTCAAGAGCAAGACTGTCAAAGTAACAGGTGACAAGACAGCCGTTGTTACAGGCGATCTTACTTTCCTAGGTGTTACAAAGGAGATTGCAATTGACGTCAGCTATATCGGCGGCGGTAAAGACCCATGGGGTGGCTTCCGACAAGGCTTTGAGGGTAAAACACAGTTCAGAATGGCGGACTTCGGTGTCAAGAAAAGCCTGGGACCAGCCTCCGAGATCGTTGAGCTGACTTTGCAGGTTGAAGGCATTCGCCAATAAGCCTGACAAGCCGCGGTAGAGGGTATGGGGCAGGCTCAACAGGCTTGAGATCATACCCCTATTACCTTTCAACCGATCAGGCTATGATTGTTTAGAGCACACGCCTCTAAGCTTGCGAGCAGCTCACATTAGCATCGTGCAAGTTTCTGCACACGATGCAGATGGTTTGCGGCGTCTTGGTCACCGAGCTTCTGAGCTGCCTCGTACCACTTCTTCGATTTGCAAAGATCGGTTGCGACTCGGAACTCGCCCTTCTCAAACAGATATCCCAGGACAAGCATCGAAAGCACGTGGCCGCGGTGAGCTGCTGCACTGAGCCATTTCAATCCCTCTTCAGTCGATCTCGGACCCTTGTTGCTACGAACAAGCGTGAGACCTATATGATGTTGTGCAAGCGGATGGTTGTTCTTCGCAGCCATAAGATAATAGCGTGCCGCGAGTTTCGCATCTTTGACGTCAGGCGTTCTCGCATAGGCTTGGCCAAGATGGAACTGAGCCTCGGCATTGCCGGCGTCGGCTGCAGTCTTTAACCAGCGAAATGATTCTCGATCATCCTTGGCGACGCACTTGCCAGCCCAGTACATCCAACTCACGATGATCTGGGTACCTGTGTCTCCAGTGTTGGCCTTTTCCATCAATTGTCGAACGATAGCGGGGCGACAATCGTCGAGTCCTGCTGGCTGTTCCTGAGGTGGAAAGGCTCCATGAGCCGCGTCAACGAATGTCAACAGGCAAAAAATAGTGGCTGTGAAGTGAAAGTTTGAGCTCATAACCCTCAGTCCTCACAAAGCATGAGTTCAGCAGTCCTAACCAACAGAGGTAATCATCCAAGAAACGGCAACTTGGGAGATGCCGATGTGAGCCTAGGGTGGCTGCATGCTGGAAAGTAGTGAATTCGTTTCATCTGAATTTGTGCACCAAATTCATGGACGGCCCCGCTCTGAGACCAACGTCAAATCGGCCAAGGATTGGGGGATACAGGCAGTCGGATCAAGTGTCGCCTCCACAAGTCACGCGTGTATTGTTTACTATAGGAATATAGTTTCATCCCGGTATCGCTTTGTAATGATGAGAGGAGTAACTATGCTGTTGCGTCACTTGCGCGAATTGAGAGATGGATTGAGCAAACATGTCGGACAATACGGAAACTGAGACTCAGTCACCGACCGGTTCGCACCAAGAGGCGACTTCCACGAGTCCGCAGCTCTCGGGTCAAGTGAAAACAAGCCGGCTCAACAGGCGGCTCTGCGCCGTCTTTGTTGGCGTCCTTGTGCTGCTGGGTGTCGCTTGGTCGGCCAGCCCTCCTATTATCGAAGAGTTCTATTGGCATCGGGTCATGATGCCAAAGATCCTCTCCGGCGAGGGGGAAACATCGCAAGCAGCGAACCCCGGCTCAACGTTCAAGGAGTGCGAAAATGGTTGCCCGGAAATGGTTGTCATACCCGGTGGCCAATTCAGTATGGGTTCAATGGATGGACGAAAAAGTGAGAAGCCCGTTCATAGCGTGATACTTGGCAAGCCGTTCGCCGTTTCAAAGTTCGAGACCACAGTTGCGGAATGGAATGCCTGCGTCGCTGCGGGCGCATGTGAAGCTGCAGAATCCAACAGTTCGCGCCCTTCGAATCGGCCTGTTGTCAACATCAGTTGGCAGCAGGCAAACGGGTATGCCGAATGGATGTCGCGCATTACTGGAAAGCCTTACCGGCTCTTGTCAGAGTCAGAATGGGAGTATGCCATACGGGCCGGCAAAACTGTAAAGGCGCTTCAAGATGATAAGAGCTTTGGAACGCGTGACGGCACGTGCAATGGATGCGGTAGCAAGTGGGACAAGAGAGAGACAGCGCCGGTTGGATCATTTCACGCAAACAATTATGGGCTGCACGATATGCGCGGCAATGTTCGTGAAATGACGATGGATTGCTGGAATGATAACTACCAAGGCGCGCCAGCAAACGGATCGGTGCGATTAGACGGCGAATGTGACTCCCGTGCTGTCCGCGGCGGCTCTTGGCGATTCTGGTATACGAATTTCCGTCTCACAAGGCGTAACAAGCAAGCGATCAACGACGCGAGTGATGACCTGGGTTTTCGTCTCGCCCGTGATCTAATGCCTTAAGCTGATTTGACCCAACGCAATGCTGCTCCGCCTCGACCAACCTGGCGTCGTTTCACGCCCAGAACGTGGACACCATATACGGAACGCAGGTCACAGAGCCGGCAGTCGAGATAGTATTGATAATCATAGGCGGGCCACAGCTTATTCATGCTGCGGGACCTCCATAAGATGGCAATCACAGTTGGAATTGCGCGCACCCACGTAGCGGCAAGATTAACATATCCAATCTCGCTTAACACCTGACGGTGGTCCCTGTGCTGGTTTACATCATGCATGTTGCGAATCGTCATTGTTGTCCCAACTGCTGTCCAGACATGAGCAGCAATCTCCCCGCGAAGGTCTGTTGGGCACGCGAACAACACATGGATGGCATCATGAAGATTGATACGGTCGACCAGATCCTCGGATACGTTCTGCGCGGCATCACCGTCAGCGCCTTCGACCCGTTTCAACTCTTCAATTCCTTGACGAAGCGTTTGGCTCGAAACCGGATCGAGATAACGAAGCGTGTGCATCAGATACTCCTCATACCTAATTTGATTTTTGCTGGGTCAATGACTCCGGCGAACTGCGTCTGGAACTTCGACAGCCACAAACGCGAGTCAAAGCTCTGATCGGCATTACTTGCTTCCGATCCAACCGATTGCGAACACGACCAACAAAGCGATAAACGCTGTTTCTGCGAGGATTAGCGTGATGGCCTGCGACGGCATTTGCAGAATTCGGCGGAGTTCGGTCTTGATGCCAACGGCAGCAATCGCCGTCAGTAATGACCACTTTGATATGGACCACAGCTGAACCTGCAGCCAATCAGGAATGGCTCCAATTGAATTAACCGACGCAAGAATGAGAAAGGCGATGATGAATGACGGAAGTAACGGAGGCCTATCGGTCGGTTCGGTATCGAGTAACCCTCTATGGCGAAGAACGAGCACCAAAACCAAAATAAATGGCGCAAGGAATGTCACGCGAATGAGCTTCACAGTTGTAGCCGTCTCGCCTGCTGACTC
>JBCDBQ010000285.1:0-8831 GCA_039183375.1 Pseudomonadota bacterium
GAGAGGTTGTCGGCGACAGACATAGCACAGTGGTGAAGGTGTTGCCGATATTGGCACGATGCGGTCGCCACGTTTGTTTTTCAAGGCCACTAGAGGCTCTTCCAAACCTGGTTGGCGGTGAAGGCAGCCTGATAGAAGCGCGACATGAGAGGTGCAGACGTCACTTCCTTCAGATTGGTAATTTCGAGAAGTAGATCTTCTTCGCTTCCGCCTGCTGCAAGATCTGCCATTGCGCGGCCAAACATCGTCCCGGTGGTTATGCCGCGACCGTTGTAGCCGATAGGCGTATAGAGGCCGTTAGCGAGTCGATGGATCCTAGGAAGGTGGTCCGGTGTCATAGCTATCTGACCGTGCCATGCCTCTTCAAACTCTACTCGGCCCAATTCGGGGAACAATCGTTTCAGATTGCGGCTGGCCCAGCGGTGCGATAATCCACTGTCTTTGCTACCAATGACCTTACCCATTGAACCAATCAAGACTCGTCCGGCACGATCCCGGCGCAGAGAGAACATGATTGTACCAGTGTCCCAAAGTCCCTGCCGCTCCGGCAGGATGTGTTCTGCACGATCGCCCAGTGGTTCTGTTGCAAGTTGGAAGTAGTGGATCATCGTAAATGTATTCTTGAGCCCGGGCCATAGCTTGTCCGAGTAAGCATTGGTGCCGAGTACAACCATGCGGGCCCTCACTGGCGCACTATTGGTTTCCAGCAGCCAGTCATCTCCATCACGGCGCAGGCTTGTGACGGTGACGCCGGAAGAAATGCTGGCACCTGCATTTCTCGCTGCTCGAGCAAGTCCTCGCGCGTAACCCATGGGATTAATCGTACCTGCGCGCCGGTCGAGTAACCCGCCAAAGAACTTGTCTGTGCCGATTTTTTGCGAAGCAGTCTTTGCATCAAGCAAATCTACGGGGGCGCCTAATCGCTGCCATTCCTCCGCGCGACGTGCAATGTCATCAAACCCTTTTTGGGAATGGGCGGCGTGGATTGTACCCGATTGGGTTGCCTCGCAACGGATCTGATGGCGTTCGATCAGAGAGAACACATAAGCGGGCATATCACCAAGAATGCGTACAAAGTTGCTCCCGCGCTCCTGTCCGATTTCAGCTTCAATGTCCTGCGGTGGCAACCAAAGGCCGGCATTGACCAGACCGACATTGCGACCTGAGCCGCCATAGCCAATGTGCTTGGCTTCGAGGACATGACAGTCGACACCTTTTTCAGCGGCGTGCAGTGCTGTCGAGAGGCCTGTAAAGCCGCCGCCGACAATTGCCAGATCCGTTTTTATCTCGCCATTGAGTTCGTTTTCAACGGCGGGCTCTTCGGCAGAGCTGTCCCACAATGAAATGGCTGCACGGTCCGTCATGGATAGCTACTCCCGTGAATGATGCGCGTTGAGAATTACACCGCCATTGTCCGTCGAATTCATTAGTTGGTCAATATAAGGAATTGTCGTTCTATATAATGGAACACTGGAAGAGCCAGATGTCCCGGTCTTTAGTTGGGTTACTGAACTGAGGCTCGATCTTTGCGGAGTGGATTGGAGCGAGGGCGTCACTCACGTTTGCTGTCTTGAGGCGAGGGCGTGCGAGAAACTGCGCGTCTGTGGTGTAAGACAGGATTGAATTTTGGGGCAGCTGCAGGCGTGGAGGCGGAATAGATCGATACGACTTCCCTACTCTGAACGGTCTAAGATTTCGCTACAGATTCTGATACGAGATCTGCCGCTTCAACGATGAGGGCACAGATTTCTTCTGCCCGACCCTTCGGGAGGTGAACATCTGGTACCGAAACGCCGAGCGCGGCAATCGCATCCCCGTTTGGAAGATGTATGGCGGCACCAAAGCTCCAAATGCGGTCTCGGAACTCACCTGAGTCAATCGCAAAACGGCGCTTGCTGGTCTTTGCCATGTCCTGATCCAAGTTCGAAATCTTCGTGATTGTTCGATCGGTATATCGAATGAGCTGATTTTTGATGTGCGGTCTCAATGTTTCGTAACTGGCCGCAAGCAACGCTTTGCCTGTTCCAACACAATGCATCGGCGCGCTGCCACCTTTAGGGTTCCATGATCGAATTGGCTTCGTGCTCTCGATCTTGTCGATATAGATGACTGACAGGCCGTCAGGCACCGCTAAATAGATCGTTTCTCCCGTTTGTTCACTGAGACGCCGCAGCTGCGGTGCAGCCAATTCGGGTAGTGCAAGATTCTCGATGACCTTCTGTCCGACCTGCCATACCTTCATGGTTGTGTAGTACTGACGGCTCTCACTCGGCCGCACATAGCCCATGACGATCAGCGTCTGCAAAAGGCGATATGTGTTGGATTTTGTGAGGGATAGCTCTTTCGAAAGCTCGGTTACGCCTTTGCCTTGCGGAGCATGCGAAAGCGCTTCCAATACAAGGAGCCCTTTGGCCAAGGTCGTATCAACTCTCCTTTCACCTCGCACTTCATCAAGTGCCGAAGTCGCAGACAAGCTGCCTGTTGATTTTATCTTCATGACGTGATCGCTATAGCAGACACTACCCTTCGCAATTGCTTGACCAAAGTCTCATGTTATATGCCATTTGGGTCCTTTAGCGGTGGCTCGAACGCCCGGACCGGCGGCAGCTCGTCGTCAAACCTCGAAACTTGAACCAAGGCAGTCTGTGCGGCCGGGCCTTGCGATAAACGTGATGTGCGCATGTCGTGCGTCAGTACGTTTGGATTGCCATGGCGCTCCAGTTGATCTGGGTGATCTAGGTCGGGGTCATAGGTTGCACCAGTCCAAAGAAACACAACGCCTGCTCGGATGTTCTCGGTCACAACAGCACCCGCCAGGCAAGTGCCGCGCTGGTTCGAGATCATCACAACGTCTCCGTTTGAGATGCCTCTATTGGTGGCATCAGTTGGATTGATGTGAATGGGTTCGCGACCGTTGACCTTGCGCTCACGACTGAAGTCACCCGCATCATACTGACTATGCAGTCGTGTTTCAGGCTGACCGGACACAAGGTGAAGTGGGTAGTTGTGAGAAGCATTTCCGAGCCATTCACGCGGCGGTATCCATGTCGGATGACCTGGGCAATCATCATAGCCAAAGCTTGCGATTTTCTCTGAGGCGATTTCTATAAGGCCACTGTCAGTCGGGAGCGCGTGTGCGTCTGGATCTTGGCGAAAAGCCTGAAGAAAGACAGCACCGGGAGTTGGGTCATCGAAGGAGATGGCATCACCCGCCCAAAAAGCCCTGAGGCTTGGAAGGGAGTGTCCGCGCTGCGATGCGGTCTTCTGCATCTCCGACCACAGTGTCTCTAGCCATTCTTGTTCATTGCGACCGAGGCTGAATTTATGGTTGAGATCGAGTCGAGTTTCAAGCTCGCAGTAGATCTCGAATTCCGTGCGGACATCATCTGGCAGTTCTGTTGCCCGCGGCATTGGGATCAGCGTATTGTCTTGTGTTCCGCCACCAATATCATTCCGCTCGAGAGGACTTGCAACTGGCAAGACTATATCGGCATGTCGTGCAGATGCCGTCCAGAACATGTCATTGACAATAATGGTCTCGGGCCTCTGCCAGGCGTTGCGCAGACGATTGAGGTCCTGATGGTGATGGAAGGGGTTGCCGCCAGCCCACCAGATCATCCGAATGTCTGGAAACGCACGGGTTTCGCCGTTGAACTCATAGGCACCGCCCGGCTGCTCCAGCATTTCGCTTAGCATGGCGACCGGGATGTAGATGTCGACAGGGTTCTTTCCTTGCGGCAACGACGGCCATGGCATCGGCCGGCTCATTGTACCAATGCTGGCATCCGCTCCATATGCGATGCCGAAGCCGGCTCCGGCCAATCCGATCTGCCCGAGCATGGCTGCAAGTGCCACGGTCATCCACAATGGCTGCTCACCATAATCCGCTCGTTGCAAGCTTGCTGCTGTGGTGATGAGCGTCCGCTTCTCTGACATTTCCAAGGCCAGGTTGCGGATGGTATCCGCTGATACTTCAGAAAGTTCACTGGCCCAATCGGCGTTTTTTACAATACCTTCTTTATGTCCGAGCAGATACGCTTCGAGCCTGTCGAAGCCGACGCTATAACGCGAGAGGAACTCTCGATCGCACTTTCCGCTCTCCAAGAGCGTATGAGCGAGCCCCATCATGATGGCCGTGTCAGAGCCGGGCCGTGGCGCAAGCCATTCTGCGCCGAGATCATCAAGCGCATCACTCTTGAGCGGACTGAAGTTGACGAAGCGCACGCCTGCCTTTGCGCAATCCTTCAGCTGGTCACGGAGTTTGTGCTTGGCGACACCGCCACCGGAGACCTGGACGTTGCGTAAGGGCATGCCGCCAAACATGACGACCAACTGCCCTTCCTGGGCAACTGTTGACCACCGCGTTGCTTCCGTAATGTGTTCGCGGAAGTTTCCGAGTATATGCGGCATCAGGATTAGAGCCGCATGGTAACTGTAGTTGCCTTCCGAGCGTACGAAACCACCAGCTGCATTCAAGAAGCGCTTGAGCTGACTTTGGGCATGATGAAATCGACCGGCGCTTGCCCAGCCGTATGATCCGGCGTAGACGGCCTCGTTGCCATAATTGCTGCGCACTCGGTTCAGTTCGTTGGCCACAAGTTCCAGTGCCGTGTCCCAGCTCACCTCTACGAAAGCTTCGGCGCCGCGCTTGCCGTCGACTTTTCCTGGGCCGTGTTTCAGATAGCTGGCTCGAACAGCCGGTCTGCGAATGCGCGCGTCACTGCGTAGTGCGCTGCCGATGTTCTCGTTAATCCGCGAAGGATCCGGATCGTCTGGATGAGGCAGGACATCAAGAGCCCCATCTGGCCGTTCGGCAACAATGCCAGCACCCCAGTGACTTGATGTGATTGTGTTGGTCATGAATCTCTGAGCTTTCTTGTTTCATTATCTGAAACATATCTTTTCTATATTGACACTTTTTTTGTTTCCCTGCCATCCTTTGCGAGCTCTGTCCAAATGACTGACACGGCGAATAGCGACGAGACCCGAGACCCGAGACGCGTGCTTGCCCACCCATCAGCGAAATCGATTAATGAGAGAAGATCCTTATGAAGAATGTCATTGATCATTTTGCTATTGGTGCAATGAACCTTGAACAAGGAATCGCGGTACTTCAAAAGCAGTTGGGTGTGGTAGTGCCAAGAGGCGGCAAGCATGAGGCCATGAGCACTCATAATTGCGTCACCAAAGCAGGTGAAGGCCACTTCCTTGAGGTCATTGCGGTTGATCCGGACGCTCCTGATCCCGGTCGTTCACGTTGGTTTACGTTGGATGATCCTGCAACAGTGGCGCGACTTTCGGAGCGACCGCGTCCGTTGTGCTGGGTTGTTGGCACGGACGATCTTGATTCAGTCGTTGCCAACAGTCCGGTGGATTTGGGTGAGATTGTGCACTTTTCACGTGGTGATCGTACCTGGCGTCTCACAGTACCTACTGATGGTAGCCTGCCGGAAGCTGGTCTTTTGCCGGCGATTATTGAATGGTCACCAGGGCCGCATCCAAGTGCGGGTATGCAGGATCTCGGACTGCGTCTACAGGCGATCAATCTTCGTCATCCTGATCCAGCAGCGCTAACTCGCAAACTGAAGGCGCTAAATGTTGATCACCTGGCCAATGTGATGAATGGAACAGAACCGACAATCTCGTTTGTTATTCGGACAGGTGAAGGAGACTCTATCGAGTTGGTATGAGATCATATTGATCGATACAGCGTAGTCTATTCGTGTTCTCATGCCAGCTTCAGACAACGCTCACTTGACAGTGCTGCATCGACACACGTAGCGATAGTAAAGAATCTCACGCAGGCTTTCGGGCTACCCGGAAAGGATTGTGCACCATGCAGGATGCAATGCCAGTTCAATACATGGATGCAATTCGACAGCGCTATGAGAAACTCGGATATGAGCCTTATCGTTGGTTCGAAGCAGATACGGCGCCAGAGATGGTACCTCTCAAGAAGGAAGTCCCACAGTGTCGCCTGGGTGTACTGACGACGAGCGGTGCATATGTCGCCGGCCAAGTCGCCTATCACTATAAGGATGATAATTCCCTGCGCGCGATCCCCAAGGCGACGCCGGCAGAGTCTCTTCGCTTCGCTCATATAACAGAGAATTACTTGGTCAGTTCGCGTAAGGACCCGAATTGTACCATCCCGGTTGATGCACTGCGGGCGCTGGAAGCTGATGGCGCAGTAGGTGAGATCGCGGAAAATATCTACTCCTGCATGGGAGGAATTTACTCGCAGAGGCGTGTCCGGGAGGAGCTCATTCCCGCTCTTGAAGAGCAGTTTCGTGAGCAAGATGTCGATGCCGTTCTCTTAGTTCCGATGTGACCAGTTTGCCATCAGACCGTGTGTCTGATCGCTCGCCATTTGGAAGCAGTCGGCATTCCCACAGTTTGCCTGGCAAGTTCACTCGACATCACCAAGGCTGGCCGGGCACCACGCACAGTTTTCGTCGACTATCCACTCGGGCACACGGCAGGCCAACCATTCGATCTGGATGATCAGAAACGGATTGTCGGTGCTGCCTTTGATGCGTTCCGTACGATAGCAACACCGGGTGAAATTATTACGTTGCCGTGTGAATGGAGCGGCGGTGATTCCTGGCGCACAGAAGCCGTGGATCCGGCCCAAGGAGATGTCCGTCAACCCCGTGACACGACTCCCCGATATCAGTATGACTCTGACCGTGTGCTAGCGGAGCAGCGCTCCGCCAAGTAGTTGAGGAAAGTGGGAAGAGAATTCATGCCAAAAGTAATCAGCTCTTCGGAATTTGTTGAGCTAATGAAGCCAGGCATGAAGGTCTTCATTCAAGGCTGCACCGCAGAGCCACCGACTCTTCTTGAGGCCTTGACGGCATCTCCTGAATGCAGTCGCGGTGTCGAATATGTTGGCGTGCCACTGCCTGGCTATAACCGGTTCGACCCTGCAGCACTGCATGAAGATGCCCGCATGACGACCTTCTTCATGACGCCCGAGTTGCGCCGCTCGCCGGCTGCCGAGCGGATACGATTTATCCCTTTGCATTACTCAGGAATCTACCGATATCTGCGAAGCATGCCTGATCTTGACATGATGCTGGTGCAGGCGGCGGCGGGTGATCGGGACGGACTTTGCTCCTTCGGCCTTACCTCTGAGCATGCACCTGGGGCATTGGAAAGCGCGCGAACCGTCGTGGTGGAAATGAATAGCGCTGTTCCGTATACTCACTGCGAGCCGGCTTTGCCGTTGGAGCGTATCGACTACATCGTTGAGTCAAATCGTGCACCACCCACCTTTCCATCACCGCAGCTTGGTGAGCAAGCTGAAGCGGTTGGGCGTAATGCAGCATCTCTCATCCATGATGGTGATGTTCTACAAATTGGCATTGGACGACTGCAGTCTGCTGTTATGCGCGAACTTCACTCACACAAGGATCTTGGCTTTCATTCCGGATTGATTTCAGACGAGACGCTTGAGTTGGTTGAGTGCGGTGCGTTAACCGGAGCCAAGAAATCCATCGATCCGGGGATCATTGTCACGGGAGCCGTGTTTGGTTCGGAGAGGCTGCACGAGTTTTCTGCTGATCCGAGTGTGCGCATGCACGGCGTGAGTTACACGCACGAGGTGCCTGTCATCGCGACCATCGACAACTTCGTTTCGATCAACGGCGGTATGATGGTGGATCTCTATGGACAGGTGGTTGCCGATAATCTGAGTGGTCGCCAAGTCAGCGGCCCTGGCGGCTACAGCGACTTCCAACGGGGGGCGCGGTTAGCCAATGGTGGTCGTTCCATTGTGCTTATGACGAGTGCCACGCCTGATGCCTCGCGTAGTAATATCATTTCGCATCTTCCCGAAGGTGGCGTGATAACGGGCACCCGCTCGGACACGGATTACATTGTTACGGATCATGGCGTGGCTGACCTTCGCCACAAAGACATGGATGAAAAAGCGAAGGCGATTATTGAGATTGCACACCCTGACTTTCGCGAGGAACTCGAGCGCGCCTGGCATAGCCGATCTCACTGATACGGAAAGTGGTTCGCTACCGAGTTTGCGTTTACCCGGTGGCTGATTGCTTGGCAGCAACATTGGTGCAATCCTGCTTCATCAGTTCTGTAGAACTGACTTTCGTCCGATCTCTCCTTGAGAGGTGAGCCTTGAAGCCACCCGCCTTCGAATACATTGCTGCAACGTCGCTCGAACATGCGTTGTTATTGCTTGATGAGCATGGTGATGAAGCGAAGGTCATGGCCGGTGGTCAAAGCTTGATGCCGATGATGAATTTTCGACTAGTTCAACCTTCGCTCATCGTAGACATCTCGCGGATCCCAGGCCTGGATTCGATCGAAGAAATAGGCGATGCACTCCACATCGGCGCATTGACGCGGCATGTGCATTTGATGACAGCTCCGCTCGTAATCGAACATTTTCCGATCATCAGCGAAGCCATGCGCCACGTAGCGCATACTGCCATCCGTAATCGCGGAACAATTGGCGGCAGCCTTTCGCATGCTGATCCGGCAGCCGAGTTGCCAATGATAGCGATGTTGTTGGATGCTAAAATGCTCATCGTTAACAAAGATGGCCGACGAACTGTCGATGCCCGAGATTTCTTCGTAGGGCCCCTGACAACAGTGCTCTCCGGAACTGAATTCCTCGTCGCGATTGAGTTTCCCTTTCTGCCGGCGAGAACGGAATGGGCCTTCGAAGAAGTAGCGAGGCGATCAGGCGATTTTGCACTCGCAGCTGTCGGAGTAGCCCTAGAGATTAGGGACGAGGTTGTGAGTAATGTGCGGATTGCCGTCACCGGCGTAGGTGAAATACCCTTGAGATTACAAGGTGTCGA
>JBCDBQ010000286.1:0-8827 GCA_039183375.1 Pseudomonadota bacterium
ATGGGCGCGCTTTACGGAGCCAAATTCGCCGGCACGCCAATGATCCTGACGGCAGGACAACAGGAGCTTGGACACGGACTGACAGAGCCGCTGCTCTATGATCCGCTGGTCCCAATCGCCGAGCCGATGGTCAAATGGGCAGTCGAGGTTCCACGCCTGGAAGACCTGCCACGGATTGTCCGTCGCGCTGCCAAAGTCGCAACAACGCCGCCAACCGGGCCCGTGTTCATCTCGTTACCCGGCGATATTCTCAATCGTGAAGGCGGCATCGATCTCAGCACCTCCACGCGCATAAACACCCGAGTCCGTCCGGCTGATGACACGTTGAAGGCACTTGCCGAGCGGATCCTCAAAGCAAAGAACCCGGTGATTATACCTGGCGATGAAATCGTCAAAAGCGATGCTCTGGAGATCGCGGCCAGCTTCGCCGAGACCCTCGGCGCACCAGTGTACCAGCAGAGCGTGCCATACGGTGCTCACTTCCTCTCCGAGCATGCGTGTTACATGGGCGGACTATCGCGCGATCAGAAGCAAGTTCGCGGCGTACTTGACGACTATGACTTGATGATTGTCCTCGGTGCTGATCCGATCCGCATGTCAGTATGGAGCGAAGTGGACCCGATGCCGGAAAACCTGGCGGTCATACACATCGGGCTCGTTGACTGGGACATCGCCAAGAACTACGGCGTAGAGCTTGGCATCAAGGCTGACGTCGGCGCGACGCTCGAAGCCCTCGTTCCCGTACTTCAGGACGTCGGCGGCGAACAACTCGCGTCGCGGGCACAAGCAGCGGTTGCTGGCTTCCAAGAAAAGAACTGGTCAGCGAAACGAAAAGATCTGGTCGCAAAGATTACGGAGCAGGCGTCCGCAAACCCGATCAATCCGGATTGGCTCTGCCTGTCTGTTGCGGAGACGCTTCCAGATGACGGTGTCATGGTCAACGAGGGGCTAACATCAGGGCGCTATCTCAATGACCTTGTTCCCTATCGCGATCGCTATGGCTTCCATGGTCTCGCTGCTGGTGGCATCGGCTGGGGTGTTGCGGCGGCTGTCGGTGTCGCGATGGCGCAGGCACCGCGACGTGTCTGCTGCTTCTCGGGCGACGGCAGCGCGATGTATTCCATTCAAGCTCTGTGGTCGGCGGCAAACCAGAAACTGCCAATTACCTACGTCATTGCGAACAACGGCGGTTACCGCATTCTCAAACAGAGGTTGTTGGCTTTCCATGGCAACGACCACTATGTCGGAATGGACATTGAAAACCCTGCAATTGACTTCTGTGAGCTTGCAAGTTCATTGGGTATGCGTGCCAGGCGCATAGTTGATCCCGCTGAGCTACGTCCGGCCTTGGAAGAGTCCTATAGAGCGGATGGGCCAACGCTGCTGGATGTTATGACCGACGGGACTGTTTGATCGACCAGCATGTGGTTCAGCTGCAGAGTGAGCGGCCTAGCTTGTGGGAGCTTTGCCGCCACATTCTCCGAGCTGATGCTTAGAGTCAGTGAAGATGCACGCAAGGCGTCGACGCCTGCCGTTCATTTCGTCTGCCACATCCTTCCTCTGATATCTCTCATCACACATCAGCTTGCGACGGCCCGCGCCCTTTGCGGGTGATTTGGCTTTAGATACCCTCAGCGCAATCTTCAATTCGATCAAGATCGCTGAACCAGGCAAGGTGACACGCATTGACCGACACTTCGGACAGTATTGTTGTTGATACGACAAAGCGCATTTTTCGTGACCTTTGCGATCCGCAGACAGTGAACGCGGCACAAGACGATGCTTGGAAAGGCAAACTCTGGAATGCTCTCGAAGAAAATGGATTGACGCTTGCCTGGATCCCGGAAGACCGCGGCGGAGTCGGTGCCAGCATGGCAGATGGCTTCGACGTTATTCGCGTTGCGGGTCAGTACGCCGAGCCGGTCGCGCTCAGTGAAACGTTGTTGGCAGGCTGGTTGCTCGCCCGAGCCGGACAGCAAATCGAAGCCGATGGCCCGGTAACGGTTGCCCCAATGCGCTATGATGAAACTATTTCATTGCAAAATGGAAAGCTGTCGGGTTCCGCCCGTGCCGTAGCCTACGCCAAAGGAGCCAAGCACATTGCGGTGTTTGCTCAGAATGGTGACGGCAACGTCATCGCCATGGTATCGCCTGGCCATTGCAAACTGGCTGACCGTGGAACCAACATGGGTGGCGAGCGTTTTGATGTCGACTTCAACGGCGTCACTCCTGATAGCGTCCATGACCTGCCCGGCTGGCTCACACGCGATACATTCAACTGGCTGGGTGCCGCGGTTCGCGCGTCGCAAATGACCGGTGCATTGGAGACTATCCTGGCGATCTCTACGCAGTATGCACAGGAACGTGAAGCCTTTGGACGGACCATTTCGAAGTTCCAGGCCGTCCAGCACAATCTGGCAGAGCTTGGCGGTGAAGTCGCGGCTGCTTTGGCAGCGGCTGGCTCGGCCGCCGATACCGTTGATAAAGAATCAGACAATCATGACGCGCTTTTCCTGGAGATTGCGAGTGCCAAGATCCGCATTGGCGAAGCAGTGAACCGTGGCGCAACGATCGCCCATCAGGTACATGGCGCGATTGGCTATACTGGCGAACATATCTTGCAGCGGTTCACACGTCGGATGTGGGGCTGGCGCGATGATTTCGGAAACGAGTCGGAGTGGGCCGTAGAACTTGGAAACATGGTTGCGCGTGAAGGTGCCGACGAACTTTGGCCGAAACTCGCAACCCGATGACTCATAACTAGCCCTTGAACACGCTTGAAAGGCTACGAAATGCAAACGGCAATTCAGTTCGATGCTCTGAGACTGCCTCCGGAGACGATGAAACTTCGCGAAGAAGTCCGCGAGTTCATCTCTGACGAAATTGAGAATGGCACGATCAATCCGTCTGCGGGACTTCGGACCGAAACGTTCAACCGTGAATTCTCGAAGCGCGTCGGCGCCAAAGGCTGGATCGGCATGACCTGGCCGAAGCAGTATGGCGGGCACGAGCGCTCGTTCCTGGACCGCTACGTCGTTACCGAAGAAATGCGAGTTGTCACAGCACCGACGTGGGCGCACTTCGTGGCCGATCGCCAGAGCGGACCAGTGATCCTCAAGTACGGTGATGAGGAACTGAAATCGACCATCCTGCCAGGCATCTGCAAAGGCGAACTCGCATTCTGCATTGGCATGAGTGAACCTGGATCAGGCTCCGACCTATTCGCCGCCGCCGCGCGTGCTGACAAGACCGACAATGGTTGGTCTCTCAACGGCACGAAAGTGTGGACTTCCAATGCGCATCAAGCGGATTACATGATTGGCTTATTCCGAACATCACCGGCGACCAAAGAGAACCGTCGTCACGGCCTGACACAGTTCCTCATCAACATGAAGTGGCCGAGCATCAAGATCAATCCGATCCTGCAAATGTCGGGTCAGCACGACTTTAACGAGGTCGTGTTTGAGGACGTCCAGGTTCCTCAGAACCATCTGCTTGGCGAGATCGACGGAGCATGGAAACAGGCAACCAGTGAGCTTGCTTACGAGCGCAGCGGACCTGAGCGTTTTATGGAAACGCTCTATGTCTTGATATCTTTGATTAAGACCGTCGGCGACAAGCCTGATGCACGCGAAGCGGAAGGCATTGGCCGCATGGTGGCGCAGCTCCATACGCTCCGACGGATGTCGGTTTCGGTTGCTGGCATGTTGGAAGCTGGCAAAGAGCCTGTTCTTGAGGCTTCGATCGTTAAGGATGTCGGTACGCTGTGGGAGCAAGAACTGCCATCAAAAGCACGAGACATCGCAGCATTTTCCAAGCCCCGACCTGGCAATGAAGCCGACTTCGAAGATATTATGGAGTTCGCCACGCTCGTTGCACCGAAATTCACAATTCAAGGCGGCACAACAGAAGTCCTTCGCGGAATAATTGCACGCGGCTTGGGCCTCAGGTAACGCACTCATTCGGCATCCGGGAGGGCATGTTGCCGGACATTGGAAAACTTCTCTGGCCAAACGCGGTTGCGGTGATCGGCGCCTCGCCGAATGAGCAATCGTTGCGTGGCATGATCATGTCCGTCCTGATCAATCAGCCATTCTCAGGCAATATTTATCCGGTCAATGCCAGCCATCAAGAGGTCCAAGGCCGCAAAGCCTACGCCACCATCAACGAAGTCCCAGAGCAGGTTGATCTCGCAGTCCTGATCATTCCAGCAGAGTTCATCGTTGATGAAATGGAACGGTGCGGCCGGGCCGGTGTCAAAGCGGCAGCAATCATTACATCAGGTTTCGCAGAGCAGGCAGATGACGCGACAGTTGAGATGCAGCGTCGCTTGAGTGAGATCATCGAACAGTACGATATGGCAGTACTGGGCCCCAATGCGCAGGGCTACGCGAACTTTGCTGCAGCGCTTTGCCCAACATTCAGTCCGGCAATGCGCAACCCGAAGCTTTCACTGATCCCGGAGTGGCATAAAGACGGTGGCCGTGTTGCGGCAATTGCGCAAAGCGGAGCGCTCGGCTTCTCGTTCTATGATCGTGGGCGCATGCGCGAGCTACCCTTTCGGTACGTCGTCACAACCGGAAACGAAGCGGGTCTGCATGCCTTTGATCTCGTCGACTACATGTTGGATGAAGGCCAGACCGATGTCTTCATCCTGTTCCTGGAGGACATTCGAGACACGCAGGTCTTTCGACGCGTGGCTGAAAAAGCATTATCGCAAGGCAAGCCGATCATTGCTGCCAAGGTTGGCGCCTCCGAAGCCGGTCAGCTTTCGGCAGCCTCGCACACAGGCGCATTGGCCGGATCGCACAGAATAAACCAGGCGATGTTCGATCATTACGGGATCATCACGGCCCGCGATCAGGATGAAATGGTAGATCTCGCGTCCGCATTCCTTGTGAACCGGAAACGGCTGCCCAAAGGCAACCGCGTTGGGATCAGTTCGGGAACAGGCGGTGGTGCAGGCTGGCTTTCAGATGCATGCCATGCCAACGGCCTTGACGTTCCTGAACTCGACCCGACGACGCGCGCCAAAATCGATGAGGTGCTGCCACCCTATGGATCATCCCGCAATCCTGTCGACGGCACGGCGCAGGCAATTCGTGAGGTTGGCTACGCACGGTTGGTCAGTATGGTGGGGGAAAGCGAACGCATCGATGCTCTAGCGATGATTACGTCAGCTGTCGCGGAGGAGGCCTACTATCGAGAGAAGGAGAACTTCTTCAAGGTCGGCCAGAGCTCAGAGAAACCGATTGTCGCCTGGACCTATACCTGGCCGAAACAGGAGACAGCAGCGCTTTTTGCTGCGGCCGGCTACCCTCTGATGAGCAACTTGAGTAATGCGGCGCTCGCACTTTCCGCAATGCTCAAGTACGGCGAGCGCAAAGCGGAATTCTGCCAGCCGCTTGAATGTCAGGAAGAGAGCAGATTTCACGAAGCAGCTTCTCTGACGGAGTTCGAAGCAAAGCAGCGACTAGCCGCACATGGCATTGGACAAAATAGAGGACAGCTGGTGACTTCGCGTGAAGGCGCCGTTGAGGCAGCCGCCAGTTTTGAGGAAGACGCTGTCCTCAAGATCCAATCCGCCGATATCCTTCACAAAACCGAAGCAGGCGGGATCGCACTAAACGTGAGCACGACGGCGGACGAGATTTCTGCTGCCTACGATCGCATCATAGAATCTGCTCAGTCACACCACCCAAATGCTGACATTGCCGGAGTACTGGTTGAACCGATGATGCCGTCGGGACAAGAGATGATTGTTGGTATGATCCGCGATGCAGCGTTCGGCCCGATGATGATGGTCGGCATGGGTGGAATTTACGCCGAGATACTCGATGACGTGATTTTCTTCCCCCCGATTGGCGACCTCCAAGCTGCAAAACAGCAAATCCGAAAACTCAATGGCGCGAGCATTCTGGCTGGTGCACGTGGTCGACCTCCGGCAGACATTGATGCCCTGGCTGGGACGATTGTTGCTCTTTCTCGTTTTGTCGCCGAAGAAGGTGCCAGCATCTCCGAAATTGACCTCAATCCTGTCCTGGTGCACGAACAGGGAAAGGGCGTATCGATCGTCGATGCGCTCATCACAAATCTGAAACCGCAATAAAGCGAGGAATCATCATGGCTGATACACCTGATCTTGGCACGAGCTTGAAAGATTTCGTCGCGACGGTGGAGATCCAGCGTCCGCCGCACAACTTTTTTGACTATCACCTGATCCAACAATTGGCTGATACATTTGAGGAGCTGGATAAGGACGAGAACTGCCGGGCGATTTTGCTCTGCGCACAAGGGAAATCGTTCTGCGCCGGCGCCAACTTCGGAGATGGTAGCAACATCAGTTCTGACGGCAGCGCGCAGAATGCGCCCAACAGTGGTGCAGCCGGTCACCTCTATATGGAGGCTGTTCGCCTATTTGCCTGCAAAAAGCCGGTCGTTGGAGCCGTCCAAGGCGCAGCGATCGGCGGCGGATTTGGATTGTCACTGGTTCCGGATTTCCGTGTTGGTTGTTCAGAGGCGCGGTTTGCTGCCAATTTCACACGGCTGGGTTTTCATCCAGGCTTTGGCCTGACGGCAACGCTCCCACGCCTGATCGGCGAGACTAAGGCCGCCATGATGTTCTACACGTCACGGCGCATCAAGGGCGAAGAAGCTTTGGAAATGGGCTTGCTCGACCAGCTCGTTCCGCTCGAAAATGTTCGTGATACGGCGTGGGATCTGGCTCGCGAAATTGCTATCAATGCTCCTCTCGCTCTGCTTTCAACCCGGGCGACCATGCGGGGTGATCTGGCCGAACTCGTTCGCAAGGCGACGGATCACGAGTTGCAAGAGCAGACATGGTTGCGCAAAACCGAAGACTTCCGCGAAGGTGTTGCTGCCACGTCTGACCGGCGCGTTCCAAACTTCGCCGGCCGATGACGGCATCGGCGGCGCCGGCTCCTACAACAACCCGTCCACTTGCGACCCTGGCCGGCGCCTTCGCCGCCCAGTGGATCACAGGATTCGGCTTCGTCACATTCACTCTGCTCGCTCCGTTCCTCGCGATCGAAACCGGACTGAAGGCAAGCGACTTCGGTTTGAGTGTTACGTTCTTTTTCATCGGCACCGCTCTCTCGAGCCCGATGAGTGGAGCGATGGTCCGGCGCATTGGGAGCGTTGCCACGCTCGTCACAGCCATGAGTTTCATGGCGTGTGTCTATCTCGTGTGCCTCGTTGGCACATGGTGGTCGGTTATGCTGGCATCGCTGCTGTTTGGCCTTGGCTACGGCCCCCAGGGCCCGGTTGGCATGACGCTGGTCACGCAACACACTCCTGCAACACGGCGCGGCTTGTTCTTGTCGCTGCGTCAGGCAGCACAGCCTTTTGCAGCTGTGATTTCGGGCCGGGTTTTACCTCCCATGATGGCTCTGGTTGGTTGGCAATCCGGAGTGATTGCGACATCCACCATGCTCGCTTTGGGTGCATTGATGGTGATCGCTGCATTTCCCCTATTTCGGGTCCAGCAATGGCGCGCGCCGGCTGCCAAGCCCCAGCGCAAGACCTTGATCCGGTATCTGACATCGGTTGTCACCTACTTCGCAATTCCGCGCGGGCTGAGATTGTTGTTCGGCGCCGGGTTGGTTCTGGCCGTTTCGCAAATGGCCATGATGATCTACGCCTATTTGTTTCTTATTGAAGTCGTGAAGCTTACGCCCATCCAAGCCGGTATCTTTGTCTCAAATCAACAGCTGGCCGGCATGATTGGACGCCCCATATTCGGTTGGTTCTGTGATGCTTCCGGGCGTTCGATGCAAGTACTTGGATTTATATCCCTGACGACCATCTTGACCATCGTGGCACTAAGCTACGCAGCACCCGGCATGCCAGCGTGGCAACTTTTTCTACTGGCGATTGCCACGGGGATCGCTGGTCAGACCTGGAATTCGGTGTTCACCACGGCCATGAGCTACCGCGTCCCTCCACAGCAACTGACCGAGTTCAACGGCCGTGCATTCTCATTCCTGTCTTTCGGTTGGATGGCGACGCCGTTGCTGTTCTGGGTATTAATCAATGTCTCAGGCGGCTATGAGCTACCATTCTTCATTGTGCTGGTCGCGAATGCCTTTGCCGTGGTTGCGTTGCTCATGTTCGGCGGACCACCAGACCGCAAGCTCGCTTGATCATGGCACAAGACGGGCCCAATGATCATAGCAAGACTCTAAAGATCGCTTCTGCCGGTTCGAGGCTTATGTAAGGGGCGCAAGCAGAGGTGGCACTTCCTTCTGATAGGACGTGCCGATGGACAGCAAACGCGCCTCGGCAAACGGCCGCCCCATAAGTTGAAAACCATTTGGCAATTCACCATCCTCACTCGGGTACGGCAAGGTCAGAGCCGGTAGACCGAGATAGTTCAGCGGTCGCGAATACTTCATGACTTTGCCCAGCGCCGCCATGAGTTGTGGACCTCCGCCAACGTCCAGTTCCGCTATTGTCGGGATCGGCCCAGCAAAGTTGGGCAGAATGACAACATCGCAGCTCTTATAGACCTCATTCAATAACTTCTGGAGCATTGCGCCTCTCGCACGCAAAGCCGTCTGAAAATCGTGAGCGGATACGAAGTGACCAAATTCAACGCGTGTGCGAACCTGCGGGCCGTAATCGTTGACCCTATGGCGTAGAAAGTTCGCATGAAGTGCAGCCGCCTCTGATAGCTGAACAAGCTGCGCCAAGTGATCGAGCGTCTGCCAGTTATCGATTTGGACAGAAACACGTCGGCAGCCTGTGGCTTCCAACGCCTTGAGTGCGGCCTCGACGCGGGATTGCACGCTCGCATCTGCCTCGGAGA
>JBCDBQ010000287.1:0-8800 GCA_039183375.1 Pseudomonadota bacterium
CGCATGCCCGGTGGCGGCTTTGGCAGCCCTTCAATCCTCACCGAGTCATCCGGGATGTCGATCAGCGTGGCTTGCTGCTCATCGAAGAAGTGGCTGTGGTTTGATGTGTTCGTATCGAAATAGGTCTTGGAACCATCGATAGCCAGTTCACGGAGCAGGCCGGCCTGACGAAACTGATGTAACGTATTGTAGACCGTGGCCAAAGATACCTTTTCACCTGCAGCAACTGCCTCAGCATGCAGATTTTCAGCCGTCACGTGCCGATCACCATTGCCGAATAGCAAAAATGACAGCGTGATACGTTGCCGCGTCGGGCGCAGATTGGCCTGTCGCAGCAGTTCAATTGTACATGCTTGTCGCTCAGTCGATGGGTGTGTCATCCGCCGATAAGATCCTTGCAGGACGCGCTTCTCTGTTTCCATGCGTCCAACGGTTGTCGCAATCCATTCCATTTATATACCGTTGGTCGGGAACATAGCAAGACCATGCGATCGCAAACGCGATTGTTTCAGCTTGACCTAGGGTTCTGAACCGCCTCAATAACGTGCATTGGGCTTTTGAAGCCCCGCGGTCTGTGTGCTAGTGTTCCGGTTCCGACATATGCGCGACAGAGGGCAGCGGATCGCACCAAACGGGGGAATAAGATAACCAAGATGACAGAGCGGCGTTCGAGTTATGATTACGAAGATATTCTTGCCTGTGCTCGCGGCGAGCTGTTTGGCCCAGGGAATGCCCAGCTTCCCTTACCACCGATGCTGATGTTTGAGCGGATATCCTCCATCAGCGAGACGGCGGGAGCGCACGGCAAAGGGCAAGTGGTTGCCGAGATGCAGATTGCGGATAATCCGCAGTGCGAGTGGTTCTTCGCATGCCATTTCAAAGGCGATCCGGTCATGCCGGGTTGCCTCGGTCTCGATGCCTTGTGGCAGATGACGGGCTTCTTTCTGGGCTGGCTTGGTGCCCCTGGCCGTGGCCGAGCCCTCGGCGTTGGCGAGGTCAAATTCACAGGCATGGTGCTGCCAAACGTGAAGCGTATCGAGTACGTGGTTGATCTCAAACGCGTAATTCTGCGAAAACTCAAACTGGGTATTGCGGACGGTCACCTGATCGCAGATGGTGAGACAATCTACACCGCCACTGACCTTAAAGTTGGCCTGTTCGACGCTGCGGATACAGTGCAGAATAACGCCTAAATAATCCGCGCTCGCTCGCCTGTCCGATTTCCCGGAGAGACCGTCGTCGTGGTGTCGGCCGCGAGAGCTGCGCTCCAGCGCAGTTGATCAAAAGCAAAAGGATAAGAGATGAGGCGCGTTGTCGTCACCGGCATGGGGATTGTCTCAAGTATTGGCAATTCCGCGCAAGAAGTCATTGCGTCGTTACGCGAAGGCAAATCCGGTCTGATCCATGCTGACCGCTATGAGGAGCTCGGCTTCCGTTGCCATGTCCACGGTGAGCCTAAGCTGGACTGGAAAGAGCTCGTTCCACGCAAGCCCAAGCGTTTTATGGAAGCAGGTCTCGCCTGGAACTACATTGCGATGGATCAAGCCATTCGTGATGCTGGTCTCGAGGAAAATGAAGTCGTCAACGAGCGCACCGGGATCATCATGGGTTCGGGCGGACCATCAACAACCGCGATTGTCAGATCTGCAGGTGTTGTCGTTGAAAAGGGCCCGAAGCGCATGGGGCCGTTCGAAGTACCCAAGGCGATGTGCTCAGGCCCGTCGGCTATCCTTGCGACAAGCTTTGAAATCAAAGGTCTGAACTATTCGATTTCGTCTGCCTGCTCGACGTCAGCCCATTGCATCGGCAATGCTGCCGAGCAAATCCAATGGGGCAAGCAGGACATCATCTTTGCCGGTGGCTGCGAGGAGCTGGATTGGACCCTATCGTCCTTGTTCGATGCGATGGGCGCGATGTCGTCGAACTTCAATGACAAGCCTACCAAAGCAAGTCGCGCGTTCGATCGCGACCGCGACGGTTTCATCATTGCCGGTGGAGCGGGTGTGCTCGTGCTGGAGGAACTTGAGCACGCCAAGGCCCGCGGCGCAAAGATCTATGGCGAAGTCGTTGGCTACGGCGCAACGTCCGATGGCTTCGATATGGTGGCGCCGTCCGGTGAAGGTGCTGCGCGGTGCATGGAACAGGCAATGCAGGGCATGGACGGCAAGGGTGTCGGCAAAGTCGACTACATTAACCCTCATGCTACGGCAACGCCGGTTGGCGATGTAAAAGAGGCTGAAGCGCTCAGACGTGTGTTCGGCAAGGACATTCCGGCGATTTCCGCAACGAAATCGTTAACCGGTCACTCACTCGGCGCTATCGGCGTTCAAGAGGCCATATTCTCGCTCCTGATGATGAACAACGGTTTCATCTGCGAAAGCGCGAATATTGACAATCTTGATCCCGACTTTGAGGACATTCCTGTCGTTCAGCAACGAAAGGATGACGTCCCGCTTAACTGTATCATGTCGAATAGCTTCGGTTTCGGCGGAACCAATGCCACTTTGGTATTTCGCCGGCTGGACAGTTAATGAGTGAGCTGACGCGCGCGATATCGCGCGAGCAGCGTTGAGACAGCATGACTGGCGGCCCAAGGTGCAGCGAATTGGAAAGCATTGGGACGTACGAAAATGCGGCTCTACAGGAGCGGATGTGGCTGGTTTGAGGCAGAGGGCCCGGTAGCCCAAAGGCGTTCAGGGAAAAGACGAATGACAGAAATCGATGTCGCGAAGCCCGGACCGATCATGGCAGGCAAACGTGGTCTCGTCATGGGTGTGGCCAATGACAGATCAATCGCCTGGGGTATTGCCCGGGTGCTGGCCGGTCAGGGCGCAGAACTGGCGTTTACCTACCAAGGTGATGCGTTTGGCCGTCGCGCCATTCCATTGGCTGAATCTGTTGGCTCGAAGATCATTGTTCCGTGCGATGTCAGCGATCTTGATAGCGTTGATAACGTGTTCTCAGAAATCGAGAGCAACTGGGGCTCACTGGACTTTGTCGTCCACGCTCTTGCCTTCTCCGACCGACGAGAACTGCAAGGCCGATACGCCGACACAACGCGCGACAACTTCGTTAACACGATGGTTATCTCGTGCTTCTCATTCACAGAGATTGCCAAGCGCGCAGCAGCCTTGATGCCGAATGGTGGCTCGATGATCGCGTTGACCTATGGTGGTGCCACACGTTGGGTTCCGTCCTACAACGTGATGGGTGTGGCGAAGGCCGCGCTGGAAGCCTCCGTCCGCTACCTCGCGACAGATCTTGGCGTTGATGGAATTCGCGTGAATGCGCTTTCACCAGGACCCATGCGGACCCTGGCAGGCTCGGGGGTTTCCGATGCTCGCTATATCTTTAACTATCAGCGCGATCACTCGCCTTTAGGGCGGACACCGAAGCTTGATGAAGTCGGTGGGTCGGCGCTGTACCTGCTATCACCACTTTCAGGCGGCGTAACCGGTGAAGTCCACTTCGTCGATTGCGGATATAACTCTGTCTCGATGCCGAACCTCGATCAGCTCAAGGCACAGGAGGCTGCTGCCCGGGCTGATACCAAGGCTGCCGAGTAACCGGCTCAAGGCACCTCTCAAATGCAGAAACGGCGGGCTTTGGGCCCGCCGTTTTTCGTTTCCAAATCGATGATCGGCTCGGACTTAACCGTCCGAGCGCTCGCGACGACGGCGCGGTGGACGGCCACCTCGGCGCTCACCACCGTCATCCTCTTCTTCGCCCTCGGCACGCGGAATTTCTTCACCGGTTTCCTGGTTCACCACCTTCATTGACAGGCGAACCTTGCCGCGATCCTCAATGGCCAGCAGCTTAACGAAGACTTCCTGACCTTCCTTGACGATTTCGCTTGGATGGTTTGGCCGGCCCTCATTGGTCAGCTGCGATACGTGGACCAGACCGTCCTTCGGTCCGAAGAAGTTCACAAAGGCACCGAAGTCCATGATCTTGACGACCTTGCCTTTATAGACCTCGCCAACTTCCGGCTCTGAAGTTATCGCCTTGATCCGGGTCAGGGCTGCGTCGATGATCTCGCGGCTGGTGCCGGCAATCTTGACGGTCCCATTGTCCTCGATATCGATCTTGGCGCCGCTTTCCTCGACGATCGAGCGAATGACGGAGCCACCGCTGCCGATGACTTCGCGGATCTTGTCGGTCGGGATACTGATGGTTTCAATGCGCGGTGCATGATCACCAACATCATCGCGGGCTTCACCAAGTGCCTTGGCCATCTCGCCGAGGATGTGCATGCGCCCATCCTTGGCCTGATCCAGCGCGACCCGCATGATCTCTTCGTTGATGCCCGTGATCTTGATGTCCATCTGCAATGACGTGACACCGACTTCGGTGCCGGCCACCTTGAAGTCCATGTCGCCAAGATGGTCTTCGTCACCCAGGATATCCGAAAGAACGGCGAACTCTTCGCCTTCCTTGATCAATCCCATGGCGATACCTGCAACAGGCCGCTTCAGCGGAATACCAGCATCCATCATCGCCAGCGAGGCACCGCAGACCGTCGCCATCGAAGACGAGCCGTTGGACTCGTTGATTTCCGAGACGATACGGACGGTATAAGGGAACTCTTCGGCGTTCGGGATTAGGGGATGAACGGCACGCCAAGCGAGTTTACCGTGACCAATCTCGCGGCGTCCTGGCGAGCCAATGCGGCCCGTCTCACCGACCGAGAATGGTGGGAAGTTGTAGTGCAGCATGAAGCGCTCACGCCTTGTTCCTTCCAGGCCATCGATGAACTGCTCGTCATCTCCGGTACCGAGTGTTGCGACAACCAGGGCCTGGGTTTCACCGCGGGTGAACAGCGCCGAACCGTGGGTTCTTGGCAGAACGTGCACCTCGGAGATGATAGGACGCACAGTGTGAAGATCACGTCCATCAATGCGCTTACCGGTGCTCAGAATATCGCCGCGAACAATGCCGGCTTCGAGGCTCTTGAAGACATCGCCAATGAGCACGGCTTCGGAACCGTCATCTTCTTCCGGCTTCAGCGCCTCAAAGACCTTTTTCTTGGCCTCGGTGACGATGTCTTGCCGTTCTTGCTTGCCAGCGGTTGCAAATGCCTTGCGCAAGTCAGCTTCTGCAATTTCCTTTGCCTTGCTTTCATACTTGGACTTGTCCGGTGGGGAAATGTCCCAAGGCTCTTTTGCGGCTGTTTCTGCCAGCTTGATGATCGCATCGATCACCGGCTGGAAATGCTTGTGGCCGAACATGACGGCGCCGAGCATATCCGACTCAGGCAGTTCCTGTGCTTCGGACTCGACCATCATGACGGCGTCCTGCGTACCGGCAACGACAAGGTCCAGCTTGGTCTGGTCCATTTCGTCGAGCAGCGGGTTGAGCACGAACTCGCCGTTGATCATACCGACGCGTGCTGCGCCGATCGGACCGAGGAACGGCAGACCGGAGAGCGTCAGTGCGGCGCTGGCCGCGATCATGGCCAGTATGTCGGCATCGTTCTCGTTGTCGAAGGACAGGACTGTCGTGATGACCTGCGTTTCGTTCTTGAAACCTTCAACAAACAGAGGGCGGATCGGGCGATCGATCAGGCGAGAGGTCAGCGTTTCCTTCTCGGTCGGGCGCCCTTCGCGCTTGAAAAAGCCGCCTGGAATCTTACCGGCGGCGTATGTCTTTTCCTGATAGTTGACTGTCAGTGGGAAGAAGTCCATTCCGGGGCGAACACTTCTCGCTGCCACGACCGTGGCGAGAACACTGGTATCGCCATACTGGGCAAAAACGGCGGCATCGGCCTGGCGTGCCATACGACCGGTTTCCAGCTTCAGCTTGCGGCCACCCCAGTCGATTTCCACGCGGTGAATATCAAACATCGTTTCGTCTTTCGTTTTCGTTTCTATCTTCGTCGTACGTCCTTGCAGCACGGACCCGTGGCCCGATGCCGCTTGTCATTCGCAAATGCATTTGGCGCCGCTGACCCCATGGCCGGCAGCGCGATGCCTACAGCGAAAGTCTGGTAAACTGAACTGAGAGCCAAAGAACGGCATCTCTGAATCGACCGGGTTAGCGGCGGATACCCAGTTTTTGGATGATACCCTGATATCGGGCTTCGTCCTTTGCTTTCACATAGTCCAACAACTGCCGGCGCAGACTGACCATCTTTAAGAGGCCGCGGCGGGAGTGGTTGTCCTTCTTGTGCTGCTTGAAATGCTCGGTCAGATTTGTGATCCGCTCTGTCAGGATCGCGATCTGGACCTCAGGAGATCCGGTATCACCGGATTTCGTGGCATTGTCCTGAATAAGTTCGGCCTTACGCTCAGCCGTTACCGACATCAGCAGTTCCTTTCACAATCAAAGATTCATTTATTGGGGTCGTTCCCCGGGTCGCAACTTCTGCCGGGATGTCGTCCAGCACATGCTGCAAAAGATAAGCGCGGATCACTGACCAACGGCCAGATCCGCGCTATCGGCGCTGTATACACGAATTTTCACGAAAAGCGAGCCCATTCTTGCGATTGCCCGCCTCACCCGAGATTAAAGACCCGCGTCGGTCGCAGTTCGCCGCGCGCAATCTCCACCAGGGCCACCAGGCGGCCTTTGCAGGTTGCATAGGCGGCACCCGTAGCAATGGGGGCGTCTCTACCGCGCATAAGCACGCCTTGCCCCCGCGACAGCCGCGAGGCATCTGTCGTTGTTAGCGAAAAGTGCGGCAATCCGGCCAGTGTCGCATGAACGGGCAGCAAGACTTCGGAGATCTCAGCGCCACTTTCCAGGCCCTCGACCTCCTGTTCCAACTTCTCAATGGTCCAGGCCGAGCTTTCGTCAAATGGTCCGACGCGGGTTCGGCGCAATGCGATGACATGGCCGCAACAGCCGAGCTCACGGCCAAAATCGCGGGCCAAAGCCCGGACATATGTGCCCTTGCCGCAGGTTGCCGAGAACACGGCCGTCGACTCGTCGGAGATTTCCACCAGCTCTAACTGTTTGATCTCGACTTCCCGCGATTGCAGCTCAACCGCCTCGCCCTCCCGCGCCAGATCGTAGGCGCGGTTGCCATCCAGTTTGATGGCGGAAAACTTCGGCGGTACCTGCTCAATTGTTCCCCGGAAGTTCACGAGGCACGCCTCGATATCTTCGCGCGTGGGACGCCTATCGTTTTCCTGGACCACCTGGCCTTCAGCGTCATCAGTTTCGGTCTCAGCCCCCCAGCGGACCGTGAACTGATAGGCTTTCTCACCGTCCATGGCATAGGATACGGTCTTGGTTGCCTCACCAAAAGCCAGCGGCAGAATACCGGTCGCAAGTGGGTCGAGCGTTCCCGCGTGGCCCGCCTTTTGTGCTGACAACAAGCGCTTGGTGCGCGCAACGGCTGACGTCGATGTCATATTCAGAGGCTTATCCAGGACCAGCCAGCCGTGTACCGGGCGTCCCTTTTTTTTGCGTGCCATCTGCTTGCTCTTCTCTGACGTGACCCGACTATAGCATTTCAGGTTTAACTCGGACCGTGCCACGCTTCCTGCTGAACTCCCATGCTTCGGAGTTCAGCAGGAAGCGTGGGCAGGCGGTGCGTTCCTGCGAAACCGGAAATAATCCAAACTCGGCCGCAACGCTATTAGTTAGTCTTTGCGCGTATCCTGGCGCACCCTGTCGCTTTCGAGGATTTCGTCAATTCGCTTGGCTTCGTCGAACGAGTCATCCGCTCGAAACCGCACATCCGGAGCAAACTTGAGCGCCACCGTCCTGGCGACTTCGCCACGAATGAACTTTCGATTCCGGTTCAGCGCAGTTATCACGCCATCCATCTCACCTCCGCCAAGGGGCATGACGAACGCTGTCGCGATCTTAAGATCCGGGCTCATTCGAACTTCAGGGATTGTGATGAAATGCGCCTGCAGTTCCTCGTCGTGAATTTCACCACGGGTAAGCATCTCAGAAAGTTTGTGGCGCACCAGCTCGCCAACGCGGAGTTGGCGTTGTGATGGGGCCTTTTGAGCTGATCGAGCCGCCATGGCGACAAGCCTTTCAATTAACTGTTCGATCTTTCAATCGAGGACGGTTGAACCAGAAACTATGCGTTTGTATGGCGTTGGTGCCAATCGTTGATCAGGTCTGCGACTGCATCGGCCTGCTCGTATTGCGGAAAATGACCGACGCCAGGCAAGACATCATAACTATAGCCTGCTGGGAAAAACGGATCGCAGTTTTCGGATATCTCCGCAAGACAGCATGTATCCGCATCGCCATAGATGATCCGCGTCGGGACGGAGATCGTCTTTGCGCGGCGGACAATCGCCTCGTCACTCTCGTAATCCGGGTCGGGCTGATATGGCCGCCATCTGCTGCGATAGAAGTGCAGCACGACGTCATGCCAATCCGGGTTCGACCAGGCACCAGACGCGGACTTCCATTGCTCTTGGTTGAACCAGCCGGCCGGGGACCAAGTTTGCCAGAGGTGTTTGCAGAAGTCTTCTGACCCTTCGCGAAACGCGATCTCGCCGTGGCGCGTTGCGAAATACCATTGATACCAGAACGCCTGGGCTTGCTGCGGTGAAAGCGGCAAAACGTGGTTGGGTGTCTTCCAACCCAGCGACAAGGCAACAGCAGATGACAGCCGGTCCGGCGCAAGAATGCTCAAATCGAAAACCGCTCGTGCACCCCAGTCGTGGCCGACGACCATGAATTGATTGAGCGACAGGGCATCGGCGAGCTCCAACGCGTCACGCGCCAGCGCAACAACCTGCCCACTTCTTGGCGTATCGGCACTGAGAAAATGTGTGCCGCCATAAGCGCGCAAACTTGGAACAATGGTTCGGAGACCACCGCGATGCAG
>JBCDBQ010000288.1:0-8779 GCA_039183375.1 Pseudomonadota bacterium
CGATATCAACTTTGTCCTGCTCGACGAGCTTACGGACCGCACGGACCGCAGAGTCAGGGCTGGCGTCCGTTGCACCGATGATGACCTCGATGTCACGACCACCGGCTTTACCGCCAAATTTTTTCAATGCAACGTTGAAACCACGCACACCATCTTCGCCAAGAACGGTGTAGGTTCCCTCAAGTGTGGCGAGCACACCTACTTTCAGCTTGTCTGCTGCCAAACTGGATGTCGCAAGCACGGCCGTGCCAACAACTCCGACAGCAATACGTAGAAAGTTCTTCATGTTGTCGTCTCCTCCCGTGGTACATGCTGAGCCGATCGCGGCGTCACTTGCACTTTGGATATCTTGTATGCGTCTTGCCGGCGAAAGATCCACCGATTGCGCACAGCTAGAATATGAGACATCGAAGAAAACAACGAGGCGGCGCAGCGCTGATGCGTAACCTACGGTATCCTTTTTGATTTATTTATATTGCAGCGCAACAATTGAACTTGCTCGGCAAATGCTGATCATTCGTCCTGAACGCTTTGATTTAATAGTGTTTCCGGTGAATTCATGCAGCGCTCTAAAAAAGGAGTTTCAAGTTATCTTTGCAGTGCAGCAATAACTGAATTGCAATCCGTTACGTGTGCAACGTTTTGAACGGCATAATTGACTGATGCATTGTGCCAGTCTGCATTCATGGTTGAGCAACAATCTTCAGGCTGGACAACAATGTAGCCCTTGTCCGCCGCAGTCCGGGCAGTGTGCTCAACGGACATGTTCGTCCAGGCTCCAGTATTGATAATGATGTTTCGGCCGTGTGCCTTGAGGATCGTTTCCAGCTGCGTGCCTTCCCACCCACTCATCCGCATCTTCTCAACGACAAAATCGCCCGGCTGTCGCTCAAGACCAGGCGCCGGAGCGCTGCCCCAAGCCCCTCGAACAAGGGCGTTGGCGTCTGCCAATCCGTCAAACAAAGGTGCATTGCGTGTCAGTCCGGGCGCGCCTTGATCAACCAGAAACCAGATATGGATGACAATGACCCCGGACCTTCGGCACGCATCGGCGAGGCGCTGAACATTAGCTACCACATTCTGTTGCTTGGCATGTTCCGGCGCGCCAGAATCTGCAAAGGCGCCACCATCCATGATGACATCGTTCTGCAGGTCTTGCATGATCAAGGCACAGCGATGCGGATCGAGAACAAGTTGATCGCCGCCGGCGCCCGGAGCGGGACTCGATTGCGGATTGTGAGCCGCAGTGGATGGGGTGCTGTGGGTGCGGTTTGCAGACATAAACGGCTCCCGTCTTGGTCCGACCTTCGTAGTTGCGGTGTACACCGACGTCGTCGATGTCATGTAGAGCGTCCGCCAATCAGCGCCACCCCAGTGCAGGTTGGCCACCATCTCCGGCACGCGCACGGTGCCGATATTGCGGCCACCGGGTGAATACACGCGCACACCGCCCGGCGCAGTGACCCAGACATTGCCAAGCTCATCGCACTTCATGCCGTCTGGAACGCCGGCTTCACGTTCAGATTTGATCCCGGTTGCAAATATCCGTCCGCGGGCCAGCGAGCCGTCGGCATTCACCTCGAACACGCGGATCAACGCCTGTGTGGTGTCGTTGATGTAGAGCAGTTTCTCGTCCGGCGAGAAGCAAAGCCCGTTCGGCATGTCGAACAGAGAACGGTCAACAACCAGCTGTGGCTGACCGCCGCCGGGCGGAATTCGGAACACGCCCTGCCAGCCCAAGGCCCGTGGACGTTCCACACCGAACACCGGCATCCGGCCATACCAGGGGTCGGTAAAGTAAATCGAACCGTCGGAGCGCACGACAACATCGTTCGGACTATTGAGCTCTTTGCCTTCGAAATGAGATGCAAGAACATCGCGGCGGCCGTCCGGCGTTTCACGAATCAGGGACGATGTGGCGTGCTCACAGACAATCAGATTGAGCGCTGCGTCATACGTCATGCCGTTGCACTTGTTCGCAGGTCTCATGACTTCGCGGACACCGTCTGCCGCAGACCAGCGGCGGCGCACGTCACCTGGCATGTCTGAGAACAAGAGAAATTGATCGTGCGGGTGCCAGATCGGGCCTTCCGTAAACTCACAGCCGCTGACTATGGACTGGACGGGTGCATTCGGTTCAATGACGTCGCGAAATTCGCTGCTGAGCACATCATGTGCCATCAGGTCTCTCCAAGGCGGTAGGTTCGAACGGCTGTATCGTGGAAGACAGCGGAAGCAACGTCATCGCCATGATGGGCAACAGCGATGCGGTGCGCTGCAATCAGATCCGCATAGCTGGTCCAAAGCTTCTCGATTGGGAAGTTGGATCCGAATAAGCAACGGTTGGCTCCAAACATCGCGATCGTCTGATCGATCATATCGCGAACATGGCCTACATCGTTGCGATGAATGAAGGTTCCGAAACCGGATAGCTTGCTGACGACATTCGGCTCGGCAGCGAGACGTTGCATGCCGGCCGCCCAAGCAGCCCGTCCACTGTCACTTGTGTCTTCCAACATACCGGCGTGCTGAAGAACAAACGTCACCTTCGGGCAGGCCGCAGCAAGGGCGGCTGCATCAGACATCTGGTTCGCGAAGACCTGCAAATCAAAAACCCAGCCGTAGTCTGCAAGGTAAGCCACGTTACGCTGCAATAGCGGATCTGCCGGCAGGTCAGGTCGCGCAGCAAATCGGTACATTTCGTTCTCATGCCAATGCAATTGCATGCGCAAGCCACGCATCAGCGGATACTTTGCAAGACGATCAAGCTGTGGCCGAACATCGTCAGCAAGGAAGTCGGCATAACCGACGATGGCATGCGGCCAGCCACTTTCATCGGCGGTTTGTTGCACCCATGCGGTCTCGGCTTCGAACTCATCCGCTGCCCAATTGGCTTGCACATAAACTGACTTCTGGACACCACAGCTTCGGAGATCCTCAAGGTACTCATCAACCAAGTAGTCACGGCGGATCGAGTCATAAGGGCCGAAGATGCGGGGTTGCATAGGTCCCATCAACCAAGGCAGGTCGGCCTGCCGCCATATGTGATGATGCGCATCGACTGTGGGCACGGTCATCGCGCAGACCTCCGTTCGAACCGTTTCGCGGAAGCGTGTGCAAGGGCATTGCTATAAAGCTGAGCTGGCACAGCGGCAGCATCAAATACGTCGACCAGGGGCAGAATTTTCGCCAACGCTGTAGTCTGAGGGGCGTAGTGCGGATCGCTGGCCAACGGTGACAGCCAAACGATCCGCCAGGCTCGTCGGGACAATTTGCCAACGGCATCAATAAGAGCTGAAGGATCACCGCGCTCCAGTCCATCTGATAAAACGATTACGAGAGCACCGCGGGCATAACCGGCAAACCGCGGAACAACGAGAAACGCCTGCAGCGACTCACCTATTCGCGTGCCGCCATCCCAATCAGCAACGGTTTCTGCTGCGCGCGCTAACGCAAGCTCCTGGTTCTTGAGGCGCAATGAACGCGTAACCCGCGTCAGCCTTGTTCCAAACGTGAAGCATTCAACCCGATCTGCAGCATGCGTTGCGGCGTGAGCAAACCTCATGTAGCCATCGGTTTGTTCCTTCATGGAGCCAGACACGTCAATCAGGATCAATACATTACGTTGCCGCGTTGTCCGTCGTCGCCACCGGACCTTACTGACATCGCCATCATTACGGATCGCGTTTTTCAAGATCCGGCGCACATCAAGCTGATCGCCTTGGCGCTGACTGCGGCGGCGGTGGCCTAATCGCCTTGGCAATCGCTCACCTGCCTGCCGCCGAAAGCGCCGCAATGCTAATGCGTCGTCATCAATGTCGAAAGTTCGTTGGGACAGCACTTCGGATGTGCTGGTTTCCTGACCTGACGGATTCAACTCACCAAGGTCAGGAGCTTCGAATGGCTGATCGTTGCCGTCGAAAGCACGAGGGGGTTCTTGGTCCATCGCGGTTGCAGGAGAGACTGCAACTTCACCGTAGAAATATGCACGAAACAGCGCTTCGAATTCTTCAAGACGTTCAGGCGGTGGGCCAAACGCAGCACGCGCAGCCAAGCGCACATCATTGATCCGGCCAGGACCCAGCAGCGTGACGGCCTCGAGAAACGTGATGTTCTGCTCGGGTGCAACCGCGAAATCACTGCGCCGAAGCACAGCTGCAAACCCGCTCAACTGAGCTGCACCATTTGGAAGTCGGTCAGCCATCATCACCGCACCGCCCGTTGCAATAATGACTCAATCTGATCCTCAGCGAATGTAAGATCCTCTTCATCCTTGAGGGCCAAACCCAATGACCTTCGCAAGGCTTCCGGCCATGGTGCACCTTGCTCTGCAAGCAATGATGCGCCTTCAGACCAATCGATCGCCTCTGCAATGCCGGGCGGCTTCGCGAGTGGTAGATCTCGCAATTCTCCAACTGCACTTACGACGGCGCGCGCCGCACGGCTTGCCACATGCCCCGCCCGCATCATGATGATCTCAGCTTCCCGTTGCGGCGCTGGGTAATTGATCCAGTGATAGACACAGCGCCGGCGCAAAGCCTCATGTAACTCCCGCGTGCGGTTCGATGTCAGGACAACCACAGGGCGCTCGGCTGCTCTCTGCACCCCAGTCTCGGGAATTGAGATCTGAAAGTCGGACAGAAACTCCAGCAAAAATGCTTCGAACTCGTGATCAGAACGATCAATCTCATCGATCAGAAGAACCGTCCGGGAGGCTTTGCGAAGGGCCTGAAGAAGTGGTCGCTCGATCAAATACTCATCGCCGTAGAGGTCGATGTTATCACCATCGCTACGGCGCATTGCCAGCAACTGTTGCGGATAATTCCATTCGTAGAGTGCTGCTGCAGAGTCGATCCCCTCATAGCATTGCAGACGAACGAGATCGCGCCCGAGCATGCTGGCCAGTGCTTTGGCTGCTTCTGTTTTGCCAACGCCAGGTGCCCCCTCCAACAGCAATGGCTTGCCCAGCTTGAGCGCCAGAAAGATAACTGTGGCAAAGTCATTGTCAGCAATGTAGCGCGCGTCATCACGAAGCTTGGTCTCGGTCTCTTCTGGTGTTGACGGCATCTGCTTGGTTGCCGGGAGAGGCGACGGCGGCTGGCTCTGCGATGGCGGGGCGGGCGACGACACGCCTGGCACCTCTGTCCGCTCCACTTGCGCTGATTGTTGTCGTTCAACATCTGCCTCGACAGCACGGGCTGCGCGCGCCCAACGCGTTGGTACGTGTGCGCGGTCAGACTTGTCTGTCGGTGAAGATGCCAAAGTTACAGTGCTCCATTGTTTGCCTTGATGCCGCGCAGAACTTTTTCCGGTGTGATCGGCAGCTCATCGACCCGCACACCGACAGCATCGAAGACCGCATTGGCCACCGCTGGCAGAACAGGATTGGCGCACATCTCACCAGGACCTTTCCCGCCATAAGGTCCATCCGGTGCCGGGCGTTCAAGTACGGCAATATTGTGCTCGCAGATATCGCCCGCGCCAGGCATCAGGTATTCATTGAAATCCGTCGGCCCATGACCGCGGTCGGGGTAGTATGGTTCCGGCGTCTCGTAGAGCGCGTGACTGACACCCATCCAGGCGCCACCCACTAACTGCTGTTCGACAAGTTTTGGGTTCAAGGCGCGGCCCAACTCGTAGGCACTATTCATTGAGATCATTTCGACCTCACCCGTCTCGTCATCCACCTCGACTTCGGCGACCAGGCAGGCATGGGCATAGCAGGTCACCGGGCTCATCTCGCCGGTTTCAGGGTCAACATCGGAGAGGGGCACAAGAAAAATCCCACGACCTGAGATCGTACGCCCTTGTTTGAACTGAGCCGCAATCGCGACGTCACGCGTTGAAATAGATCGTGACGGTGCACCACGCACATGGATGTTGCCCTGGCCGTCCGTTACGAGATCGCTGGCATCAACTTCCAGCTCTTCGGCCGCGGCTTCCATCATCACGCCACGTGCTTCCTTTGCTGCCGCGATGACGGCATTGCCAACACGGTGAGTGCCGCGCGATGCAAAGCTCCCCATGCAGTGAGGACCGGTGTCGGAATCTGCCGTATCGACGTAGACATCACTGACCGGAACACCGAGTGTTTCAGCGCAGATCTGACGGGTAACCGACTTCATGCCCTGACCCAGATCAATGGATGACAACGCCACCGTAAACTTGCCCGTCGGATTGGAATGAACCAAGGCCTGGCTCGGATCTCCACCGAGGTTCATACCGATGGGATAATTGATTGCGGCAACGCCTTTTCCGCGATGCTTGGCCATATCAACGCCTCCGGGTTCCGAATATCGATGAGAACGGCGCCGAGCCAAACCCTTGATTTGCACCACCAGCGGCTGCCACCGCCGGCTGCGGCTCCGAATGCCCTGACGCTGCAACAGGCGGCGGGGGTGGCGCCGTGACCGGTTGAATCGAAGTGGGCGGGATCTGCGCACGAGAACCTCCACCATCGGTGCGTGACGACATGCGCTTATACTCGTCACGGATTGGCCAACTGGCTTTCTCAGCCGCGACCTGACAACACTCAATCAACGCGCAATTTTTCGCCTCACGTCGATGCGCCTTCATATCACCGTCACGGTAGGCGTTGAGGATACGGAACTCGATCGGGTCCATTCCAATGCGCTTTGCCAGTTTGTCCATTTGCACTTCGATAGCGAAGTCGACACCCGTCACGCCAAAGCCGCGCATTGCTGTCGATGGAGTGCGGTTGGTAAAGACGCAATAGACATCGGTATTCACGTTTGGGATCGTATAGGGGCCGGGTAAATGCGCTGTACATTTGTGGCCCGCATAACTGCTCAGCCGTGTGTAGGCACCAGCATCGATATAGACCCGCATGTGACGCGCGATGATACGCCCGTCGTTCATGACGCCGTCCTTCATGTAAATGCGCTCTGCACCGCGGGGTGAACCGACCTGCATCTCTTCCTGACGATTGAAGACATAACGCACAGGTCGGCCAGTCTTCATCGCGCCGAGAACTGCCAGCGGCTCGGTCAACGTATCGACCTTGCCGCCGAAACCTCCGCCCACCGTTCCACCGATGAAGTGCAGCTTGTTGGATGGGACATCGAGGATCTTCGACGTCGTATCGAGTGAAAAGAACAGGGCCTGCGTGCAGGTATAACAGACATAGCGACCATCATTTTCAGGTGCCGCAATGCAGCCGTTCGTTTCGGTTGGCGCGTGCTCGATGGGGGACATCTGGTAGCGCTCTTCGACCACGTGGTCGGCCTGAGCAAAGCCTTGCTCAACATCGCCATAACGTAGCTTTTGATGGTCGTACTTCTCGTGATAAATGAACGCGTTGTTGGGATAGGCCGGATTAACCTCAGGCGCACCCGGCCGCAACGCTTCTTCAACGTCAAACACCGGAGTTAGTGGTTCGTAGTCGACACGGACCTTGTCAACCGCCGCCAAAGCCTCAGCCTCACTATCAGCGATGACGGCAACGACAGGCTCTCCAACATAGCGCACCATGTCGACAGCCAGGGTTGGCTCGTCATCACGACCAAATTGTAATAGGCTCAAAAGCGTGTTGAGGTTCACCGGCACATCGGATCCACGCAAAATAATGCGCACGCCTGGCATGCGTTCAGCGGCGCTGGTGTCGATGTTCCTGATACGCGCGCTGTGATGAGGGCTCCGTACAGCCTTCAAATGCAGCGCGTTCGCAACCAGGTGGTCATCGAAGTATTTCGTGCGGCCTGTGACGTGACCGATCATATCCTGGCGCTGAGTCGGCTTGCCGATTTCATTAAGATTGTCATCGCGCTCGTCGGCGAAAATATCTTTGCGAAACTCCATCATCGCGCACCTCCTGCCAGTGGCGCCCCGCGCCGAGAAGCGACACTCAAAATGGCGTTGACGATTGGCTCGTAACCTGTACAGCGGCAGATGTTGCCGGAAATCGCATCAATCACCTCGTCCCGTGTTGGTGATGGATTCTTGTCGAGCAGTGCCTTGGCTGCCATCAACATACCGGGCGTGCAGAAACCACACTGTGCTGCGAAATGCTCCATGAACGCGTTCTGCAGCGGATGCAGAGCCTCTCCGTCATGAAGACCGGCCAAAGTTTCAATTTTTCGACTTTGCGCGCGCTCAGCCAGGGTCAAACACGACAGCATCGGCTCACCATCGATGAGGACGGTGCAGGCACCACAGGTTCCCTGGCCGCAACCATATTTCGGCGTCGTGTCACCGAGGTGAGTGCGCAGGACTTCCAACAGTGTAACGCCGCCTTCCAGCATGACGGCCTTATCGGCACCGTTCAGTTGAAATTCGATCGGTTTCTTTGTCATCGCTAGGCGTTTGCCCCCCTTGCGCTTTCCAGCAGACGCCGCAGGTGAACCGGCAGCACTTCAAGCCGGTACCAATCGGTTGCAATTGCGTCAGTCGCTGGCGTGCAGTTCTCATTAGCGACTGCCAGTGCAGCATCAATGGCCTGGTGGTCCAGATTGCGACCCTCCAAGGTACGCTCAACAGACTTGGCCCGCACGGCTGTCGGTGCCATGGCGCCATAGGCAACGCGGACGTTTGAAAGTCGTCCGCCACTCAGCGGCAGGTGAGCTGCAATCGCCAGAACAGATATGCCTTTTGGCTTCACGCGTGAAACCTTCTTGAAGTGAAAGGCTTCGGGTGTCGCCGGACGCCGCAACTGAACGGAGGCGACGAGGGCTCCATTCGCGCGCTCAGGGCTGCTTAAAAACTGTTCGAGCGGCATCTCACGTGGGCTGTACCCACTTTGTACGGAAACTGTTGCGTCTAA
>JBCDBQ010000289.1:0-8766 GCA_039183375.1 Pseudomonadota bacterium
CGTTGTCGCGCAAGCAGAAAGCGTAAAGGTTAAAACCTACAGAGGTGACGATACCGCACCGCTAAACCCAAGCTCTGTCGTAGTTTTTGATCTATCAGCCGCAGACGCCTTGGTTGCACTTGGCATTCCGATCGCCGGCGCGCCACAACCGCGCCGGTTGGATTATCTCAGACAGCCACTCGCCACAACGGCATCGATTGGAACGCTTTTTGAGCCCGACTATGAAGCTCTGATTAGAATGAAGCCGGCTTTGATCATTGCCGGCGGAAGGTCGCACAGGATTGTTCCGCGACTAAAGCGGATTGCACCGACAATTGACATGACCATTTGGGGTGAGGATCCATTCAAACAAGTGCGGGACAACCTCCGTGTGTATGGCCGGATCTTTAGCGTTGCCAACAAAGTAGACTCCCTCATCGCGAAGCTTGCATCGCGACTTGCACGTCTGCGCGACGCGGCAAAAAATGAAGGGAGGGCCCTAATTCTGCTGACAAACGGTGCGCGTGTAACCGCATTCGCCAGAGGCTCTCGATTTGGCTGGATACACGATGAAGCCGGCATCACGCCTGCGACCGAGACAAGTGCAAAAAACAGACATGGTGAGGTCGTATCCTTCGAATACATCGCCAAAGTTGATCCCGACTGGCTCTTGGTCGTGGATCGAAGTGCCGCCATTGGACAGTCGGGTCCCGCCGCGAAGGCGACCCTTGATAACGCTCTGGTCAGACGCACAAAGGCCTGGGTAAACAATCGCGTCGTATACCTGAACTCGGCCGGCATCTATCTTGCCGGCGGCGGGCCCACGTCATTGCTTGCCACCATACAGATACTCACTGATGCCTTCGAAAAGCGATAGGTATCCGGCCGTCCGTGCTGCCGGATTTGGTACTTTACTGCTCTTACTTATGAGTGGTCTTAGCATCTCGATTGGCGCGATTGAGTTTGGTGCACAAGACTGGTTCATACTGACCACAAGCCGGATTCCGAGAACACTATCGACAATATTGGCAGGTGCTTCTTTGGCAGTTGCAGGGGTTGTGATCCAGCAAATGGTGCACAATCGGTTTGTTGAACCTTCCATGACAGGTTCGACGGAAGCTGCAGTGCTTGGGCTCGTCTTAATTACGATTGCCGTTCCCGAAGCGCCGATCCTGACCAAAATGATCGTGGCGGCGTCGGCAGCACTCCTGGGGACTGGCTTGTTCCTGGCAATGGTGCGGAGGCTGCCAGTTCATGATCCATTGCTGGTCCCGCTAGTTGGTCTCATTTACGGCGGCATTATCGGCGCGGTCGCCATGTGGATCGCATGGGGCTATGACATGTTGCAGCTTGTTGGAGCTTGGCTGCTGGGAGACATGTCGGGTGTTCTGTCGGGTCGGTATGAGTTGTTGTGGTTGGGCGGCGCGGCGGCGGCTTTGACTTACTTGGTTGCAGATCAACTGACGATTATCGGCATGGGCGCAACACGAGCGCTCAGCCTGGGCGTAAATCTGGCAATGCTGTCGATCCTTGGATTGGCAGCGGTTTCGGTAACAAGTGCGGTCGTCGTTGTAACAGTTGGCGCCATCCCTTTCGTCGGTCTGGTTGTGCCGAACATTGTCTCGCGCCTCTACGGTGACAATCTCAGGACCACGCTGCCTCTTGTCGGCGTGCTAGGCGCAACCGTCGTCCTTGGCGCAGACATCGTCGGTCGCCTGCTTCGCTACCCTTTCGAAATCCCTGCAGCGACGATTGTTGGAATTGTTGGCGCAGCACTTTTCCTATGGTTCTTGTTGAGCCCTAAGACCAATGAATGACAGGCTGACCATCTTCACTCTGTCGCTTATCCTATTCGCCAGTGCCCTCGCTTTCGTTACGATTGGCGCCAACAACTGGAACACGCTGATCATAGAGTTGAGGCTAGTCAAGATCTGGGGGTTGATCATTGTCGGCTTGAGCGTTGGCGTTGCGACAGTCATTCTCCAAACGCTGGCAATGAACCGAATACTGACCCCAGGCATCATGGGATTTGATGCGCTGTTCGTATTCATTCAATCGGCCCTGATTGCGCTTCTCGGTGGCATTGCCTTCTCAAGCATCCCACCTGGCCTCAAGTTCACCGGCGAGGTCGTGGCAATGGCATCGTTATCAGCCATGTTATTTGCGACGGTGCTAGCTCGCGGTAGTAGCGATGTTACACGCCTCCTTCTCGTTGCCGTTGTCATCGGCATGTTGTTGCGCTCACTCAGCGCGTTCGTTCAAAGACTGTTAGATCCATCCGAATTCGCCATTCTTCAGGGCGAAATGTTCGCGAGTTTTGGTACGATCGATGAAACAAATCTTGCGTACTCAACTATCGCGCTGCTCATGGCCTTTCCCCTTATCGCCTGGTTGAGCCCTCAACTTGATGTGATGCTTCTCGGTCGGGCGAAAGCATCAAGTTTAGGCGTGAACCATCGACGTCTGTTACTGATTGGCCTGGCGACAGTATCAGTACTGAGCGCAGTTAGCACGGCACTCGTCGGTCCCATTACATTCCTGGGACTTCTAATCGCCAGCTTGGCACGCGTGATGGTGGCATCGTATCACCACGCGATCTTACTGCCTGTATCGGGGCTGTTGGGCGCTGTCACTCTTGTCTGCGGACAGCTCGCGTTTGAGCGCCTGTTTGCAACTCAGACAGCCCTCGCGTTCGTCATTGAGGCCCTCGGCGGTTTGCTGTTCTTGGCACTGGTGTTTCGGAGGCGCACCGCATGATCAGGATCCTTAATCTATGCCACAAGATTGGCAATCAGCAGATCATCGACGCGTTGACAGTGACGATACCATCTTCTGGCATCACAGCGCTCGTAGGACCGAACGGTGCTGGTAAATCTACATTATTGAACTTGATTGGAAAGATTCTTCCAATCCAACGGGGCAATATCACAATTGATGATTTGGATGTGAGCAAAACGTCGATCGACAAGCTCGCAATGCAGCTAGCCTTACTTGAGCAACAATCTCATATGGTCACTCGGCTTAAAGTTCATGAGATTGTGGGTTTTGGCCGCTGGCCACATCATCGTGGTCGGCCAACAGAAGATGACACAAGGACTGTTGCTGAGACCATCAAGCTGTTTGACCTGGCAGGTATCTCGGGACGATATATCGATGAGCTCTCTGGTGGTCAAAGGCAGCGCGCGCTTGTTGCCATGTGCTATGCCCAATCAACTCCATGGTTACTTCTTGACGAGCCCCTGAACAATCTAGATCCGAAATATGCCTTAGAGCTCATGTCAAAGCTTCATGGGATATCGAGGCCTAAATCGGGAAAAGGGGTTGTGGTCGTTTTGCATGACCTGAACTACGCGGCAAAGTGGGCCGATAACGTTGTCTTACTGAAAGAAGGTCGGTTGCTCGCAACTGGGATGCGCGAAGAAGTTCTGACTGCGGACAAGCTTTCATTAGCATTTGATATGGCGATAGATGTTCGATGGGTTGATAGCCAGCGCGTCGTCCTGCACCACGGTGCCAGTCCGATAGAACAGTCCTAATATCTGAATGTCCTTGATACCTATGTTGCGGCAGCGCTGCAAAACATCGAGCTTAGTATTGGGTGGCGTATCGCGACTTCACGCCCTTTCGGCCGATGCTTGTAAAGAATTCGCAGATCGAGCGGTCTAGAATACCTTAGCTGTTGAGCATGTAGAAAGTTGCTCTTCACTTCGGCTGGATCTTGAATTTCTCAAGTTAACCGCGAACGGCTCGTCCGCTAAGTGGAGAGGGTGTGCGAGAACGTTCCTGGATCAATCTGTCTGTTTGGGAACAGCGGTCCCGGGTTGAGCTTTGGTGTTTTCGGTTTGAGTCGCTTTGCAAGGGCTTTGTTGGCTTCGGACTCTTTGGTTTGCCATTACTATCGCTGAAAACCACAACGATAGGGCCGCGATGGCCTTAAGCAGCTCCTGCATTCCAATGATGGCGATCACTCGCTTCATATTGTAGGCGAGTATGTGCAGTGCCATCTCGGTTGCAACGTGTTTGGGTGTGGTTGCACCAATGCTGTTGGGCAGTCTTGCCATGATTGAGTCCGTGCGCGGTGCGAACTGGACTATGTCGTTGGCGCGACGGCAGGAAAAGCTGGCGTGACTCCTAGCGGAGCAGAGAGCAGTGTTGTGCAGGTTGACACCACGGTGTCCTGCACCACTGCGACCACAACTGTCAGCTATGATGCCAAGGTTAACATTACCAACAAGTCGGACGTTGGCAGTTTTACTTACGGCCAGCCCGATGATAATTACTCATCCGGCCATCCGGGTGCTCATGCCGTCACCGCCATTGTCGGCGTCAAGAATGCGAACTCAAGTTACGACGCCTATGGTAACTTGACGTCGGGTGTTGGCAGCACCATTTCATACATTGCTTCCGAAAAGCCGAGACGATCACCAAGGGCACCACGGCAGTCACCTTCTCTTACGGTCCGAAGCATCGCCGTTTTCGCAAAGTCGACACATCTAGCATCGGCACTGTCACAATGCTCTATGTCGGCGGCAAGGCCTTGGGGCGGATCACGCAGACTAAGGGTGACCGGATGCTCAAGCACTAGATTGGTGGCGTCGCGGTAGTGACGATTATGCAGCCGTTTAGTGGCGCTGATACGCAGGCCACTCATTACCTCCATCGCGATCATCCTGGTTCTGCCGAAACCATGACCGACGCCGCTGGCGACGTCGTCCAAAAATTGAGTTTCGATGCCTGGGTCGCCGCCGCCAGATCAACTGGCAGCCGATGACGGACTTGGCGATTGTGGGCTTCTCAAGCAGCATCACGATGCTCGGGATTGCGGGTTATGAGATGATCAACGGTGTCAGCCTCGTGCGCATGAACGGGCAGGTTTATGATCCGACAATCGGCCGGTTTAGCTCTGCCGATCCGCTGGTCCCATTTCCGGCCAGCTATCAAAGCTGGAACCGGTACAGCTATGTCTACAACAATCCGTACAACCTGACCGACCCGACGGGGTTCGGGGGAATAGGTGACCATTCGGACTTTGGTGATATCAGTGTAGACCCTGCCGCTGATGGCGAAAGTGGCGGGAGCGGCAGTGGCAATAGCGATAGCGATAGCAATAGCAATAGCAATAGCAATAGCAATAGCAATAGCAATAGCAATAGTGGCGCCGGGAACAGTGGCAGGGGCGCCACAACCTCCTCCGCCGGTTTGGACCAGCTGCCTTGTCGATCAGAGCGCAACGAATCAACTCTGGTCTGTCGACGAGAACGGCGTCACGATGCTACCGAGGATCACAATCTACAGTGAGATCGACGACATCGGAGACGGCGTGGCTGTCCCCCGGTCCGGAGGAGATGGAAATGATTGGGAATCTGTTGCTGCAGAATTGTCCAGTATGATCGCCGCGCGTATTTCAACTGGGGCGGGGATCGCGGCTGTTGATGGACCTTTGCCGCTTGGAGATTCGATTGCAGTCACTGCTATCGTTGTGGCCATCGTACAGCTCGTCAACCCCAATTTAACCATGACCATAAGGCCATCGCTTTGATCAATAGTAACCCCACGCGGGAGGTCTGTAGCGAAGTTGGCCAGGAAGAGATACCCGCTAGACATCAAAATTCCCGAAACAATCAATAATTGGACGCAAGACGTTCGGCTCCCCTGCGGCCATTACTGCAGACGAATCCAGAGGAGCAACAATCTATGTTATGCAAATGCTGACTGCGAGCTCCGCTGCACATGCTCTGAGGACACGGCAGCGCCACGTCTAATTGTAAGTGAGAAGCAATGGCATCACTTGATGGATCGAAACCGGACAAGCGGTTGGCTGCTGCCAAGCGGGTCATAGAGCAAATCGGTCAACAGTTGGACATCGACGCATCGGTACGACTGTGGGATGGCAGCCGGCACCCTCTCGGGCGCAATGTTACAAGCGACCTGTCTATCGCAATCAATAGTCCCGGGGCGCTAACCTCAATGATGCGCTGGCCATCGCTGGACAGACTGATCCGACATTACGCTCATGGCCGCATCGATGTCGAAGGGGGCTCGATACTGGAACTTGGCGAACGGCTAAGTGGCAAGGAAACTCGGAAGCAACTAAAAAAAATCAACAAACTTGTACTTCTAAGAGAGGCTGCGCCGCTTCTATTCGGACCATCAGATAATCCTAATGCAAGCCGGGGCTATGAGGGTGACGAGGTCGGCATCCACAAAAGTAATCGCGATGACAAGAGATACATTCAGTTCCACTACGACGTTTCAAACGACTTCTATCGCCTCTTTCTTGACGAGGCCATGATCTACACCTGCGCATACTTCACGAATTGGTCAAACTCGATCGACCAAGCTCAGCAAGATAAACTGGAGATGATCTGCCGCAAGTTGCGCCTGAAGGCAGGAGATCGCCTGCTCGATATTGGCTGCGGTTGGGGCGGCCTCATTTGCTATGCGGCGCAACACTACAATGTGCAAGCTGTTGGCGTAACGCTTTCACAAGAGCAGTATGACCTCGCGAAAGAGACCATTGCCAGCTTGGACCTTGCAGACAGAGTTGAGGTGCGGCTGCAAAATTATCTCGACATCAATGAGTCCTTCGACAAAATTTCGTCGATAGGCATGTACGAGGCAATTGGTGTTAAAGCGTACCCCACTTACTTCCGGAAAATTCGCAGCCTCCTCGCCGAAGATGGGCTGTTTCTGAACCATGGCATCACGCGTCGTGGCAAACGTAAGAAAGCGAGCTTTGCAAAGCGACCGGAACAGCGCGCGCTTCTGAAGTACATCTTTCCGGGTGGGGAGCTGGATGACATCGGCAATACCGTTCAGCATATGGAGATCGCTGGATTCGAAGTTCACGATGTTGAAGGTTGGCGTGAACACTATGAATTGACAACGAAGCACTGGTGTGAACGCCTGACCGCGCGTCAGGAAGAGGCCATCGCTATTGTCGGCCCGGAAACATATCGCATTTGGGTCGCCTATTTAGCGGGCTGCTCACTGGCCTTCAAAAGAGGCTCGGCGCGTATCTTTCAAACGGTTGCAAGCAAGAGTGCAAAGGGGGTCTCACCGCTACCACCTACGCGTTCTGATCTCTATCGGTCCTAACAGAGCCTTGGATGTGATCCATGCGCAGGATGCGTTTGAGATGTGCCAATGCCATCTCGACTTTCTTGCGATGCTGTCGGGTTTCTTCGACCGTGTCAGATTCAGTAATCTGGCGTGCAACATCGCGCGCACCCTCGTGAATATGTATCACAATCCGGCGCTGCAGTACGTGAGGGCAACACCGAGATTTCAGTGGACAGACCCTGTAAGCCAAGGTGATGCCGTTTGCGGTGTCGACTAGATAGTCGTTAGCATGGGCAAATAGTGCTTTGTCCTTCATTGCGCTAGCCCGCTGCGCGGTGGATCAAATTGCGAGATAAACTTTCGCGAGACCTGGCTTGCCGCTCCAAAGGATGCATCGTCCAAAGTATCGATATACTTGCCCACGGCTCTGCCTAACATGGCTCGATTACTTTCCTGTCGGCACAGTTCAGCTATGCTGTCTTCGCTATGCAATCCAGAGAGCACGATCCTGATCTTCTCTTAGGGTGAATATCGCTTAGGGGGCTAATGCTGGATGTCTCTGACGATGCGGTCAAAAGCTTCAGCTAAACGTTCAGGGTCGCACTCCTCTGTGGCGTGGATGAGCCTTAAAGACACTCGGTCAAGAGATACTCCCAAGATATTCCGGATGTGCTGACGTCACACAAGTCCTGACAGCTCGCGCAAAGACTGCTGTGAGAAGTGACAGCCGAATCATTCGTGGAGCAGAAAACCAGACTGGTTTGGATGGCTTTTCTGGCTATCGACGCAACCCATAGCGCTCTGCACGCGCCGAGACTGTTGGTAGAAGTTTGATAACCTAATGCGCAAGACCGCAGACCACCACGGTTGGCGAATTGAGATGGCTCGTCGTGCGCAACTTGCAGCTCGTGGTATTTGCGCCGCCATTGAGGGAAACCGTATTTCGCTTGCAAGGCGAGTTTGGCTACCACGTTGGACCGGGCGCAAATGGCTACCATACTGTCCATATGCAAAATGACAGCGTTGGATGAGAACATCGAATTATGCATTTCTGACTGCTCATATCGACCTATCGAGCGATGTCCGCCAGCGCCTCCGACGCAGACGTAAAAGCAACGGACTGCTGACCTCTTGAATGCCAGTATTTTCGGAGGAGCATTTTCTCCAGCAGCTGAAGGACAGGCAGTTATCGCCGATGCTGTGCTTCCACTGGCTCGGAAGGTCATCAGTTCGGCCGGTACTGATGGTTGATCGCTTCCACGATAGTTGACCGCTTGGTGGCATTTTTCTCGACCTAGGCATGGCCGCTGTCTGATCAGGAGAAAATTGATAAGGAATGTGATCGTTGCATCGAACCGACAGCATTTTTCGGTGATGACCGTCCTGTATTCGTTGGCTCAAATCTAATCCAGCGTGCTTGCTATATCGGCCAACAAATCCCGGAACCACACATGAGCCGGATGTGAACCAAGCCTGGCATGCCAGACCAAAGTGGCCGATGCGTAGGAGCGCGGTCCTGAAAACGGCGCTGGTCGCGTGACAATGTCATAGAGGGGCGCGTATGTGTCCGCGATCCTCTTGGGTGCGGTTAGTATGAGGTCGGAGTTAGCTAGTAGTAGTGGTGCCGACGAAAAACTATTGATGGTCATCGCAACCTGTCTTGTCAGACCATGCTCAACCAGAGCACGATCGACGAAGCCGTTTGGATCTCCGCGCGGCGACATC
>JBCDBQ010000290.1:0-8753 GCA_039183375.1 Pseudomonadota bacterium
ATATCGCCTGTCGGGCTTTCGAGACGCAGGCCAAAAACGTCCAACTCGGCACCAACTGCTGCTGTGATCGCGTTGATGGCAGCCCCACCATTCTCAAAGTTCGCGACCATCTGGGCAGTCACCTCAGATGGATAAGGACTAACACCCTGCGCGGTCACACCATGATTTCCGGCAAAAATGGCGGTCTTCGCGTTATCCACACATGGTTGACCGCTCTCGCTCCAGCCAGCCAGGAACACTGCAAGCTCTTCAAGACGGCCAAGCGATCCCGGAGGCTTGGTCAACTGCGCCTGGCGAACACGTGCCCGCTCGCGAGCCTCAACATCGGCCTTCGGCAGGACTGCGAGCTTCTGCGCGAAATCTTGAAGATCGTTAAACATGGCCGCTCGGTTAGCGGGTTGCTGTGGATCTGGCAAGTCGCGATACCGCCAAGTCCCGTCGTATCAGCGTAAATCAAAGGCGATAATTAAGATGATCAATTGACAGCATCTCACTTCTCGCATACTCGATTCACGTTGGTTGCCTGATCAGCTGCAAAGCATCGGGCATGAAAAGGGAACACGGTAAGGCCCAACTGCCAGATGGGGCCAAAGCCGAGGCCGCCCCCGCGACTGTAAGCGGAAAGGCTCACCCAAATGCCACTGGTCCTGTGAGACTGGGAAGGCGGGATGAGCTGCTAAATCCGCGAGCCAGGAGACCTGCCAACACATGAGGTTTGAATTCGGACGGGGTGTTCCGGGTTGCCGTTCAGCGCAAGGTCAACATGCATTGACCGAATGCGGCGGTTATCCGACATCCTTCAACTGAGGGATTGATCTGCCGATGCGCTGCTTGACCCAATCATACGCGGCCCAATCATGCGCAGACAGTGTTCCAACTGGCGCCAATACGCGTTCACCATCAGGCGGGCGCAACTAATGGCACTCCCGGCTAAGGATACGATCGTGCAGGCAGTGCACCCTGACGGCATGAATGCTGCCTTCGTCCGCGAGCTGGATGCGCTGTTTCGACAGCGTCGTGATGTTAGGCGATTTCTCAGCAAGCCTGTCGATGAAGACTCTATTACCGAGATCCTGGCAACGTCATGCACAGCCCCTTCTGTCGGCCTCAGCCAGCCCACTAGATTCCTACGCCTTCAGAACAAGTCGATCCGCGCCGATGTCCTGGCCAATTTCGAAGCGGCGAACGCAAAGGCACTGCAAGGTTATGAGGGCGACCAAGCCAAAGTCTATGCCGGACTTAAACTAGCTGGCCTGAGGGAAGCTCCTGTTCAGCTTGCCGTCTTCTGTGACACGAGCACCGCTAAGGGTTCCGGCCTTGGCAGCAGTACGATGCCTGAAGCATTGGTTTACTCATCCGTATGCGCAGTGATGACGATGTGGCTCTCTGCATCAGCGCGTGGGCTTGGTCTGGGTTGGGTCTCAATCTTCGACATCGACGCACTCGCAAAAACGCTTGATGCACCCGAAAGCTGGTCATTCATCGGCTGCCTCTGCATCGGCTGGCCGGAAGAATATCACCTCGATCCGGAACTCGAGCGAGCCGGATGGGAACAACGGGACCCACGGGGTCCGCATGTAGAAGTTCGCTGAAAGACAACGCCTGAATTTAGAATTCCAAGGTTGATTGGACGGAAAGAAACACATGGCAGAACGCATTCCCGCTACCGTCGTCACTGGCTTCCTCGGAGCTGGCAAGACGACCCTGATCCGCAATTTGCTGGCCAATGCAGAAGGCAAGCGCATCGCTCTGATCGTCAACGAGTTCGGTGACGTCGGCGTTGATGGCTCACTACTCAGCGACTGCGGCGACGCTGCCTGCGAAGTCGACGATGTGGTCGAACTGGCCAATGGCTGCATCTGCTGCACTGTTGCCGACGATTTCATTCCGACAATGGAAATGCTGCTCGAACGCCAACCGGCGCCGGACCATATTGTCATCGAAACATCCGGCCTCGCCTTGCCTCAACCGCTGGTTCAGGCTTTCAACTGGCCAGAGGTGAAGGCACGAGTTACTGTCGATGGTGTTGTCACCGTCGTCGACACGCCGGCTGTCGCTGACGGACGCTTTGCAGCCAACGTCCAGGCGGTTGAAGCGCAACGCGCAGCCGACGACAATCTCGACCACGAAAGCCCCCTGCACGAACTCTTCGAAGACCAGCTGGTCTGCGCTGATCTCATCGTTCTCAATAAGACTGATCTGGTTGAGGGCGACGTCGTCGAAAACGTAACGGAAATGATCGGCCGGGAGAAACGCGAAGCCGCCCAAGTCGTGCGAGCCGTCGAAGGCAAGTTGCCGTCTGCGTTGATCATCGGCCAGGGCATCGGTGCGGAGACAGACCTTGCGACCCGCAAGTCCCACCATGAACACGGCCATGACCATGACCATCATCATGACGACGATCATGATGATCATCACCATCACGAACACGACCATGACGACTTCGAAAGCTTTGTCGTCGATGTGCCACCTGTTGGAGATGTCAAGGCATTCGAGCAGCGCGTGATGGATATGATAGTCGAAAACGACGTTCTGCGCGCCAAGGGCTTCATCGAGGTCGACGGCAAGCCGATGCGCTTGGCGCTTCAGGCCGTCGGACCACGCATTGACTCTTACTTTGACCGCCGCTGGCGAGATGATGAAACGCGCAAGGGACAACTGGTTGTCATCGGTCTCAAGGGCCTCAATCAAAGTGCCATCGAAACGGCTCTGCAGGGGGAACTGGTATGAACGATGCCGCGCCAGCAGCAACGACAACAAAGCGATTGCCGCCCAGCCCCTGCGTCGGCATCTGCACGATGAACGACGACGCTGGTCTGTGCACGGGATGCGGCCGCGACCGCAACGAGATTACAAACTGGATCAGTCTCGACGATGATCAGAAAGTCGCGATCTGGAACGCCCTGCCTGGGCGGATGGCGCAGCTGGGCGCCACCAGCTTTCGTCTCGCACCAGAGCCTGATCAGATCGCGGCCTTTGTGCGTGAAACACTGGACCATCGCGCAGGTCGATGGGTGATGGGTTCCACTGGCGCATCCGCAAGCTTCGATGCGAAAGAGATCGTTGACGTATCAGAAGACACCGATTGGGTGACCGGGCGCGCAGAAGATGGACATGGCGTCCGCGTCAAGAAGCATGATCGTATGCGTGCCTTCGGCCTCACACTCGGAGATGAACAGAAGCGCATGATGGCCGTTGCGCTTGTCATTCCACGGGGCCGCGCCAAACTGGACCAAAACGAAAGCGTAACGGTGGTTGGTCCGGACGAAAACGCGATTGATCCGACGAAGCGATCCGCAACGCTCACGGATCTGGCTACAGGGCGTACCTACTCCCGCGTACTTTTGCGCACCTGCGAGGCGGAGAACAACAACGAGGTCAAGCCGTTCCTGGTCCAATCGCCGGACGAGGTCACGGACCAGGTTCTGCCGCTCCTTAATCGAGCAGACTTTATTGTTGAGACAGCGCTTGGTCGAATTGAAAGCAATCGCTCAGATACGATCGAGCTGGTCACCTCGCCCGTCGTTCAAGAGGTCGATGCCGACGGCAATCTCAAGCCCGCGGAGCTCGATGGCTTCGACGACATCCAGCTTTCCCGAGCCTTTGCGATTGGCGCGGTATTTCACGCACACGATCCAGACTGGCTGGTCGGTCGCCTGACACCATAGCAGTGCGATGGCAACAAGAAACAAACGTTGGAACCGGTTGCTCAGTTCCTGCTTACCGTACGACGAATTAGGAGAGAACCAGGTTGCACTTGCTGGTTGCACAATCCGGCACCATCGATGATGGCAGCGAACCTCGCGACATCGGCCAGACACCGGGCGATATCGTCGTGCTCTCCGCTGCCGATACGGAACTCGCATTGCTGTCACAGGTCCAGTCCAGTCGCCTACAGCAGACAGCCCCCAACGCAAACGCAAAATCCCTACGCCTCGCCAACTGGCTTCAGCTCAAGCACAACTACTCCGTCGACCTCTACCTCGAGAAAACACTCAGTCTCGCCAAGATTGTTGTGGTGCGATTGCTCGGCGGTAAAACCTATTGGCCCTATGGTCTTGAGCGCCTGTCCAACGCCGCACGGCATGGTGACTTCGACCTAGTTGTTCTGCCGGGTGACGACAAGCCCGATCATGCGCTGGAAGAATTTTCAACCGTCAGCGCTGACTTCCGTGATCAACTGTGGGGCTACATGACGGAAGGTGGTGCCGAGAACGCAGATCTGTTTCTCGAAGCCCTCGACGCTCATCTGGGTGGCCATGAGCTTCCACCACCTGCGCGCCCATTGCTCAAAGCCGGCATCTATGGTGACAGCAGGACAGATACTCCGCACGACGTGCCAACCGCCTGCATCATCTTCTATCGCGCATTGTTCCAGTCTGGCGATCTGGCTGCGATCGATGCGCTTGTCAAACAACTGAACCAACAGGGCCTGCGAGCAATACCTGTTTACGTCGCAAGTCTGCGCGATCCGGTTTGCGCAGAAACCGTGCGAAGGATCATTGGCGAAGCAAAGCCCGACGTTATTCTGAACACAACAGCCTTTGCGACGACCAAACCCGGCGACGATGCAGCTGGTGGCATACTGGGAGAATTCGGCTGTCCTGTCTTGCAGGTTGTCTTGTCCAGCGAGAACCAGGCCGGTTGGGCTGACGGCACCCGCGGCCTCTCGGCACGCGATATAGCTATGCACGTGGCCTTGCCCGAAGTTGACGGCCGCATCCTGACCCGAGCCATTTCCTTCAAGGCAGATGCTGTCTATGACGACAATACTGAGCACTACGTTGTTCGCGCCGAGCCTCACGACGACCGGGCCCGGTTCGTGGCCGAGCAGGCCAAAGCTCTATCCGAGCTCAGGCAGACACCGATCGCTGATCGCAAGATTGCAATCCTTCTTGCCAACTATCCGAACCGCGACGCCCGACTGGCAAATGGTGTTGGACTGGATACACCCGCGAGCGCCATCAACGTCCTCACTGCAATGCGCGATGCCGGTTATGCCACGGCCGACATCCCAGCCGATGGCAACGCGCTGATTGAAGAGCTGAAGTCAGGCGCAACCAATGCCGGCATCGATGGACGCACCATTACGGACTGGCTGCCTCTCCCTATTTATGACGAACTCTTCGCTCAGCTACCGGCAACCATGCGCGAGGCTGTCAACGAACGCTGGGGACCACCGCAGCAAGACCCATTCGCAACAAGCGAGGGCTTTGCCGTCGCCGCAAAAACCTATGGCGACGTCGTTGTCGGCATTCAGCCCGCGCGTGGCTACAACATCGATCCGAAAGAAACCTATCACGATCCAGCCCTCGTGCCGCCGCACAACTATTTTGCATTCTATTTCTGGCTGCGTCACGTCTATGGCGCACAAGCCGTCGTGCATCTCGGCAAGCACGGTAATCTCGAATGGCTGCCGGGCAAGGCCCTAGCATTGTCCGAAGCTTGCTACCCGGAAGCCGTGCTGGGCCCATTGCCCAACATCTACCCGTTCATCGTCAACGATCCGGGTGAAGGGAGCCAGGCCAAGCGGCGCACATCCGCTGTCATCATCGACCACCTCATGCCACCGATGACGCGTGCGGAAACCTATGGCCCGCTGAGAGAACTGGAGGTGCTTGTCGATGAGTACTTCGAAGCAGCCGGTCTCGATGAACCACGACGCAAGTATCTGCAGAAGGAAATCCTCGCGACATCAGCCCGTCTCGGGCTCGACAAAGACTTCGGTTTCGACGTTCGCGGTGATGCCGCTGATGCCCTGCAAGCCATTGACAATCACCTCTGCGATCTCAAGGAATTACAGATCCGCGATGGGTTGCATATCCTCGGCGCGTCACCGGCTGGGCGTGAGCGCACTGACACCCTCGTCGCTCTGGCCCGCGTCCCACGCGGCGACGGCGAAGGATCAAACACGTCGTTACTCCGCGCACTTGCAAGCGACCTGCAACTGGCAGACTTTGATCCAATCGATTGCGACATGGCTGAACCGTGGAGCAGAACCAAGCCAAACATCCTGATCGACATCTCTTCCGATCCTTGGCGAACCAACGGCGATACCGTCGAACGTCTGGAGTTGCTGTCGGCTGCGCTGATAGCAGGCGACACCCAGGCAGCAGATGCCTGGACTGAGACCCAATCTGTTCTCACATGGATCAACGAAACCCTCGCCCCTCGCCTCGATACGAGCGGTCCATCTGAACTAGCCGGACTTTTGAAAGCACTCGACGGACGGTTCGTTCTGCCCGGTCCGTCAGGCGCACCAACCCGTGGCCGTCCGGATGTTCTGCCTACCGGCCGCAACTTTTACTCACTCGACAGCCGCTCCTTACCAACCCGCGCAGCCTGGGAACTTGGCCGCAAATCTGCCGAGCGCGTCATCGAACGTTACACACAGGACCACGGTGACTGGCCGAAGGCGATGGCGCTCAGTGCCTGGGGCACATCCAACATGCGCACCGGCGGCGATGATATCGCTCAAGCCATGGCCCTGATGGGCGTGGCACCGACATGGGAACCAGCTTCCGGTCGTGTCACAGGCTTTGAGATCGTCCCGCTCGCCAAACTCGGTCGTCCACGCGTCGACGTCACCTTCCGCGTTTCCGGATTTTTCCGAGATGCCTTCCCGGCCCAAATGGACCTCCTGGATAGCGCGGCACGGGCGCTCGCCGAACTTGACGAAGACACCGATGACAATCCCATTGCCGCCGCCGCCAAAGCCGACGCCGAGCGCTGGCAGGCACAGGGGCTCTCACAAGATCAAGCTAAACGACTTGCTGGTGCACGCATCTTTGGCTCCAAGCCGGGCGCATACGGCGCCGGTCTGCAGGCACTCATCGATGAGAACATCTGGACGGAAGAAGCAGACCTGGCTGATGCGTATCTGACCTGGGGGCAATACACCTACGGCGGTGGCCAATCCGGCGAAGCCAGCCGCCAGGCATTCAAACAACGCATCGGCAACATCGATGCAGTGCTGCACAACCAGGATAACCGCGAGCACGATATCCTCGACAGCGACGACTACTATCAGTTTGAAGGCGGCCTTGCCGTAACGGCCAAAACGCTCAAAGGCAATGCCGTCCCCGTTTATCACAACGACCATTCGCGGCCGGAGCGTCCGGTTGTTCGTGCGCTGGAAGAAGAAATCGGTCGCGTTGTCCGCGGCCGCGCCGCCAATCCGAAATGGATCGCGGGCATCATGCGACACGGCTACAAAGGCGCATTTGAGATCGCGGCAACTGTCGATTATCTTTATGCCTTTGCGGCAACCACCGGGGCCGTCGGCGATCATCACTTTGACGCGCTCTATGATGCCTACCTGGGCGACGAAAAGGTGCGAAAGTTTCTTGAAGACAACAATCCGGACGCGCTTCGTGAAATCGCCGAGAAGTTCGCTGATGCAATTGACCGCGAAATGTGGTCACCGCGCCGCAACAGTGTCGGTGATATGCTGGCGACGTTCCGGCCCGGCTACAATGTCGAACCAAGTGCTGCTGCTGAATAAGGGAGGAATTCCATGTCCGATGAGTCAAGCAACGACGCTGCTGCCGTCACCCCCGAGGCCAACGCCCAGCACGCACAGAAGATGGCAAAGAAGAAGGCCGCCCGCGACAAGATCATGGCGACCAAAACCGAGCAACGCGGGCTGTTGATTGTCCACACCGGCAAAGGCAAAGGCAAATCGACAGCAGCCTTCGGGATGGTGTTTCGTTCCATCGCACACGGCATTCCCTGCGCCGTCGTGCAATTCATCAAGGGTGGCATGGCCACCGGCGAACGTGACATGATCGAGAACCACTTCGCCGACATCTGTCAGTTCCACACGATGGGTGAAGGTTTTACCTGGGAAACGCAGGATCGTGAACGCGATGTCCAGCACGCCCAGGCCGCCTGGGCAAAGGCCAAGGAACTGATCAGAGATCCCAACGTTAAGCTCGTCCTCCTCGATGAACTCAACATCGCGATCCGCTACGACTATGTCCCGGTTGCCGACGTCATCGCATTCATTGAAGCAGAAAAGCCGGAAGACACACATGTCATCATCACCGGCCGCAACGCCCACGACGATCTGATTGAGCGCGCTGACCTCGCAACGGAAATGACACTCCTCAAGCACCCATTCCGCTCGGGTGTTCAAGCCCAGGCCGGCATCGAGTTCTGAGGTCGGATCGATGGCGACGCGCCAGCGACCTCCGGCAATTATGGTGCAGGGTGCCGGCTCGAATGTCGGTAAGTCCTTGATCGTTGCAGGCTTGTGCCGCGTTTTCTCTCGGCGTGGTTTGGCAGTGCGCCCGTTCAAACCGCAGAACATGTCGAACAATGCAGCCGCCACTCCGGAAGGTGGCGAGATCGGTCGCGCGCAAGCCCTGCAGGCAAAGGCATGTGGCGTGCCGCCCAGGATTCACATGAATCCGGTTCTCCTCAAACCTGAGACGGATACCGGTTCGCAAATCATCGTCCAGGGTCAACGTTGGGGGACGATGCGCGCTCGCGAGTTCGGTCAACGCAAATCAGAACTTCTACCTGCAGTGATGGACAGCTTCGAGAAGCTCTCTAGCGAAGCAGATATGATCATCGTCGAGGGCGCTGGCAGTCCCGCTGAAGTCAATTTGCGGGCAGGTGATATTGCCAACATGGGCTTTGCCGAGGCAGCCGATCTACCGGTCATTATTGCCGGCGATATCGAACGCGGCGGCGTAATTGCCAATCTCGTCGGCACACACGCAGTGTTACCGCCACTTGATCGAGACCGA
>JBCDBQ010000291.1:0-8736 GCA_039183375.1 Pseudomonadota bacterium
CGCCTAAGTTGCTGCGCTGGCGACTTACCCTTGCGTGAGTTGCTAGACGTGATCACTCATGGTGTCTTCTTCGTCAAGGGTCGGGCGACGTGGCCGGCGTCCCTTGATGCGTGGAAGAAGCAAGAGGATAATCAAGGTTGGTGGGATGAGGAGCGTCCACGCCAGCCAAACTGAAACATCGCGGTTCTTCATGCCCGCGAGCACGGCACCAATGATGCCGGACACAATCATAATGCCGCCGACGAGTGTGATGAGAGCTATGGTCGTCATCTGAGTGCCTACTTGTTGCCAATCGTTTGGTTGTTACTAGCGCTGTTTCCGTTTTTGATCATCTATAATCATCATTTGGGTATTGAATCTGGCGGAATTGTGCATGACGCAATATTGTTCGGTCTTTAATTCAGTTTTGTGTGAGGGAGGCCGGACACATGGTTAAGATCGGATATTTGTTGCCGACACGCGAAGGCGTGATGGAGGGCCGACACGCTGCCAGGCCGGTCATTGACCTTGCAGTGCTGGCTGAGGATGTCGGGCTAGATTCGGTTTGGATTGGTGACTCGGTCACGGCCAAGCCGCGCCATGATCCGCTTACGATGCTGGCTGCCATCGCGGCGCGGACTGAGCGTGTTGAGATGGGCACGGCGGTGTTGCTGCCGATATTGCGCAATCCAGTGCTATTGGCGCAGCAGTTGGCGACGATTGATCAACTCTCTGAAGGGCGATTGATCGTGGGGATTGGCATTGGCCAGGATAGCCCGGCGGGTCACACGGAGTTTAATGCCGTGGGCGTGCCATTCGAGAAACGTATCGGTCGATTGATGGAAGGGCTCAGGCTCTGCAAGGCATTGTGGAGTGGTGAGCCCGTTACGCATGAAGGCCGATGGTCAGTTCGGGACGTCACTCTTGGTCCTATTCCGCATCGCAAGGGAGGGCCGCCGATCTGGGCTAGTGGAAGCGTGCCGCCGGCGATCGAACGTTGTGCCAAACATTTCGATGGCTGGTTTCCATCCGGCCCAGCGGACAGCGCCATTTGGGCTGATCAGTTAAGTCAGTTGCGTGCGGCGGCCGAGGCGTCCGGGCGGCCCAATGATGCGGTGACGGCGGCAGCTTACCTCACGCTTTCTATTGATGAGGATCAGGATGCTGCTGACGCAGCCCTCGATGGGTATCTTGAGAGCTACTACAAGGTGCCGGCTAAGGCGATCCGCAAGTACCAGGGTTGTTTTGCTGGTAACATGGCGGGCGCTGAGGCATGGCTGAGAGGTTTTGTTGATCACGGCGCGAGTCACATCAGCCTCAGGATCATTGGGGATCATGCGAGGAACATTCCGATAGCAGCTGAGTTGAAAGGCCGGCTCGGCTGACTTTGCTTCGAGCCGATCTCGCTTGGAGTTAGGTGCTGGGTCTTTGACCAATGCACTCTGATTCCAAAAGCCAAGCCCTCTTGAAGGATGAAGAGCATGATCAAAGTGAAAACGCATCTGATGTTTCAAGGTCAGGCGGAAGACGCGGTCGCGCTCTATTCGTCGGTCTTTCGCGAGTTTCAAGTTCACTCGGTCGATCGGTACGGTGAAGAGGAGGGTGGGACTCCTGGATCATTCAAGCTGGCACAGGTGTCACTGGCGGGGCATGAGCTGCAGGTCTTTGACAGTCCGCCTGTCCACGCATTCAACTTCACGCCGTCGCTCTCGCTCCATATTGATTTTGATTCCAGAGAAGAACTAGAAGCTGCCGTCGCGAAACTGTCCGAGGGTGGAGCGGTTATGATGCCGCTCGATAACTATGGTTTCAGTGAACAGTTTGCCTGGGTCAAAGATCGTTTCGGCGTGTCCTGGCAACTCAATTTGCCAAGCGCGGACAGCTCATGACGCGTTTGATCAAGAATTTAACTTGCGCACGTCACTGTCGAGACCGAAATCCAATACCGTCACTGAGTGCGTAAGCGCACCCACGGAGATCAAATCGACACCGGCTTCAGCAACGGCGCGAACAGTTTCCAGGTTGATACCGCCCGAGGCTTCAGTGATGATCTTGCCCGCACAACGATCAACGGCCTGACGCAGGACTTCCGGCGGCATGTTGTCGAGCAGGACCGCATCAACAGGATTGGCGAGGGCTTCGTCGAGCTGTTCGAGTGTGTCGACTTCGACCTCAATCTTGACCATGTGGCCGGCGTGCTGTTTGGCGGCTGCAACGGCCTGCGCGACGCCTCCGGCAATTGCGATGTGGTTGTCTTTAATAAGAACGGCGTCAAACAACCCAACACGATGGTTCATCCCGCCGCCACAGCGCACGGCGTATTTTTCGAACGCGCGCAGACCTGGCGTGGTTTTGCGTGTGTCGACAATCGTTGCTGTCGTTCCTGCAATGGCGGCGGCGTAACGGCTGGTCAGTGTTGCGATGCCACTCATCCGTCCTAGGAAGTTGAGAGCGATACGCTCCGCGCTCAGGATGGCACGCGCGTTGCCTGCGATGGTCATGACCGTATCGCCGGGAGACACTTGTTCTCCATCAGAGGCCGCTACGTTCAAGTCGGTGTCCGGATCGAGCTGGCGAAACGCTTCGCAAGCCACGTCCAGACCTGAGACGGTTCCATGCTCTCGTGAATTGATGCTGGCAGTGGCAGTCCAATGTGGTGCTATGACGGAGTTGGTGGTCACGTCGCCTGCCAGGCCAAGGTCTTCCGCTAACGCGGCGGCAACTGTTGTTTTAATCAACTGTGGTGGGAGCGAGGCTAGGGTCATGGCAATACGCTATCTGGGGCAAGGATCAGGAGTCATCATCGACGCGCTTTCCAGCGTGTACGATTTCTGTGAGCGTGCGCTGGGCACCGAGGTTGGAGCGTAGATTCAGTCCGGTCAGCGTCATCGATTGGCGCTTGGCCATCGCGTCAATGGGCTCCGGGTAGTCTTTCCTGAAATGCGCACCACGGCTTTCCTTACGGCGGAGCGCAGCTTCTGTGATGAAGCGTGCGGTGATTGCCGCGTTTTGGACGACGGCATCATCTTGCGCAGCGGTCTCGATGTCCTGAAGCTCTGTGAGAGCAAAGCGCAGATCGTCTTGATTGCGGACAACCCCGACATTGAGGGCCATCGTTTCGCGAATAAGACCAAGTGCCATTTCGCGTGCATCATCATCCTGGAGGTTGTCCGACTTGACACGCTCGACAGCGATTTCTTTCGGCTGGACGTTATCACTGATATCGGCAGCAGTGCGGTTGCCGAAAACCACGGCCTCAAGTAGCGAATTGGAGGCGAGGCGGTTGGCACCGTGAAGACCCGTTGAGGCGGCCTCGCCTATGGCCCAGAGATTGGCGACGGTTGTGCGGCCGCGGTCGTCGGTTTTGATGCCGCCCATGTGGTAGTGTTCGGCAGGCACAACCGGGATTGGTTCAAGAACCGGATCGATGCCGGCCGCCTTGCATTGTTGGTAAACAACGGCGAAACGCTCGGGGAACTCGCTACCAATGGCTTCGCGGCAATCGAGAAATGCGCCGTTACCGGACTGGATTTCGGTATACACGCCGCGGGCAACAATATCACGTGGGCCAAGCTCACCATCTCGGTGATGGGCGAGCATGAAACGTTCGCCGGCATCATTGATTAATGTCGCGCCTTCGCCGCGTAATGACTCTGTTGCAAGCGGGATCGGTACGGTGCTGACATCGATAGCGGTTGGGTGAAACTGAACAAACTCGCTGTCGGCAATCGCAGCTCCTGCTCTGGCGGCAAGCGCTATGCCGCTTCCGCGTGATGTGAGTGGGTTTGTCGAGCGCGCGTAGAGGGCGCCGACGCCACCTGTTGCAAGGACGACGGCATCTGCATCGGTTATGACGAGTTGTGCTGCGGGATCTTCGGGGCGCTCCGCCAACAACTCGAATTGCCCCGTCTCACTCGCTTTAAGTCCGCTAACGGTCAGACCTTCAAGCACACGAATTGATGGCGTTTGTCTTACCGCTGCGATGACCGCTTCCATGATGGCGCGGCCGGCGCCATCGCCGGCGACCCGAACGACGCGCTTGGCTGAATGTGCCGCTTCACGGGACAGCACAAGCTTGTCTTCAAGATCCTTGTCGAACGGCACGCCGAAGGTGAGCAGATCCATAACTCTTGCGTTGGCTTCGTTGGCAACCAGGTTGGCTATGTCCTCGTCTACGATGCCTGCGCCGGCTGCAATTGTATCGCTAGCATGTGCGGCCGGGCTGTCACCCTCTCCGACGGCAGCTGCAATGCCGCCCTGGGCCCACGCACTCGAAGCGCCTTCACCCATAGGAGCTGCGGCAATGACCGTCACCGGAAGTGGGGCAAGGCGAAGAGCCGTGAACAGGCCGGCCAGGCCCGCTCCAACAATGACGATGCTGGAAGTTTTTTGTGCGTCGGGCATGTCTGACTATTCATCCTCAGTGCGGCAAGTGACAGGTCGAGGCTAGTGCACCGGCTCTCTAACAGGAAGAGTTGCCGGCGCCTTGCCCGTTAGTTGGTCAAATTGACCATGCGTTCAACGGCGCGTCGGGCCTTTTCTGCTACAAGCGGGTCGACGGTGACTTCATGCTGCATGTAGACCAGACTGTCGAGTATGCCTTCAAGCGTGATCCGCTTCATGTGCGGACAGAGATTGCAGGGTTTGACGAACTCCACGTCGGGCGTCTCGGCAGCGACGTTCGATGCCATCGAACACTCGGTGACGAGAATGACCTTGGGCGGCCTTTTGGTCTTGACGTAGTCAATCATGCCGGAAGTCGATCCAGTGAAGTCTGCAGCGCGAATGACATCCGGAGGACATTCCGGGTGAGCGACAATCTTGATACCGGGTTCGGCTTCACGGTAAGCGTTCAGCTCGTCGCCTGTGAAACGTTCATGAACCTCGCAGCTGCCCTTCCAGGTTAGGATCTCGACGTCAGTCTGGGTCTGGACGTATTTGGCAAGGTACTCATCGGGGATCAGAAGGACGCGCGGTACGCCGAGGCTTTCGACGACCTGGATGGCATTGGATGAAGTGCAGCAGATATCGGTTTCCGCCTTCACCTCTGCTGACGTGTTGACGTAGGTCACGACCGGGACGCCTGGGTAGGCTTCCCGCAACGTGCGTACGTCGGCACCTGTTATCGATGATGCGAGTGAGCAGCCGGCTTCCAAATCCGGAATGAGTATCGTTTTGTCAGGGCTTAGAAGCTTTGAGGTCTCAGCCATGAAGTGAACGCCGGCCTGAACAATAATGTCGGCGTCGACATTCGCTGCTTCTTTGGCCAGCTGAAGGCTGTCTCCACGGATATCACCAACACAGTGGAAGATCTCCGGTGTCATGTAGTTGTGAGCCAGGATAACGGCGTTCTTCTCGGCCTTGAGCTGGTTGATGGCGGAAATGATTGGGGCGTAGTGCGGCCACTCCAGGGGCGTGATCACACTGCGGACGCGGTCGTAGAATGGTTCCATCTCGCGCGCCAATGCAGGTGTGAACTCCGGCAGGATATCAGCATGTCTGTCGCGAAATGCTCTGGGGCGCTTATCGTCCTGGGGGCTTTTCGCCTCGATAGCTCTGCTTGCTGCATCATGGATCGTAACGGCCATGTCATTCTCCTTTATGCTCTATTTGAGCATTTCAAAGGCACAAGTTTCGTTGCGATTAATGCTCATTTAGAGCATTGCTGTATGCTTTAAATATAGGAAATTGTACCGCTGATTTCCAGGAGAAATACGAGACCATCCGGCGAGCTTAGGGCAATCAATCGGCTACGTTCCAAACGTGTTTCATTGCCTGCTGCTTGAGGTGCTGGCGAAACCGATCAACCCTATTGTGGTTCGCGAAGTCTTCTTGTTGGGGTTCGGCGCCGCAAGCTGTCGCTAAGCGCTGCGGCGCCGAAGTGATGAATGTAACCGAAGCTTTCGGCTAGTGCCTGCCCGCTTTCACGCGGACGCCAGGCGCTGGTCTCTCGAGCACAACTTCCTTGCGGAAATGGTACAACTTCGCCGGTCGACCGCCGGTTTTCACGCGTAACTCACCAGTTGGCTCAACCAGGCCCGCGCTTTCGACGAGTCTACGGAAGTTCTGCTTATGAAGGTGCGGACCGAGAATGGCCTCAACCGTCTTCTGCAGTTCGAAGAGCGTAAACTCCTCGTCCATAAGTTCGAAGATGACCGGTCGGTATTTGATCTTCGCGCGAGTTCTTGCAATCGAAGTTGCGAGAATACGGCGGTGATCAAATCGCATTGGCAGACCAAGTGCCGGTGCGTCATCCCACTGGGCGGCAGCAGCGCGACCATCGCGATGAGCTTCTTCGATCAGTCCTGCTTCATACAGAATTTCATAACGCTCAAGGACTTTTTCTTCGTCCCACGAACCGCCATCAATACCGAATGCAATGCGCAGGCGTTGGGCACGATCCATCGGTCGGCTCGGTGACACCATTGGCTGCGGGAGTTGCGCCCAGTTTACGAGCAGTGGCTCGATAACGTCCTGCAGGACCGCTGGCTTACCGTTGCGCCAGTCCTCCCACGGGAAGTAGTCGTACCAGCTGCGCCACTGTGCGGTCCCCAGCTGCTCGTCTTCCAGCGGTCGGGTGAGTGCAAGATAGCCAATTGATACAACGTGCGGTGTAGCATCGGCCGGGCGAGCATGCCGACCACGGTCACCAAAGGTGTAGAGCTGCTCAACATAACCCAAGTCGAGGTTAGATTGCTCTCGCACCCAATCGCGTAAGCCGATTTCCAGTGTCCGATGATTGATTGGTGAAAAGGGCCCCGAAGGCAATGCATCTGCGGCCGCCCGGCCACCACTGCCACTCTTTACAACTAAAACCTGAGGAGCATCATCTCGCACTGAGATGATGGCTGCGCTCAGCCCAATCTCTATTGTAGAAGTTTCAGTACGTCCGCGAGGCTCGGGCATGCGTTCGCTTGTTATTGTATGCTCGGCCTCGGCATGATTTAGGTCCATTGTCATCGCGTCTCTCCAAAAGCGAATTGACGTGCTCGGAGATTAGTGTTGATGATGGCTTATTTGGGAACAAGACTTGTCCCTATTTAGGCAAAATCGAGATTTGGCGGGAATGGACTGCATAGCAGCATTGCGCTGAGCGGGCAGCTAACTGATTGAATGTGCAAGGCTGAACGGTTGGCCAGATAGTCTGGCTTCGCCGCGACCGATCGTTTTGACCGCCTTTGTCATGCGTCCGCAACGGTGCATTTTTTTGTCTGCAAGGGCAATCATGCGGGAGTTTGGCGTGGCCGTTGAAGAGGCCTCACGCAGTGCCGTTGCGATGACTTTCTCATCTGTTTTTTCATTGAGCCTGCATAGCGCGATAAAAGCAGCAGCGCTTGAGCGACTGATGCCAGCCAGGCAATGAATGACCAACGCGCCACCTGCATTCCAGCGATCAATGAACGCCAACAACTCTTCGATATGATTGCCGGCCGGCTCGACCAGACCCGGTTGTGGTTCAACAATATCGTTCATCGCTATCTTGAGATGATTGGTCGGATCGATGCGCGTTGGTGTATCTGGGATCGACCATGGATTGATGGCTGAGATGACATGCGTGGCTCGTGTTTGCGCGACGACGGTTTCAAGTGCCGCAAGAGAGCAGACATGTATGCGATGATCTCTGTCACATTTGAGCGGCATGGCGAAGCCCGCATTGTTGCTTGCGAATTCAAACAACTCATTTCGCGTCGTGCGCGATACGCTTATCTCATGAGGTGGCGTGATTTCATGTCAGTTGCAAGACACTGCGGCTCATCAAGGAGCGAGTTCGGCGAACTTAGTTAAGAATCTTTCCTGAGCGAGCCTTGTTGGCCACGCATTGAGGGCGTTTAGCCGATGTTTTAGATCGATGGGCAGCTCGGTCGGGCAGCCAAAGATCTGGTCAGCTTCCGTTTCAGAGAATCCAGCTAAGACCTTGGCTTCATAGTAAGCCGCAACCGCGTCTGCTGATTTGATTATCCTGGCGGCAGATTCATCGATCAGACCGGGCAGGCCAAACCGGATATGAATGGCTGACAGGAGTTTGATCTCGAAGTTCTTATAGTCAAAACCGATGGCCGATTTGAACGGGCTAATCAGGTCACCAATCACATACTCAGGTGAATCATGAAGCAATGCGGCGAGGCGGATTTGTTGCGATACGCCCGGAGCGAGCGCCGTGACGATGTCCTCGACGATCATCGAGTGCTGAGCAACTGACAAAGCATGCTCACCGGTCGTCTGACCGTTCCAACGGGCAACGCGTGCAAGGCCATGGGCAATATCGGTTATTTCGATATCAACCGGCGTGGGGTTCAAGAGATCAAGACGTCGCCCGGACAGCATGCGCTGCCAAGCGCGAGGCGCAGTATTTTTTGTCATCGGCAAACAGTATCCAGTTGCGTGACGAGATAAGGTTCTGCCTATATCGCGCCGTCATCGCGCAATGTCGAGATCGCGCTTTCACTCATGCCCAGCCAGTCTTGCAACACATCCTGCGTGTGCTGGCCAACGCGCGGGCTCGGACTGGTCTCGACCTTGTCGGCGCCGTGGAAGCGCAGCGGGCTTGTGGGGACGACAAGACGCCCGTACTCCGGATGATCGAGCCATTCGAGCATGCCGCGTTCGTGCATGTGCGGGTCGTTTGTAACTTCGACGAGATCGCGGACGGCGGCAACGGGTAGGCGATGCTGGCGCGCCTGCTCCATGATGTCAGACCGGTTCAGAGTGCGTGACCAGGCTTCGACTAGGGCATCCGTCTCTTCCATGTTGGCAACG
>JBCDBQ010000292.1:0-8736 GCA_039183375.1 Pseudomonadota bacterium
AATCAGCCTGTTCCAGACTTGAACATAATGCTTGTTGACGAAGATTTCAATTTTGGCCAGAGCCAAGCGGCTCAAGAAGCGTTGATCTCTGCCTTACCGTCTCTGCGCGCTGAATTGGATCGTCTCAGTTTGAAGCGCGTCGATCTTGTGATCGATGTTCCTGGCGGCGAGCGGCAGGGCGGTTTCCGTATGGATGTGCTGGGCCGCATGGAAATACTCATTGGCACAAGTCTCGACCCAGAAATGACTCTGCATCACGAGGCGATCCACGCCATGCGCGCCTTGAACCTGTTTACGGCGGCGGAATGGGAAGTGTTGCAACAGGCCGCATCAAAAGGGTGGGTAGAAAAGCACGACATTGACAAGCGCTATCCTGATCTCCTGCCTTCTGAGCAGATCGAGGAAGCGATTGCGGAAGAATTTGCTGCATCCGTCAAAGCACGGCGAGCGCCAGCAAGCAGCGCCATAACGCGGGTTTTCAATAAGATACATCGTTTGCTGAAAGCGTTCGGAAACGCCTTGCGCGGGCAAGGTTTCCAAACCGCCGAAGACGTGTTCAACCGCGCCTTGTCGGGCGAGATCGGTGCCCGTCAACCGTTCGAAGGGTTTCGTGAGGCGATAAGCAAAGATGCGCGGCAGCCGGTTCGACGCAGCGCACAGGCGCAAGCGCATGCGTCCACGTCCATGATGGGGCAGTCCGCCTTTATTCCGAACCGTGGGATTTGGGACGAACTGGTACGGCAGAACAGCGGCATCTGGGCGCGTTTGCGAGGTGCAGGTGCAGCTGCATACGATCACGTCGACTCTGCGCGCATTCGAATTCAGGACCGGTTCCTGCCAGTGCTACGCGCTCAAGAGGCGATCATTCGTCAAACCGGGCAGGCCTTGCCAGAAGAGCAAAACGCGTATCTGGCCGAAGAGACATTCAGCGGCAAAGTCGGTCGCCACCTCTTTGAGATCGACGAAGACTACACCAAGCCGATTATTGATATCATGGCCGGTAAGAAGGGCGAGCGAGGCCTTGATCCTGATGAAGTTGGCCAGTGGCTCTATGCCCGTCACGCGATTGAACGCAACGACGCCATAGCGCAGATCAACTTGCAAATGCCTGACGGCGGTTCCGGCATGAGCAATGCAGAAGCGCAGGACATCCTTACTGACGCTGCAGCTGGTCCGAATGCCGCGCGCCTGCAAGAGATCGGACGTTTGATCGACAAGCTGCGCGAGCGAACACTCACCCTGCGCGAAAACTCCGGTCTTATTACACCGCAAGAGGCTTCGATGTGGCGCAACCAGTATCAATTCTATGTGCCGCTCAAGGGCTTTGCTGACACCGACAACAGCGAGGCGTATCTTGACATCAGTGGCGTCGGGAGACGGTTCAACACCAAGGGACCGGAGACAAAGCGCGCGTTAGGCCGTCAATCTGAGGCCTTCAATCCTCTGCAAGCGGCATTGACGCAGGCGCAGGAGGTGGCAATACGAGCGGAAAAGAACGTCGTGGGGCAGGCGCTCTATCGTCTGGCAAAAGAGAATCCATCTCCGAAATTGTGGAAGATCAAAACGCCAAAGCAAAAGCGTTTCTACAATCGCACAACTGGTCTCGTCGAATCCCGCACAGAAGATCCGATATCACTGTTCATGGACCCGAACGAAATGGCTGTGAAGGTGGCCGGAAAGGAACACCGTGTGTTGTTTCAGGATGAGCGGCTGGCGCGCTCTGCCGGATCTGTCGGTGCTGACCAAATGGGTTGGTTCATGGGGCTGATGTCGCAGGCCTCGCGCTGGTTCTCGGCGGTCAATACGATGCTTGATCCTGAATTTGTGATCCGCAACGCTGTGCGCGACATGCAGGCGGCGCAGATCAACGTTCGCAATTTCGGCAAGGATGATCGCAATGCCATTGGCAAAGCCATGCTCAAGAACTGGCCGAAAGCCTTTGTGGGTGCTTATCGCGGGCAGATGAACAAAGCGGACAGTGAGTGGACACGGTATTATAAGGAATTTGAAGCATCCGGTGCCAAGGTGTCTTTCTGGCGTTTGGAGCAACCGGAGGCTGCGCGTGAAGATCTCAAGCGCCGTCTGAACCTGAAAGGCGGCAACATAGCGCAGCGGGCGTCCAAATTCGTGCGGATATCCACCCGATACAATCCCGTGCTGGGCTTCATTGAGCGCACAAACCTCGCGGTCGACAACGCCGTTCGTCTGGCGGCATACGTGGAGGCGCGCAAGAAGGGTTGGGCAAAATCCGATGCAGCGTCTTTGTCCAAGAACATGACCGTAAATTTCAACCGCCGGGGTGAGTGGGGCGCCACGATCAACGCGCTTTATCCTTTCGCAAACGCCGGTATTCAGGGTACGCAAATTCTGTTTCGTGCGATGACCAGTCGGCGCATGGCAAAGTATGCCGCGGGTCTCGTCGGCATGGGGCTGATCCTTGATCTGGTCAATGCACAGCTGTCCGAAGAGGATGAAGACGGCGAATTGGCATATGACAAGATCCCCGATTGGAAAAACCAGATGAACCTCACGGTGATGTTGGGACCGGAGTCGGACAACGCCGCTACATTCTGGATGCCCTACGGATACAACATGTTTCCTTATATGGGGCAGCAGATTGGCAAGATCGCGCGCGGCGTGAAAGAACCAGGTGACGCGCTCGCTGACTTTGCCAGCGCGGCTTTCGGTGCGTTCTCCCCAATGGGCGGTCGAGACTTCCAGTCCGTCATCACGCCGACCATGCTGGACCCGATCAACGAAATGGCAATGAATGAGGATTGGTTGGGCCGTCCGATCCGGCCGGAAAACCCGTGGAATGACTACGGACCCAATGCATATAAGTATTTCAGCGGCGTTTCCGATGCATCACGAAGGGTTGCCGATGTGGCGAACCGGGCGACTGGCGGAAGCGTTGCGGAATCTGGTTGGCTCGACGTGTCGCCGGAATACATCGATCACGCCTTTGGCTTTGTGACGGGCGGGGCAGGGCGCTTTGTAGGTCGGACATCGGACACGGTTGGTAAGTTGCTCCGCGGAGAGGCTGACCAGATCGAAAGTCGGAATATCCCGTTCTATCGGTCTGTTCAGTATGAAGCGGGCGATTGGCTGGATCGCGAGCGTTATTATCGTTTCCGCGATGAGGTTAAGAGCGCGCAAGACGCCTTGAAAACATATCAGGAAGCAGGCGTTCCCGTGCCACAGAACGTGAGAAAACTGGCGTCTTTGAACAAGATGGTGAACCAGTCCGACAAGTTGTTGCGCGAGTCTCGCAAACGCAAGCGGCTGATCGAAGGGCGCGAAGATGGAAGCGACGATCAAAAGCAGCGCGCCATCAAGAGAATTGAAGAAAACAGCACTAAAGTCTATCTTAGGTTCAATAAGGCTTTCCTCGAAAGGATGGGTCCGCAAGGTGAATAGTCGGTTAATCAGTATTGTTGCATTGTGTGTTTCGCTTCTTGTTGTTTGGACAGCTTATTCAACAGGTCTTAAAGCAGGCCGCGAATCTGCTCCTGAATATTACGCTCTCCAAATGATGTTGGCTGAACAAGATTCCGAATATATTGCGTCTTTGTCGAACATAGAAACCTATGATGAGGGCGTTTGCCGCGCGATGATTGCGCTCGCCCAATCTCAAAACTCGGATCTGATCCCGGCAGAGTAATTCCCGCCGCACAGCCTGAAACCGCATTGATAGTTTTCCCTCAGAGCAGTTTTGAGGGTCCGGCATGCCGTTCAATGGCACAACGAAGTTATTCGATCGCATCTGGGCTTTCGTAGACCAGTTTTCGAGCGACGAAGCTGTTCGCCGGTCAGACATGGACATCGCATTTAACGATGTGACAGCAGGTCTGAACGATACAAACGCCTATCTGAAAGGTTTGATTGATACTCTCGCGGCTGACGGGGTTCTGTTCCTGGGCCTCAATGACGGCGCACCTGCGACCAACCTTAGCGGCGGCGAGCTCGTTGCTGGGAACGCCTACGTCGATCTGAACGATCTTTTTTTGTACATATACGACGGATCGCTATGGCAAGCCGTTGGCGGCGGTGGGAACTATAACGAATTCATCGACAGCCTACTGGCAGCCGCAGACGCACCTGAATTCCGCGCACTTTTGGAACTTGGTACAGCAGCGACGCTGAATCAGGCGGCTTTAATGGTTGCGTCAAACAACCTTTCGGACGTTCCCAACAAAGAGCTGGCGCTCACAAACCTTGGTGGAACGAATATTGGTCGCGCGCTTTTTCGGACGGCAAATGCGGCTGCGGCGCGTACGACCATAGGTGCTCAAATCGCGGGAAACTACGCCTTAGCCACGCAACTTGCTGAATACCGGCGGGTGGATCAGTCTTTTGTTTCGCTTGAAGCGGCGAATATTGCCGCCAATACAATTTATCAGGCACCAAACCGTCCCACGATCATCATGGTCCGAGGCTCTGCCGCTGCCGGCGGTGTGGCGATGACCGCACGCATCGGAGATACAGGCGCGGTTGCGAGCCGTGTCGTGTCGGCAACCACAATTCAAGCCAATGGGGGAGAGGGTTTCTGCTTCGCGGTGCCCGCCAACTGGTTCTACTACATCGAAACATCCAGCACATTCTCCGTTCTCACGACGCACAGGCTTTACTGATGGGAAATTACTTCATTCATAGCGATGGGTTTTACTTCGAGACAACTGAACCGGTTGACGAAACGCAGCCTCCATACAATGCATACACAGTTGTACCGAAGCGACCAAATCAATGGTCAACCTGGCAGCAGATCGAGACCATTTGGCAATGGGTTGAGGACACCGCGCAAAAAGCCATAGACGAACTTGCCATGGAGCGGACGACGATGGTCCCTTTCATTGCTGCTTTCGATTTAGCTCAAGCACTCGTTTCTGCCCCTGACGGCTTATCCCTGCATTTGTTGGATCAAGTGACAACGACTATTGCGGGCGCACGAGAATTCACGCCTTACGCGCCGCTTGTCATCTGGGCAGATCGCGTGACTCAGATCATTAGATCACACCCTGATATGGCTACATATGCCGCGACATTTGGGCTGAGTGAACTGCAAGTAGATGCGCTTTGCCGCATAGCTATGGAGATCGACGGGGAAAATAAATCGACAACAATTACTGCCCTCGTAAACGCATATGAGGCGCTGTGATGTTGTTTGATTATCTCAAAACGCCAACCGGGTACAAGAAAGACTGGAAGCGCTACGCGCTTAACCAGATCGGCCATTTTGTACTTCCGATATTTGCGCTTTGGCTTGGTGTTCCGCTGTTTTTCGTCATTGCGATGATGATCGTGATCGAAGTGATCCAGCTTCTGCTGTTCGACGGCGAAGCGTGGGACTGCGTCGAAGATTTCGCTTTCGAAATGATGGGCGTTCTGGCGTTCCTCGTCTCGCCCTGGTTCACACTGGGCACGGCCTTGTATCTGCTGGCTGGCGCGCTGCGGCGATACAGCGAGGCTGGCTGTTTGGAGGTTTCGCGATGACCGAGCAGTTGAAGGCATCGCTATGGAGCGACCCAATTGGCAAGCTGATTATATCCCTGCTCGCAGGTGCAGTGCTTTGGATGGCTAACACTGTCCAGCAACTCGATGCCAACGCTGCTGACAAAGAAACGCTGCAAGCTCTGACCACCAAAGTAGCAGTTCAGTCTGAGAAAATTGAGGCCATGCGGTCGGTAATCGCGGCAGCAACCGTCGATACATACACAGGCTCGCAAGCCAAGTCTGACCGTGCGCTGCTTACTCAACGCCTGCAAACTCTGTCTGATCGGCTTCGTCGCGTCGAAGACACCATGCACGATCACAAGAAGGGATCTCCGCTATGAAATCACTCATTTTGATTGCTCTGATGTGTCTTGGCGCTGCATCTGTTCGCGCCGAGGCGATGAAGCCGGAGTGCCAACCAGACGCAAACCCTGACATTCTGCGGATCGAAGCTAATTCCTACAATTCCGCGGTCGTGATGTACTTCAACAGCGAAGCGATTTGCAGCGAATATCTTGTTGGCGATAGCCCGCACACTTTGACCGCGGATAACGGCGTCACCGTTCAAGTCACGATCTCATACCCAACCGATACCAGCGACAATCGCGAAGTTATCACGATAGAGCCTGGCGATGATCACGTGGCTTATCCACCGAAGGAAACTCTTCGAGACGGCGAAATGCGCCAAATCCTGATAATCCCAAAAACGGAGCAGATCGGATGAGACATATATTTTTAGCCGCTGCGCTGTGCATTTTGGCATCCATTGCAAGTGCGCAGGGACAATACTGTACAGCAACTGCCAAAGCAGTGAAGCACCATGAAAGTGAGGGCTTTACCAACATCGAACGCGTCAAGCGACAATCCAAATTGGATGACAGGGTATTTACTTACCGATTTTGGGTGAACAAAGATTCCAGTTTAAAGAATTGGGTGGTCACCATCTCTTTCGACGAAACAACATGCATGATCATTAAAGGGTTTTTCTTTCAGTCAATTCATTTTGTCGCACTGGTCGACGCCGCGCGTGAACTTGTCGAGCAATCATTCCGCGAGCCCGTAAAAAACGGCGCGACAGTGAAGGAGCTATGAGGTGATCAGAGATTACGCAAGCGAAGGCATTTCCAAAATTCTCAAGCATGAAGGTGGTTTTGTCGATCACCCCGACGATCCTGGCGGGGCAACCAACAAGGGAATTACAATTGGCACTCTCAAACGCCTTCGAATTGATGTCGACGGCGACGGAGATAGCGACATTCACGATCTAAAGAACTTGTCTGACGCGGACGTGCACCGTGTTTACAAGCTGTTTTATTGGGATGCTGTGCAAGCGGACCTATTACCCGCCGGTGTCAATTATACGGTTGCAGATTTTGCGGTGAACAGTGGTCCAGCACGCGCGGCAAAGGTTCTGCAATCCATTGTTGGAACCGAATCTGATGGCGTAATCGGTCCGAAGACGATTGCTGCCGTCGCCGAATACGGTCGACCCACAAAACTCATCCGCGAAATCAATGATCGGCGTTTGGCGTTTCTCAAGCGTTTGCGCCATTGGAAAACGTTTCGAAAGGGCTGGTCACGACGTGTGTCTGATGTGATTGAAACCAGCATTGCATGGGCAGAGGAATCGGAGGGAGATATCCATGCCCCTTTAGACCCAACACATCGCGGGTGTCTCATCGCAGGCGAATGCGCCTTAGCGCGGTTACACCAACAGGGCGCGATAGCGATATGAGCATCCTTGGCAGCGCCGCAGTGAAACTGATCGGCGGTCAAATTGCCAAAGAGGTGATACCGGATCTCTTTGGCAAGCTTGGTGGTGAGCGGGCAGAGCGTGTTGCACAAGTGGCGACCGAAACGGTTCTGGACGTCGCCGGCATAACGCAACAGACAAAACCGTCTGAGGCCATATCGAGGCTTCGCGATGACCCCGTGGCTTATGCACGTGTACAAGAGGTTTTGGAGCAAAAAGCACTGCACGAAATCCAACTGCAAAAGCAACTCGCAGAGATCGATGCTGCGGATCGTGCAGATGCGCGCGCCATGCATATTCAGCGCGAAGACTCCACGATTTCACGTTTGGTTTACATTGCAGCCCTTTTAGCCGCGTTTAGCCTCGGCTCTCTCGTTTGGATGATTGCTGCAGGCGTCAAGATCGACGGTCCGGCCTTGACCCTTCTTACAACAGCAATCGCTTTGTCGCTGTCGTACCTCGGGCAGATCATGAACTTCTATTTCGGATCATCGTCGGGCTCAAAGGCAAAGACGGATCTGATGAACAGGCACGATTAATTTTTTAAGGAAAGGGAACCTTATGCCCGAAGTAACAGTTCCGGTCGGTGGGTCCGGCGAAATCATCACGACGACAGACACATGGTTTTCGCCTGCGGGCGGAGGGATTCAAATCACGACAGACACCAGCGGCTCAAAGGGATTTCGCGAAATACCGGAGCCGGATGGGATCGTGATCGGTCCCGGCAAAACTGTCGAATATCGAAATATTCGCAACAACCCTGCGTCTTTCACGCATATGGACATTTCCTGATGACTCTTATCTGCCCGAGAAGTAACGCCAATAACCGGCTTTCGGGTGGATTGTTCGGTCTAGCGGTGGTTGCAGGACCATCTGCCACCATCACCGGCACACCGCAGATCGGCGAAATTTTGACGGGCGTTATCAACGGCCTTGAGGGCGGCGAGGTCGTAAGCAACAGGAAATGGACGCGCAACGGCGCGGACATTGCTGGCGCGTCGGCTACGACCTACACGCTTGTGGCTTTAGATGATGAACAGCAAATCCGGTTTCAAACTGATGTGGACGGCCAGACCATCGTAAGCGCGCCAGTCGCGCCGATTTATCCGATTGCAGTCAACACTGACCTGCCCGAATTGCTTGGCACGCCACAGCCCGGCGAAATTCTGACCGTAGACTTTGGGGCATGGACTGGCGCGGTGGGCGGCGCATTCACTGTCAGCGTGCGATCCGATGGCGTTGAGTTCAGTAATTCGACCAGCTTCACGGTGCCGAATAACGTGGGCGAAGATCTGACCGCGGTTGTGACCTACGCCAACAGCGGCGGCAGTCCGTTTGCTCAATCCGCACCGGTTGAGATCGTGGCCGCGCCGCCCGCCGAAACGATTTCCGTACTCTCGGTCGATGGGCAGACGCCAGACGGCGATCTTTCCATATCCTATACGATCAGCGGCACATCCGGTGTGAGCTGGGGTATCGGTACGGGTGCGGCA
>JBCDBQ010000293.1:0-8720 GCA_039183375.1 Pseudomonadota bacterium
ATTGCTCGTGATGCGGCAACGGCAATTCTCTGGCAAGCTATTGAAACAGTCTTCAACAACCCAACTCATCGTGAGGTCTGGCGCGTCAGATTGCTGGATAGCTTGATCTCATCTTTCAGCGATATCACAACTCGAAAAGCGACCAAAGAAAGGCAAGAAATCAATGCTTGAGGTAGGCAAAAAGGCGCCCGCGTTCAAACTACCAGGTGATGCAGGTGACACGATTCAACTCAAGGACTTCAAGGGTAAGACACTTGTGCTGTTTTTCTACCCGAAGGACGACACCTCTGGCTGCACGAAGGAAGCCATAGCGTTCACTGAACTTAAAGATAAGTTTAACGCTGCGGGTGCTGAAATCGTCGGAATGTCACCCGACAGCGTAGATCGACATGTCAAGTTTAAGAACAAGCACGACCTGACTGTTGCACTCGCCGCCGATGAGGAAAAAACAGTTCTTGAGAAATATGGCGTTTGGGTCGAAAAATCGATGTATGGTCGGAAGTACATGGGCGTTGAGCGCACCACATTCCTCATTGATGGCAACGGAAAGATCGCTCACATTTGGCGTAAAGTGAAGGTCCCTGGACATGCAGAGGCCGTCTTGGAAGCTGTGCAGGATCTAACTGCCGGCAAGTAGGTTCTCTAAAACTATCAACACGAATTTGATCATGAGTGATCCAACAGCAGTTCCAGATGAGCGTTCAAAAGATCGAACCATTCCATCGCATCTGGCTGAAGCTGCTATCGCGATTGTTAAAGAACCTGACCTGTCAGTAAAAACGCAACTCGCGAGACAGACGGCGAAGGCCTGGTTCGCGCGTCGTCTGTCTTTGCATCGGCCCGGTCAAATTCAACACCTGCCTGACGCTCCGGGTCGGCCGGAGAAGCCAGAGCTGCTCGCACCCGGAAAAATGCCGAAACGAAGCACCGGAGGAGAGAGGGGTCGTTTCGCCCTCCTTCACTCCCTCGCGCACATCGAATTAAGCGCCGTCGATATGACGTGGGACCTCATTGCTCGGTTTGTTGCTCAAGGTATGCCTCAGCTCTTTTATGACAACTGGGTTCAGGTAGGTCTCGAAGAGGCAAAGCATTTCGACCTGTTGAAGCGCAGGCTAGAAGAACTTGGCGGTAGCTATGGTGACTTGCCGGCACATGCAGGACTTTGGCAGGCGGCACAGGAGACCCGGCACGACCTGCTTGCACGTTTGGCGATCGTGCCACTTGTCCTGGAAGCGCGAGGCCTTGATGTCGGACCAGAAATGATCCGAAAGCTCGAAGCTGCCCAAGATCAACGGTCCGCTGACATCCTCAAGATTGTCTACCGAGATGAAAAGAAACACGTCGCCATCGGCATGTATTGGTTTCGGTTCATGTGCCAGCGCGAGTCGCGCCCAATCGAGCAGACCTTCCAGAGTTTGGTGCGCCAGCACTTCCGGGCACCAATTCGCCCTCCATTCAACGAGGAGGCCCGCCTCGAATGCGGCATGCCACCGACTTTCTATAAGCCACTATCGGCGTTTGGCACAGTAGGTTGAATCTTGCCACGTTGGCGGTAGAAACACGAACAACTACAACTTTAAAGAGAGGTTCTGGCAGTTCATCTCCAGCGATGCATCATACAACGCTGAACTTCCCTCAGTTATAGCTCCAAACAATTGATATAATGGCCACATTTACACACAGAAAAGCGTATCGAGTCACTCTTCCATTGCCTTGATGTGGAAAAACCGATTCGGTCGTAATCCGTTCGTGTGATAGCTTGCGTCAACTCCGATGAGGGGGTCGAGTTGTCCAAAAATGGCTACCAGGCCAGTCTCATAGTATGACGAGTGGGAGTTCGGAAGGATGAGGGAATGCTGTCAAACTTTGGAAGCAAAAAGCCAGAAAAGGAAGGTCCAGCAGTGAACGCAACGACTCAAACATCAGCGTTCGGTGCTGCCCCGAGTGCACCTGCGCCAACAGCAACTGCGCGCCCTACACCACAGGCTCGTCCCGGCACACCTTCCGCCCCATCGGTTATTGGTCCTGACCTGACCATCATGGGGAATCTGATATCTTCAGGCGAAGTTCAGGTCGATGGTGAAGTGCAAGGCGACCTCCACGGCACGCATATTGTGATCGGAGAGAAAGCCCGCATCACGGGCGGCGTCAACGCCGAAGAAGTTGTCGTCCGTGGACACGTGATGGGTTCCATACGCGGACGAAAAGTCATGCTTCAGTCGTCGAGCCATGTCGAAGGCGATGTGCACCACCATTCTCTTGCTATTGAGCAAGGCGCATTCTTCGAAGGTAAATCAAGACGTTCGGACGACCCTCTTTCCGGAGTACAACGACCGGAACCAGCGTCAACAACATCGGCCAACTAGAATTCACCCGTTAAGTTTGATGAAGGCCCGAAAGCTAACTCGGGCCTTTTTTCTGTTAAGCCCAGGTACATTGCATCGAGCATGAGCATCTGAGCAGTTGCACGTTTTTTGTGCCAGGAGCAGCCTTTAGAACTGGCTTATTCCGTGATCTGCTCTATACGAACTTGATTGGCGCCAAACCGCTCCGCGAGAGGTGCAAAGGCGCTTTCGTGGCAAGTCAGAATGATGATTTGATGCGCATCTGCCATCTTGTGCAGGATCTGGAAGAGGCTGCCGAGCCGTTGATCATCCGAGTAGACAAACGGATCGTCGAGCACTAGTGGCAACGGACAACTGCTTTCTGCGAGTAACTCGGCAAATGCCAGCCGTGCCAAGACGGCAAGCTGTTCACGCGTGCCATCGCTAACGGCGCTTACGGCTTCCTCGGCTCCGTTTCGGCCAACATTATGGAGCTCTAAGTCTTCACTCAAGCCAAACGTCGCGTTAGCAAAAAGAGGTTCTGCAATTCGCGAGACCCGACGCACGATAGGCTGCGTAATCGAACGTGCGCGTTCACTTGCGATTACCTGAAGTTCCCGCTCCAAGAGCTCAAGCGCCGAAACGTCTAATAGCAACTCATCAACCCTAACCTGAGCAACAGCATGCTGCTCGGAGGCTTGTTGAACTTGGACTCCGAGGCCATCTTCGGCGTCACGTCTCAGGGCTCCATCGAGTATATGTGCTTCCTCGCGCAAGCTCGCCAAACGTGACTCGCGTATCTGAAGTGCCTTCTCAAGCTCTTGAAGTGTTTGCGTCTCGTCAGCAATTTGTTGACGGCTCGGAGCGCCCTCTAGCAACGCGTGTTCCTGCCGAACAGCAAGGTTCAAACTATCCGTTGCCTCTCGCACGGTTGCTTTCAGATCCGTAACCCTTGTCTCGCGCGCGCTAGCATCCACAATCTCAGTTGCTGTGATTTCCTCCAGCTGCTGCACCAAGAGTTGTTGTTCGCTTTTCAACTGCCGTTCGCGTTCGTCTTGCCGCGCGATGTCGTATTGAACCGCCTCAAGTTCGTGAGCCTTCATCACGACTTGATCGGCGACATCTTCAGACTGCCCATCTTGTGGTATCTCACTATCGGGTAAGCCAAACCTAATATCTTGAGCCTGCTGATCGAGCTGTGTGCGCAACGACAACAGATGATCTATACCATCGGGCGCAATCTGCATGAGACCACCAGCGAGGTGGACCCGTTCGGCTTGGAGCTGGCCATTCTCACGCCAGGTAGTCTCCAGTTCCAAAACTGTCTCAAAGCCACTATCGCGCAGCAGGTCCACCAAGGAGTTATGACCGTCTAAATGGCGTTGACGCAGCTCGGCAGTTTCTTCACTCCGCCCCGGCGCAATTCGCAGTTGCCCGATCCCCGGCGCATTGATCGTGACAGGATGATCAATCGCAATCGCATCACCATCCTCGAGCTCTTCATCATCCAACGAGAAGGTGGCGCGTCGTTCTGTCAGGTACGTAACCTCAAGCCTTGAAGACTGAGCCTTTAACTCAATATCTAACTTTTCGGTTTCTTGCTTTAATAGAACCGCCCGTTCGTGGGTCGCTTGATCCAGATTACATGCCTTCAAACGCTCATCGATGGCCGCAATCTTGACCTGCATCTCTTGCGCCGCACTGACACGATTAGCAGTCTCATTGACGCGTTCTGTCAATTCGGACAAGCGATGCCGCTGCTCACGTATCAGCTCTCGACGCTTAAACTGTTCTTGTCTTGCCTGGAGTTCGGTCAATTGACCAACAAGCCCACTGGCCTGCTGTTGCTGAACAGACTTTGCAGCCAGCAAATCGGACACCAGCTTCCCAAGTTCACTCAAACGTAGGCGACGCTCATCGAACGCCTTGATGCTTCCCATGAACGCCGTAAGGCCGGCCTCGACTGATGCTAACTCCGCGGCTTGGCGCCGGCGCCGTTCCGTTGCAAGCTCACACTGCGCCAGTCTCTTTTGCGCCGCCTCTATGGCCTCGCGCTGCGCCAGTATCTGTTCTCTCAAACGCGGCAGTGCCTCGTCACCTTGATCACCAGCTACGACTGCAGAGATCTCAGTGAACCGGGCCAAGCGTTCAGCGCTTGCCCGCTCCTTAAGCTGCAGGTCATCCAGAGTGGCCGAAATTGCAGCTAACTCCCGCTGAGCTTCGTGCAATGGGCCACCAGCTCGTGGCTTTCGACCCTTCGGTGTGACCAAGGCAGACAACTGGCTTGAAACGCTTTGCACGATCGCGTCAAGCTGATCACCTCCCGTTGCCGTAGAAACTTCCTCAGCGATCGCATTTTGAATTGTCACGACTGTTTCAGCGGCGACACGCGGCGGCTGAAATCCCTCGCCCTGAGTTACCCACTGCGACTTGAGCGTGGCTAGCGAGCCAGCCGCCTTCTCAACAAGCTCGGACAATGCAGCGTCCACATCACCGCCGCGATAAAGACGACTCCCATCGGAGGTTCGCAATTCTGCATTGCGGGAGCTCAGATACTGCTTGCTCAGGTACCAATCGTCGCCAGCAAGACTAAATTCGCACGCAATCCGAGGTGCACCTCCGGAATACGGCCTGAGCCCGCGTACAGTAGCGTGATTGGACGTATGCGGAAACTCGAACAAGATGCGCAACGCCCGAAGTATGGTCGACTTCCCATGTTCATTGGACCCAATCAAAACATTCAGTCCCGGCGCCAGCCCATCAATAGAATGGCTGGCAGCAAACTTTCCAACCTCCTTGAGGCGAAGCCCTTTAATCTGCATGGACCGGCCCAACACGACTTGAGGCGGCAAAGCCTGCGAGCAACTGCAAAGCCCGTCGCCTTACGCGCGCGTCAGCGTCAGTAAGATCCTGATCGTCGCGGCCAAGTTTTTCCGCAAGGGCTGACAATCGGTCATCAGCGAATAGCTCAACCTCTGCCGACCCGACGGCCAACTCGACATTGTCCCAGTTGATGTCGAGGTGGAAGGCAATATCTGCCAATTCATCAAGGCGCGACCGCAGCTCGACAGCATCAGTGAGTGACAACGGCCCTGACAGCTTGACCCGCGAGAGCGTTCGCAGCCCATTGTCTCTCACATCATGCAGGGCATCCAAAAGACTGGAAGGACCTGCCACACTACTGAAGGAATAGTCTAAGCGCGACCAGCTAAAGAGCCCGATCTGGTGCTGCTCGACTAGCGGGGCCGCGCCACTTCTCTCAATAGCGACAGAAAGCACAAATCCCGGTTCGTTGTCGACAAAGCTCTCTGGTTCGGGCGTACCGCTGTAGCTTGTTCGATCGGAGATCTTCTTTTGACCATGCCAGTCACCGAGCGCCAGGTAATCAAGACCATCCCGCTCCGCACGATCGGCTGCGATGAGAATGGAAGCTTCTTCATCGTTCCCTCGCCCGAACTGCTGGACAGACCCGTGCGCGAGACCGATGCGAATGACACCCTCTCGCACCGGCATCGAACCAAAATGAGCAGTCGGATCCTCCATACTCCTCGCGTTGGCAATCGGCGCTGTCAGGAGAGCCACGTCCGGGCGAAGCGCAATAACGTCCGGCTCACTGCTGACGAAGACATTCGAAGGCCGACCAAGAGTTTCCACTCGATCCCATATACCCCTATCGCCCGCAGGATCATGATTGCCGGGCAGCAGGTGCCAATGCACATTTTTGAATTGCCCGAGACGATGCATCGTCTGGCGAAGAATACTGTCTGGAAGTTTTGGACTGTCGAAAACATCGCCAGCAACGAGCACGTGCTCTATGTCCAGGCGACCGGCAAGATTTGCAATTCTCTCGATCATGGACATGCGCGCGTCGCTGAGTAGCGCTCGCTTTTCCGCCGAGAAGCCACCGAAACTCTTGCCGATATGCCAGTCGGCAGTATGGAGAAACCTGAATGTCATACAGCCCTTTCGATGTCGAAAACGCTATATATGTTCTCTTTTCGTTCGCCGCAACGGGCAAAGGACACTTTCCACAACCACAGAGCTTTCCCAACAGCAGGGCGACAAGTTGAGCCCAGGCATCGACCAGATTCGTTTAGCTCTGCTATTCTAATTGAGAACAGAGATTTGATGATCACAGCCCCTAGCAGCAGAGCATATGTCAACCGACGTAGAAACTATTGTCATTGGCGCCGGTGTCGTGGGCTTGGCAATTGCCCGAGCACTTGCGCTCAGCGGGCAGGACGTGCTCGTCGTAGAGCAACATGATCTCATTGGCTCAGAAACAAGCTCGCGCAACAGCGAAGTCATTCACGCTGGGATCTACTATCCAACCGGCAGCAAACGCGCCATTCACTGTGTCCAGGGCAAAGCAAAACTTTACGAGTTCTGCGAACGAAACGGTGTCGGTTATCGCCGATGCGAGAAGTTGATCGTCGCAGTCACGGATGAGCAGGTCGAAAGACTGAAAACGATCAAAGAGACGGCCGCTGCCAACGGCGTGATGGATCTTGAATACCGAACGAGCGATGAGGTCCGCGCCATTGAGCCTGAAGTACAATGCCTTGGGGCGTTGCTGTCTCCATCAACCGGCATCATTGATAGCCATGAATATATGCTGGCGCTGCAAGGCCATGCAGAAAGCAACGGCGCACAAGTCGCGCTGCTATCAGAGGTATCTCGGCTATCAAAATCAGATAACGGTGCTTATGCCATCGAGTTGACAGACGGTTCCGTCGTAACCTGCCGCCATCTCGTGACATCGGCTGGTCTTCACGCAACCCGCATGGCCGACACGCTTTCCTACCCGAACGGCTACATTCCACCGCGCACCTACTACGCAAAAGGCCAATACTACGCGCTGTCAGGCAAACCGCCGTTCACGCGTCACATCTATCCGATGCCGCAGGGAGCATGGTTAGGCCTTCATGCAACCGTTGATATCGGCGGGCGTTGCAAGTTTGGCCCGGATATCGAATGGATCAACGATATCGACTACAGCTTTGAGTCCGAAAAACTGACCAAGTTTTTGGAGTTCATCCGGGTCTATTATCCAGCGCTGGATCCTGAGAAACTACACCCAGACTACACCGGCATCCGGCCCAAGTTGTATCGGGAAGGTGAGCCGGTTCCAGACTTCATGATTCATGGCCCGGAAAACCACGGACATGACGGGTTGATCATGTTATTTGGTATTGAGAGCCCCGGGCTTACAGCAGCGCTATCAATTGCTGACGAAGTTGCGGCTCACTTCACGTCGTAGCAAAAGCGAACCGCCGCCCCAATTTCCATAGAGAACGGTTCAGGCTGCTAGGGCGCCATCCCTTTGTCAGCCAACTCCTGCTTCGCCTTTTCATTCTTCTCGACATCAGTGAGGCCCATGCCTCGCAAGACACCGTCCGTCTTTGAGAATTGGATGTTGTCATATCCAATAATCTCAATGCGATTTCCCCAGGGATCATAAAAGTCCATGAAGCGGTCTGAGACGATCTCAATGTTCATCTCTTTGAGATGTTGGCCGACAAGCTCTTTGTTGTCGACGACCAAGCCGAAATGACGTTCATGGTCATGGGAGATCTCTGGCACAGCAGATAAAGCGATGAATTGATCGCCAAGATCAATAAATGCCATGGTCTCACTCTTGCCGCGCAAGTTGAACTGCAGAAACTGACCATAAAATTCTAGGGCTTCATCAATGTCGCCGACTTCCAGAGCAACATGGTTGATCCCAACGGCACGGGCTTTCCCAAGACCTGACATACTTCGCGTCCTCCGGCATGCAACGGGTAACGCCCAACCTCTTTAAACGGCTGGCGATATCTCAATGTGGGGTCTGGCGAAATGATTGTCGACCTGCGCATCAAGATTAAGCGCGCGCAGGTCGATGCGATCTTATCGGCGTTCCGTGTTGAGGCGGACTTCAAGATAGCGTCCGTAGAGTGCCATCGCGTAGCAGAAGATGAAGTAGACGATAGCTGCGAAGATAATCCCATCTACGAAGAACACTCGCCACACTGTATCGGAGCCCGCTGCCCGGACCGCGCCGAGAAAATCATACAGTCCGATAATCGAAACGAGCGTTGTATCTTTGAAGAGGCCGATGAAATTGTTGATCATCGGAGGAATGACCAGCTTCAGAGCCTGCGGCAGCACGATGAAGCCCATCTTGTACCAGTAGGACAGCCCTAGTGCGTCAGCCGCCTCTTCCTGACCGCGCGGCAAGGCTTGCAGGCCACCACGAATAACCTCAGCAGTGTAAGCGGCAACGAAAATGATGATCGCTATTTGCGCGCGCAAGAGCTTGTCAAAACTCAAACCTTCCGGGAGGAAAAGGTTGATCATCAAGCTCGCCATGAAGAGCAGAGTGATCAGCGGTACGCCGCGAATAAACTCGATGAA
>JBCDBQ010000294.1:0-8712 GCA_039183375.1 Pseudomonadota bacterium
CGTGGCACAAAACCCGTGGGAGAGTTGCGATCCGTTGCGTCCCGTGCGCGACCACGTGGCCGAGGCTTGGCGGTGTCAGGACCTTTCGACATCCTGGTCAGAGATTGCGGAACGGTTGTCGGGCCTTGGCGTGTCTGAGGCGGAGGCTAGGATGCGCCAGCATCCGCATACTTGGAGCGGTGGAATGCTCCAAAGGGCGTCCATCGCGGCGGCAGGCGCCCTGACACCACCGATCCTGATTGCCGACGAACCTACCAGCGCGCTTGATGCGAACCGGGCGCAATCGGTGCTTGCCGCCTTACGCTCGCTCGGGGCGGCTGTCGTCCTGATTAGCCATGACATCGGACTGGTGCTCAGAAACGCGGAGCGTGTCGGGATTCTGCATGGTGGACGACTGGTCGAACAAAGCTCGCCGACCGCTTTGATGGCTCTTGCGGATCATCCTGAAACCCGGCGCCTTTTGGCGGCACTAGGCACTCTACCCGTACGAAAACCTGCCACCAAAGCGGCGCCGGTACTGCGCATAAAAGGCGTGAGCGCCAGCTATAATAAGGGGCGCACAGTGGCGCTCAGAAGCGCTGATCTTTCTGTCCGCAGCGGCGACATCATCGGTATCCAAGGGCCATCGGGCTGTGGAAAGTCGACGCTGCTGCGGATTGCCATGGGGATCGAACGGCCAACGAGCGGAACAATCTGGCGTGCTGACAGCTTGGACAGCCGTGGCACGATCCTCCCGGTCTTCCAGGATCCGGTCGGGAGCTTGGCGCCTCATTGGCCCATTTGGCGCTCCGTAGTTGAACCTCTGACCGTTCCAGGCCAACGCCGCTTGTCACGGGACCAGAAGCGCTCGATAGTCGCCGAAGCGCTCGCGCGCGTCGGTCTGGGCGAAATTGATCCCGAGGCGCGCCCATCCGAACTGTCCGTTGGGCAATGCCAACGCGTAGCGCTCGCGCGCGCGACGATCTCTGAACCTGCATTGATCGTGGCCGATGAACCCACAAGCGCACTCGACAGCCCTTCTACATGGCTTGTGAGCAAGCTTTTGCGCGATGCTGCAGATCGGGGCGCAGCGGTTCTTGTGGTCAGCCATGACGGTACATTTCTTGACCGTCTCGTTGATCGGGTCGTTAGGATGGAGGCCGGGCGGACCTTGACACCCGAGTTGGCCGCACAATGACAGGAGCGCGGACATGGGTTTGACGGAGATGATCGAGGCCGGAACCGCGAATCCAGCGCTCCTGTTCGCCTTTGCACTGGTCCTTGGGGCACTTCACGGGCTTGAACCCGGTCATTCGAAGACGATGATGGCAGCGTATATCATCGCCGTGCAAGGCACTGTCAAACAAGCCGTTTTGCTTGGTGTTTCGGCGGCGTTTAGTCATTCGATCATCGTTTGGGTGCTCGCGATCATCGCCCTGACAGTTGGCAATGAGCTGATCGGTGAGCAACTGGAGCCTTGGTTCATGGTTGTTTCCGGGGTGATGGTCTTGGGCATTGCGGCATGGATGCTCTGGCAGGCCCGGCGACCTGCGGCGGCCCACAATCACGACCACCATCATCATGACGATCACCCCCATGACCACCAGCACGCGCATGATCATGGGCATCACCATCATCACGACCATGGTCATACACACGGTTTGGATGACGCGCATATGGATGCCCATGCGCGGGCCCACGCGGCAGAGATCCGCGCCCGTCTGGCTGACGGTCGGACAGGAACGTGGCAGACAATCCTGTTTGGTCTCTCTGGCGGATTAATCCCGTGTCCGGCGGCGATCACAGTCTTCATTCTGTGTTTGCACCTCGGACAACTCACGCTCGGCATCACCTTGGTCAGCGCGTTCTCTATTGGGCTTGCCGTGACACTTGTCGCGATCGGCTTGGTCGCGGCGGTTGGGCTGAAGGCGGTCTCCGCGCGAACGTCACGCTTCGATGGCGTGTTGGAAGCAGCCCCCTGGATTTCGGCAGCCCTCATCGCCTGTATTGGCTTTGTCATCGTTTGGTCCGGCCTATCGCATTTACACCTTGTGCCCCATACGCATTGAAGGAGAAGAAACCATGTCCGATACCACCCCTGCACAATCTCCTATCTGGATGGGCATTCTGGTTGGCGTGGCGATCCTGTCCAGTTTCGCGCTCGCCTGTGGCATGCCGTTTGCAGCAATCGGCGCGCTGGCGGCGCTGACGCTTGGACCTCGAGACGCCATTGTCCTGGCGGGGATAGGCTGGTTCACCAATCAGATCATCGGGTTTGGTTTCCTTGGATATCCCTATGACCTCCTCACTTTTGCTTGGGGCGCCGCACTTGGCGTTTCAGCACTCGCCGCCGTAGCAGGCGGAATGCTAGCTCTGCGCGCTATTGGACCAAAAAGCTTGGCGCCGTTGCCCATTGCCTTCGTCGCCGCATGGGCGTTTCAACAAGGTACAGTCTTTCTGGCCAGTCTCGTCTTAGGCTCATCGGAGACCGCCTTCGCCCCGGCAGTCTTATGGTTCATATTCTGGACCAACGCCGTGGCTTTCACAGCTTTGGTTCTTGTCCAGGTTATCGGTGCCCGCATCGGCATGGCCCGACCAATAGCGATCACCTCGCACCAATCTGCCAACGCATGATGCCCTACGACCAACGCTGCACTGGAGACCTTCCATGCTTTTAGAACGGACGCTTTCACAACTGGATGTTGGATACGTTCCCGATCACATTGCACAAGAAATGGGGCATCTTGGCTATGCTCAATGGCTCGGTGCTTTGAAGGGAGAAGCTGGCTACTTTAGTGAAGCGATACGGGCCTATGAGTTGGCACAACCCTTCATCCGCACCTCACCAGCGGTCGCCGTTTTTTGTCACTTGCTCGTTGAATCAACCGCATCGCCTCTTACGGCTCTGGAATTGAAACTACCCGTTCCCGCCCGGCGCGGCGGGGCCAAAGCACGCCGGGATGTTCTGTAGACAGTGCGTACGTTTCCGCCAGAGCGCATTGTTTGTCTGACCGAGGAAACGGTCGAAACACTCTATTTGTTAGGCGAAGAGGACCGTATTGTCGGAGTGTCTGGCTACGCTGTCCGCCCCAAGCGGGTGCGGAAAGAAAAGCCGCGCGTATCCGCATTTACATCTGCTGATATCCCAAAAATCATCGCACTCTCACCCGATCTTGTGCTGACCTTTTCGGATCTACAGGCAGATATTGCCGCCGAACTCATTCGGTCAGGCGTCGCTGTCATGGCGTACAACCAAAGGGACATCGCAGGCATCCTCGCCATGATCCGCCACCTTGGTGCAACTGTAGGGCAAGGACGGCGAGCTGCCCGTTTAGCGGAACACTACGAACAACGATTGGCGGCCATATCCGCGAGAACGCAGCAGCGTCCCCGCCTCAAGGTATATTTCGAGGAATGGGACGAGCCGATGATCTCCGGCATCCACTGGGTCTCGGAACTGGTGGAGATTGCAGGGGGCCAAGACGTGTTTCCAGACCTAGCTCAGCAAGCTGCTGCAAAAGATCGGTTCGTGACGTCGGACCAGGTGATCGCAGCGGCACCCGACGTCATTCTCGCGTCTTGGTGTGGCAAGAAAGTGCGACCCGAGAAAATCGCGGTGCGACCCGGATGGGACACCATCCCAGCAGTCCGCGACAACCAGATCATCGAGATCAAATCCCCTCTTATCCTTCAACCCGGGCCAGCAGCACTCACCGATGGATTGGATGCGATCCTGGCTGCCCTTGCCTCAGCAAAAGAGATGCTGTCATGAACATCGCAAGTCCCTGCACAGGCATATGCAAACTCGATGAAGCCACAGGCTGGTGCTTGGGCTGTGGACGTACCGGCGAAGAAATGGATGGGTGGCGTGTTCAGTCGGAAGCAGCACGGCAAGAGGTATGGGATCAGATACCGGGGCGTTTGAAAGAGCTGGGCGTCACCTGCCGCAGGCTGCCGTGGACCACAGACGATATCCGCGCGTTTGTAATCTCAACGCTGGAAACAGGACGCGGCACTTGGGTCATCGGAGTTGTCGGGGCCGTCGCTGAATTCACGGCTGCACAGGACGAACACGTTGAGGTGCATGTTGGTGGCGATGACATCGCTGCCTACACGAAGAACGGCGCGTTGCGGGTGAAAATCAACGATGACGTGCGCGCGCTGACATTTGATCCACCCGACTGGGGGCGTGAGCCTCGGATTGTTCTTGCGGTCAAACGAGAACGTGGACGTCTTCCTGTCGCTGCAGGTGTTTCCGATTTAGGCCCCGACTCAGGCGATCTGCTCCAGGAAACAAACACCAAGCTTTACGACCTCGGGCTGGGTCGAAAAGAAGGCCGTTTTTGTGTCCGATTGAGGGAAGGCGCCGCGCAACGGGCGCTAGATCGAGCAACGGGTTTCGCGTTTGCGCGGGCCCTACCAACGGTCGCCGGTCCATTGGTCGGTGAGAGCCCGACGCGCGTTGTCGAAAGTGTGCTTGGGCGCATCGAAGTGCAGGGACAGATCCCGCCCCCTGATGCGACATCGCCCGCTGGACCTCACACGCATCTCCTTCCAGATCACTTGGAAACAGGCCGCGCGTTGCCCATCGGCATGGATTTGCCGCGCGCATACTTGCCTGGGGCTATCTTTTACCCGCCGAAGTGATCAACGCGCCGATGCAGAAAGTTCCAGACGAAACCTATGGTCAGGATAGTCGTAGCCTTCGAACGTGACGTCCCTTTCATAGGTCATGCCGATCTTCTGCAAGACGCGTACTGATTGCCGGTTGTTCGGATCAACAATGGCCACGACACGTTGGGTCTTTGGTAGGCATGTAGCGTGCGCGACCATGGCCTGTGCGGCCTCGGTTGCAATCCCGTGACCCCAGCAATCATAGGCCAAGCGGAAACCAAGCTCGGCTTCACCGCTGCTCGCACGATGAGTTTCGTTCACGAGCGAAATGTACCCGATCAACGGCCCCTCCGAATTCAGGCAAATGGCCCGCATCAGGGGCAGGCTGTGATCTGTGGCGGATTGCATCGCGCGCTTCAACCATATGCGGCAGGCTGTATCATCAAGCGTGCCATCGTCGCTGAAAGCCATAACTCTAGGATCGCCGAGGATTGCTTTGACTCGGAAAAGATCATCCTCGCGAAACGGCCTTAGGGCCAGACGAGCGGTGTTGATCATGTCTCACTACTCTTTCCGGACTGAGGCAGGTTCGCCAAGCGTGCCATGCTGACCGCATCAATGAACTCACCCCCTCGCAAAGCGTAGTCTCGCAACACACCTTCTCGTTCAAACCCCATGCGTTCGTACAGACGAATAGCGCGACCGTTGTCCGCATTCACGGTCAATTCGATCCTGCGCAAAGCCCACCAATCGTCGGCCACCTCAAGCAATGAGGTCAACAAACGTGTTCCAAGCCCGTGTCCGACGTAAGAATCGTGAACACCCATGCCAACGGCACCGACATGTGACTTGGGCCCCTCAAAGCGTGTCAGAGAGGCCATGCCGACGATCTCTTCCTTCGAGATTGCCACGAGGCATACGAAATTCGGTCCGCTCGTCGACATCTTCTGTCGCGTTGTGCTCACGCTTTGGTAGGGCAGCCGCATCGTGCCCCAACGATAACCAGGCAGGTTCATCAAAGCCGCCACGCCAGGCGCATCTTCCGGTTCTACCGCTCGGATGGGGATATCGGCTGCCAACCCCTTCTCGGCTATCTCGCAAGCGCCATCATTCGTTCTGTTTGTTGTCATACTGTGCTCCTTAGTCTGCCGAAGGAGCGGCAACCCCACTCCAATCGGTGGGGTCCTATAGAAAGGTCTCAGCCTATGCCGCGCACGCCTTTCCACCCCATGCAAAATGGGTGAGATGATGTACGTGGTTCATTGCCGATGCCATGGCTCTGATTAGCATGCTTCAATGAAGAGAGAAAGCGGTTGCGTCAGAACTCGAGCTGAGCTCTAGCCTCCAAGAGATGATCCAACTCAAAGTCACATGTCTTGTGCTTTGGCTAGCGGGCTTTCGCTGAAGTGGAACGAATGGCCGACTTTCCCACCGTACCGCCCAGCTAACAAGGAAGCGCATGTAAAGGATCCGTGCTGCGCGCGCACGCAGCACGAAATTCGAATTCACAGGTTGGGCTCGGTACCGACCAACGCAGCATGAGTGATAGACATCCTCTTCGGGACGGCGAACGGCAGGACCGTTCGCCAGGGTAGCTCAGATATCGATACGCTCAGCGATGCTCAGGGCATCTTCGAGTTCAACGCCAAGGTAGCGCACTGTACTATCGACCTTCGTGTGACCAAGCAGCAGTTGGACTGCGCGGAGGTTGCCGGTCTTTCGATAAATCTCCGCTGCCTTTGTCCGCCGAAGTGAATGGGTTCCGTACCCACTTGGCTCAAGCCCAATCGCCGTCACCCAATCGCGAACAAGCCGTCCATACTGCCGGGTTGAGATGTGCGGGCGGTCATGGAACCGGCTTGGGAACATGAACCGACACGCAAACATCTCGGGTGATTTGACCCAGGCCAAGACGGTTTCACGCGTGTTTTCCGTCAGTTCAAACTGGACCGGGCGCTTGGTCTTGCTCTGAATGACCGATACGCGTTCCCGGACGCGGTGATCTTTGACGAGGTCGAAGACGGCGAGTTTAACCAAATCACAGCCGCGCAGCTTGCTGTCGATGGCTACGTTGAACAAAGCAAGATCGCGTAGATAACCCGCCAGTTCGAGCCGTGCCCGGATTGCCCAGACTTGTTTGGGTAGCAAAGGCCGTTTTTGACCGATGATCCGCCCCTTGTTCCATGCTCGGCGTTTCGGGGTGGTTGCAGGAAGTTGGACTCGTCGCATGATATGCCTCCTATCCTCCCTCCAAGCCCAATCATCAGCACCGCGCTGACGGGACGAATCTACAGTCTCAAGGAATGACCGGTGTCAGAGACGCAGTATGTCGGTCGTTGCCGCACAAGCATTGGGCGGCTCAGAGCCCTTTTTGTACAATGCTGCGCCCTGCGCAAACGTCCGGTTGAACCGCCCCGACAACGCCGTGCTCATCGATAGCCTTAAGGCAGAACGATCTCCTCGATGTCTTGGCGTTCTTCAACGTCGAGCGGTGCGAAGAACCTTTCGTCGAAACTGCCAAAGTCGATTGTTTTCAGATCCAGCATCCGCACGCGGCGGTTGTTCATCGTGTGATAGTAAAGCCGAAGGTTGGTTGAATCGATTGCGGACGTCCAGAGCGTGGTTGAACGCAAGCCCCCAGCGTTTTCAGCCTGACCAAGTTCAGCGCCCTCGGCACTGCCCTGTGGCAGATTGAAGTTATCCAAGATCCGGAACACTTCATACATCGTCTCTTCGCCAGTATCCGTCGGGCGCGCGGTCACCGAAAATGCAACAGCACGAATGAAGCGAGAGGGCGGCGTGAAATCACCGGGCAGGCTCAGCAATGCGCTACCCGCTCCAATTGGCGCAAAATCGAGTTCACCAATGCTCTTCGTTGGAATAGCGACTGGGGACAGATTGACGTAGTTTCGCAGATTAGTCATGTGCCAATCATAGCTTGGCGCATTGGTCATCACGCGTAGAGGCGCGTCAAAAATAGTAAGTTCGCCTTCAAGGTATTCAATCACAATGGCCTTGCCGCTCGTGTCCGACACCATGAAATGCAGGGGCGGCGCGATACCACCGATAAGCGGCTCGGTTACGGGGACCACGCGCACTTCGGCAATCCCGGCGCGGACCTCATCAACTGTCGCAAATTGGGAGAGCAGGTAGTTTGTGACATCCACCGCGCCCATGGATATCTCGCGAAAGGCTTCTTCAAAGTCTTGGTACACTGCAAAGCCCGGATGGTAGAGGGCGCCTACCACAAGGCCTTGCTCGTTGATACCATCTTGCGACAGACCTTTGTCCAAGATGTCAATCCCGGCGAACCCGTACCTAGCCGTCCAGCTGATGCCAGGCTCGCCATCTTCTAAGATCGCGCTCATAGTATACCCACGCGGCACAACCATGACCCGTGAGTCGAGATCAAACGCCCCCCATTCCATCGTCCGTCCGTAGACCGACGCACCGTCTTCTGCCGTGAGTATGAGGCTGGTGCAGGCCAAAGCTTGCGTGGCGCCGACGGCAAACGCTGCCGCGGCAATAGTCAGTATTCGTAGTCTGCCAATTAAGGTCATGGTCAACTCCAGGATGAACATTTGAAGGCAGCATAGACTTGGCTTTGCAGCATGAAACTAAAGTGATGGCCCAAACTGTACTGCGCCCTCAGATTTTGTTGAGCAATCCGTTTCCAGCTTTACGCAAGAAAGCATGAAAACGTGACTCGTGTCACTTTCTGATCTGAAAACGGAACCAGTCCCAACGGCGGCTTCGGTCCGCGATGTGTGAGTAGCGTTCGGCAGTCTCGCTGCGCGATGATCGAAGGGCCGAGTTTGCAGCCGCAATGCGGCACGTTAGACCGAGCACTTGCAGCAATTTCCGCGCTGCGTGCGCATTCAGCACGAAATCGCAATGACCGCCTCGGGCTCAAAGCGGACCTTCGCTGGCTTCAGTACCTATGACCGCACGTCGGACTTTGCTGCCGTTAAGGAAGGCGGAGACCCTGTACGCCTTCCTTAACGGCAGCAAAGTCCGACGTGCGGTCATAGGTACTGAAGCCAGCGAAGGTCCGCTTTGAGCCCGAGGCGGTCATTGCGATTTCGTGCTGAATGCGCACGCAGCGCGGAAATTGCTGCA
>JBCDBQ010000295.1:0-8709 GCA_039183375.1 Pseudomonadota bacterium
GGCGGCGTGAACCGGTCAGCACGTCGCAACAAGAACACAAAAAGGCAGGACAAAGGGCCCATGAAAATGGCGATTCTCAGGTATCTGCTGACACTCCCAATGATGTTTGCTGTCGCTTGTTCGGCGCAGGCGCATCCGCATATGTTTTTCAAGTCTACGGCGCAGTTCATTGTGGATGAGAAGGGACAGTTGTCTCAGTTGCGAGTTGTGTTCCTGATCGACGAACTGAACACGCTGTACACGCTTGCCGAGTTAGGCGTGAACCAGGATGGCGATCAAACGCTCTCCGATGAGGAGGTCGACAAGATCGCGCAGAGTGTGCTGAAGGGTTTTGATCACTATCAGTTCTTCACGCATTTATACGAGAAGCAGCGCGCTGTCGCACTCGGAAAGCCGACGAATGTCACCGTACAACTGCATCAGCAGCGTCTTGGTCTTGTATTCTTAATGCCGCTGGACGCACCGTTGGCGCTGAAAGGTCGATCACTGTCGCTCCAGCTATATGATCCAACATACTTCACCGAAATTACGATTGACCTTCCACCGACTATCGTTGGTGACAAGTCGTCGTGCACCGTAGCTGTCGAGCAGCCGGCCAATACCGAGCAGACCCGCCAGAGCCAAGTTCTGTTGTCTCAGCTGTCACGTGAAGAAAAGCCGGATGTCGAGAACGTCGGTGCATTGTTTGCAGAAACCACGAGGCTGACATGCAAAGGCTGATCCCGGCAGTCCTGGTGCTGATCGCAGCGGCCCTTGTCGTCTCCCTGCTTGTCGCCAACTGGAGCGATATTTCGCAGTGGGTGCAGTCGGAACAACGTGCCATGCAAACCCAGCTTGCCCGCGCCATTCAGGCCGTTCGATCAGGTGACCAGTTCGCTGTTGTAACGCTATTAAGTGCCTGTCTCTTGTACGGTCTGCTGCATGCGGTTGGTCCCGGACATGGCAAGTTTCTCATTGGCGGAGCAGCCGTCGCGTCGCGCCGGACGGCATGGCGCATGGCCACGATCGGGTTTTCAGCAAGTTTGATGCAGGCTGTAAGTGCGGTGGTTCTGGCTTATGGCGGACTTGGGCTCGCCGCGGCGACAGGAAGCGCTGTCATCGGAAGTGCCGAAGGTTTACTCATGCCAATTAGCTTTGCGGCCATGGCTCTCGTTGGCGTCTGGATTGCGTTGCGCGGATATCGAATGATCCGTGGCCAGACATCAGCACAGGTGCACAGTCACGATGTGCTAGAGCATGCGCATCATCGCGCCCACGACCACGGGCATGATCACGTGCACTCACACGATCATGCCGATCATGCGCACCACCATCACGATCATATCCACACACATGCTCACTCGGGTGAGTGCGCTGCCGGTTGCAAGCACATGCCTACAGCCGAGGAAGCTGAAAAGCTTGAGACCTGGCGCGACGTCGCAGCTCTGGTGTTGAGCATTGGCATCCGGCCCTGCTCAGGGGCGCTAATCGTGTTGATTATCTCGTGGCACTTCGGCCTTTACCTGGTCGGCGCGCTAGGCACCGTAGCAATGGCCGTCGGCACTGGTGTCATCGTGGCGTCGGTCGCACTGTTTGCCACAAACGTCCGTGACTCGGGCCTGTTCCGATTGAGTTCCAGCGGTGATGGCATATCTGCCCTGTCCTTCGGACGGCTGCAAATATTGGTCGGCAGCTTGGTCGTCGTTGTCTGCTTAGCCTTCATTTTCTCAGGCACACCTTCGGCAGTGCCGATCGGATTGACGCGCTAAGAAATCGCGCGAGCGACAACCGTACCGACATCACTATCCATCAGGCGCTACGTTGCGATCTTGCTGTCAGCACCTCTGTGAAGGTTGCAATGTCTAGGTTGCGGCCGATTAGGACAACTCTTGTACGCTTGTCGTCCGTGGGCCATCGCTCAAGCTTGTCAATTGGATGAACAATATGCTGGACGCCATGAACGACAACCGGTCTATCAGGATCATCCGATAGCGCAAACAAACCCTTGAGGCGCAACAGGTCGGTACCGGCACTAATCTTGAGAGTCTCGAGGAACATGTGAAAGACCAGCGGGCTTAATGGCTTGTCCAGCGTAATGACGTGGCTATGGATGTCGTCACCGTGCCGGTTGCGATCCAAGTGGTCATGACTGTGATCGTGGCCATGGTCGTGGTCATGCCCATGATGATGCCCATGATGGTGATGAGAATGGTCATGGGAGTGGTCATGGGAGTGGTCATGGGAGTGGCCGTGCTCGTCTGCGGCATGTACTTGCTCTGCCGCCAACCAGGCGACAGCATCCTCGCCCTTGGTCCGCAGGTCATAGGTCCCGGCGCCCAGGAATACGTCCTTTGTCGCCACCTCATCGATGTGACGGTCAAGAATCTTGGCTGTCGCGTTGATATCTTGCAGACGCATACGATCTGACTCGATGTCTCGGCGCGTTGCCGGGTCGTGAGCCATGTCCGTTTTTGTAAGGAGGATGACGTCCGCGAGCGCCACTTGCTTGAGCGCTTCAGGATGATTGTCGAGCGTCATCGCACCGTTGATGACATCAAACAGCGTGACAACCTTCGACAACGCGAATTGTTGACTCACAATGCGATCAATCAGCCCGGCAGAAGGCGGGACCAGCATCGAGTTAACAACCGGCACTGGATCCATCAGGCCCGTTGTTTCAACTATGACCCGTTTGAATGGCCCAATCTCTCGGTCCTTGCGCTTTCTCCAGAGCTCGAAGAGGGATTGCTTGATGTCACTTGAGGCTGTGCAGCAGAGGCAACCGGTCGTGGTCATGATCAGCTCGTCAGAAAATTCGGCGACGAGGTCGTGATCGATTTGGACATCGCCAAACTCATTGATGAGGACGGCTGTTTCGGTAAATTCCGGATCGCGCAACAGCGTATTGAGCACTGTTGTCTTTCCAGCCCCAAGGAATCCTGTGACGATAGTAACGGGAATGATTGCCATGGCCGTTCAGCCTCTTTCATGCTTTGGCAGCGTTACGTGTTCGTGAGTGATCCAGACCGCAGGTTGTGAGTGAGAACGCCCTACGACTGGAGTTGTCTAATCGTTGGTCTTTAGCAAACTGCTGGCATTTCGCACTGTTCGGCCAGAGAGCAACGATATCGGCAATAGTGTCGTGAGGAATAGCAGCAGAGATGCCACGACAATGCTTGGCCCTGTTGGCGTGTCCCATTCCAATGATCCAAACAGGCCACCAACGACGGCAGCGATTCCAAGCAGCGCCGCGATGACAGCCATCTGCTCCGGACCAGAAGCAAACCGACGGGCTGTCGCCGCTGGAATGATCAGCATCGCGGTGATCAATAGCACGCCGACAATCTTCATCGCGATCGCAATTACTGCTGCCATCAAGAACATAAACACCAGATTGGCCCGCTCCGGGTTCATACCTTCAGCGGCTGCCAGTTCATCGCTAACTGTCGCGGCAAAAAGCGGTTTCCAGATGGCAGCGAGGATGGCAAGCCCAAGAACCACGCCAAGCCAGATGATGACGATATCAACCTTTGATACGGCCAGGATGTCCCCAAACAGGAAGCCCATCAAATCGACCCTGACCCATGTCATGAACGCGAGCACAACAAGCCCGAGCGCAAGCGTCGAGTGAGCCAGCAAACCAAGCAATGCATCTGCCGAGAGCATCGGCTGACGTTGCAATAGCAGCAGGGCAACGGAAACACTCGCTGACACTAAGAACACGGCAAGCGTGATATTGATCTCGAACAGCAGGGCAAGCGCCACTCCGAGCAGCGCCGCGTGAGACAGCGTATCGCCGAAATAGGCGAGCCGGCGCCAAACAATGAAGCAACCGAGCGGTCCGGCGATAACCGCAACGCCAATGCCGGCGATCAGCGCACGGGTGAAGAAATCATCTAGCATTTCGGCTCGCCTCACGTGGACCGCCAGTGCAATCATGTGAGTGGATGTCGTCGCTGACGGTGCCGTCGTGATACTGCACCCGTCCATCAGGCAAGTGGGTATGATTGTGGTTATGCTCGTAGGCAGCCAGCGCCGATGCTGCCCGCTCGCCGAACAGTGCCTTGAACTCGGCGCTCGCAGTCACAGTCAATGGGGTGCCAGAGCAGCACACGTGGCCATTCAGGCAAATCACACGGTCTGTCGCCGACATAACGAGATGCAAATTGTGCGAAACGAGAATGACGCCACAATTGTAGTCGTCCCGGATCTGCCGAATGAGCTCGTACATCGCGATTTCGCCGTTAAAGTCGACGCCTTGGACGGGTTCATCAAGCACGAGCAGGTCCGGTTTGCGCACAATCGCACGCGCCAGAAGGACCCGTTGGAATTCTCCGCCTGACAGTGTCCGTACCTGCGCATCTGCCAGATGTCGGACACCCGTCTGGTCCATTGCCTGGCGAATTTGGTCGTCATGCGCTTTGCCCGTCAGGTGCATCAACCGTCGTACGGTCAACGGCAGGGTCCAGTCGATCGTCAGTTTCTGCGGAACATAGCCAAGACGGACTTCGCCTCGTAATGCGGCTGAACCCTCATCGGGATCGAGTATTCCAAGTGCGATCTTTGATGTTGTTGTCTTGCCTGACCCGTTTGGTCCGATTAATGTAACAATCTCACCAGGCTGAACGGCCATCGAAACACCGCGCACAAGCCAACGCCCGGCTCTGTACACACCGGCATTATCGAGCATTACGAGCGGTTGAGATCGGTCTAGCATAGATGATGTCGGGTCCTGGCCCGGGCGCACTGAAATTCCATATTGCTTTCAGTTGTCGCGCACGCTATCTCAAAAAGCAACTCTGTGTGATGTGATAACATTACATTGATTAAAGGCTCAAGAAGAGGCGAGCGAGTATGCGCACTAGGAACAGTTTGAAACTGGGCATCGGATTTCTGTTGGCGAGCGTGGTCACCGCGCGGGCTGACGTCAACGTCGTAACATCCATCAAGCCAGTACACTCACTTGTCGCCACTGTAATGAAGGGCGTCGGCGAACCAGGAATCATTATCCAAGGTGGTGGGTCACCGCACACGTTTGCAATGAAGCCTTCACAGGCTGCCATGCTTGAAAAAGCCAATGTTGTGTTCTGGATTGGACCTCAGATCGAGTCGTTCCTGAGCAAGCCGCTCAAGGCGATCGCAGCGAAGGCCAAAGTTGTTGAGCTGATTGATACGGCTGGCCTGACCAAGCTGGAACTGCGCGAGGGCGGAGCCTTTGAAGCGCATGACGATCACGACGATCATGGTCATGCAGAAGGCAAGCACGACGATCATGACAAGGAAAAGAAAGCGGCCCATGGTGAGAAAGATCATCATGACCACCACAAAAAGAAAAAAGCTGGTCACGACGACAAACATGATGACCACCACAAAAAGAAAAAGGTTGGCCATGACGACAAACATGATGATCACCACAAGAAGGAAGCAGGCGGCCACGGACACGGTCACGAGCACGGAGAGTTCGACGCGCACATCTGGCTCGATCCGGTCAACGGCCAAGTGCTCGTCAAGCACATTGCAAAGGTGCTGAGCAAAGCCGATCCGGCAAACAAATCCAAATATGAGGCGAACGCGGCTGCAGCAGTCGAGCAGTTGAAAGCAGTTCAGACGGAAATCACAGCCGAGCTGAAGTCGTTTGGCGGCAAAGGCTTCATTGTTTTCCACGATGCCTATCAGAACTTCGAAAAGCGCTTCGGCCTCACTGCAACGGGCTCGATTACCGTTTCACCTGAAGTGGTGCCCGGCGCGAAGCGGGTGAAGGAGTTGCGCGCCAAAATCAAAGAGACAGGGGTGGCTTGCGTCTTTGCTGAACCGCAATTCGAGCCGAAGCTTGTGTCGACAGTGATTGAAGGCACCTCCGCCAAATCAGGCGTGCTTGACCCGCTTGGGGCAGGGATCGAGAACGGACCTGGCCTCTATGTCAAACTGATCCGAAACATGGCAGCATCCTTCAAGAGCTGCTTTGCGAAGGCTGGTTAAGACGCGATTGGTATTCTAAGACAGATCTCTGATCGAACCTTTGAGGCGAACTTGGCGCAAACCGTCACGTTCGCCTCAATGCGTTCCAAGGCGCCGATAAAGGAAAACTCTGAGCTTAAGCCGCCTGGCCTAATCTTGCCGCCTCAATCGGCTGACTGAAAGAAGCAAGTCCGCGCGCCGGTGTGACAGGCAGCTCCCGTTTGATCGACGCTGAGCAGGATGGTGTCTCCATCACAATCCACTTTGCAGCCGATGAGCTTCTGCGTGTGACCTGATGTTTCGCCCTTGCGCCAAAGTTTCTGGCGTGACCGGGACCAGTAGCAAACCTGCCCGGTTTTTAAAGTCCTTCGCAACGACTGGTCACTCATCCACGCCATCATGAGGACTTCCCCAGTATCGTGCTGTTGCGCGATGGCTGGAACCAGCCCGTCAGCATTGAAGGCCACTTTGGGAAGAAAACTCTCTATATCGGCCGTAGGTGTTCCGGACATATCTCTTACCTCGCCGATCTCGTCGTTTTTCTACTGGTGCTTGTGTTGCGTACGCGCCAAGTGCCGGGTCAATAGACCTTCTTATCAGCAAAGCATCTGCGCATGACTTTGCATCGCTCAGGCCCAGCCAAATGCATGGTGGAACCCCGCGCTGGCTTGATAAACTTACAAATCTTCTCCAAGCCATCGGTTGTCAGCCACTTCTGGCGACGGCCTCTCTGGACGGCAAAACAGTCTGCAAGCTCCTCATCAGGGCCGCGGAACTGATGCCCGCACTCATGCGAATAAATCCAGAGCTTGACGGCCGTTGGCACGCGATCAATGAGCTGAGGATTTAGAATCAGAAAACCCGGATAGGCTGCACCATAATCATCAAGAGTGGGGTCAAGAACGGTTGGCCGTCGACCACAAGTCAGCCGATAACCATCGAGGACGAGCTTGCCCGGCGGGATAATCTTCGCATTGCTGGCGTGAGCAGCATATTCATCGACTGTCGGCGGACGTTGTGCCAAAGATGCGCTGGAATGCAGGCCTAGCCCTGAAACCAGACAAGTAAGTGTCAATATTAGCTTTCCGACACTCAGTCGCATGCTACTCGACCTCATTGTTCTCTCAACGGTCTCACAACTTTCCGGCTGAAGATTGCGAGGTTGGCACTCCTTTGGAAGTGTCCAAAGCACCTAGCGCCGTTTGCTGCTGAATCTGGTTCTTCGCAACAGACGGTCGCTTGCAACGATCTTCATTCGTCTGGAGGTACCCTACGTTTACCTGAAAAAAGGACCCCGACAGCTCATAAAGCTGGGGGGCCGCAAAGCGTAACACCATAGTCCCAAAGTGTTATACAGTTACAAAATCGATGTCAATCTGGCCCGCCTTTTGGAGCGCATAGCACTGTTAAATTGATGCTTCATGTCATGCACGCTAGTGTCATGGGATCGTCATATCTTGCGCTTGTACCTGTTCCGCCGCGCTGGTTGGATCCTCGTGTAGCGGCAATGTGAGCGAGAACTGAGTTGTGGTGCCGTTCGAATGAGTGACGTCCCCACCGTGGGCTATGGCAACCTCAGAGACAATCGCTAGGCCCAAGCCGCATCCGTCGGCTTGGCTGTCGTCGAGGCGGTAGAAGCGATCAAAGATCTTATCGGACTGAGTAGGCGCGATACCGGGACCATCATCTTCAACCTGGACGATCGCTTTGCCATGGCCGCTCTGAGCGACGCTGACCTTGATCGCGCCGCCGTCACGCAGGCCGTACTTAACAGCATTGTCTATTAAGTTGTCGATTGCTTCCCGGACCATGGTCTCGTCGCCCTTTATGGGCATGGCTGACGGTGCTTCGGAGAATGAAAAGTTGCCACCTTTTCGCATGGCTGCAGGTGCATGCTGGCGCGCTACGTCTTCGGTCAGCTTCGATAAGTCAAAGACCGACTTCTCTCCGCGTCCGCGTGCCTTTTCCATGGACAGGAGTTGTTGCGTTAGGCGGCTGGTTTGACGCGCAGCCTTGACAACATCCTTAGCGCGCCTGCGAATTTCCTCTGGATCGGAGGCCGCGGCTGCCACTTCTGCTTGCGATAGAATAGCCGCAATAGGGTTTCTCAATTGATGTGCGGCATTCGCAATTAAGACATCGCGTGCAGCGAACGCCTCACGGAGTTGGCCAAACAGGTTGTTCATCGATTTGACAAGGCTCGTCACTTCCTGCGGCACCCGGCGGCGGATTGAACTCAGATCATCCGGTGACCGCAACTCGACGGCATCGACCAAATCGACCAGCGGTCTCAAGCCTCTGTTGACACCAAACCAAATAACGAAACCTGCCGCGCCGATAATGGCAAGCATCATTGCGAGCGATTGCAGAGCCACACGTTGAGCGAACGCTGTGCGCTCACGCGTGGTTTGCCAAATCTTGATCGTAACCCAGCCCTGCGTTTCATCGTCCGAAACAAGCTCTCGATAGATCGCGGCTCGCACGACATCGCCTTGAAAACTGCCATCGAAGAATGATGGCCGACCAGGAGCGATCTTGAGGTCCTTCGGGACGGCAGGGCCGGAAGCGTATCCGGTAACGACAGAACCATCCGTCGTCGACACCTTGTAGAAGACCTGGTCACCCAGATACTCAGTGACGACTTCGAGCATGTCCTCGGCGACCAGATCGCCACCACTGGCCGTGACACGCCTGGAGATCGCAAGCGCGATAGCAAAGAGAGTTTTGTCGTAGAGCTTTTGTCCGGTTTCCAGCGCGTCATGATATCGCCAA
>JBCDBQ010000296.1:0-8682 GCA_039183375.1 Pseudomonadota bacterium
ATGAGTTGCGCGAAAGGAGGCTCTATGCGCCCCAATCATCATCAGTTCATCGCCTTCGCCTATGTTATCCGCGAGGGCAGCTTTTCCGCTGCGGCGGCGCGTATGGGCGTGACACAATCCACAATCACACAGCATATTGGCAATCTGGAAAAGACCGTCGGCACGCTTCTGCTGCGCCGAGGTCGAGACGGGGTGGAGCTGACGCCCACAGGGCAAGAGTTTTATGATCTCGCCGACCGCATGGTGTCGCTCGACGCCGAAGTATCGGAGCGTCTTGAAGGCTTCAATGCCATGAAAAACGGGCGTTTGAACGTCATTGGCAACGCACCGCAACCGGCACTCAGGATTATCGCAACGTTCAGGCAACGCTTTCCAAATATTCAAGTGAACTTTGGCCTTTATGACTGGTCCACCGCGACGAATATGCTCCGTAACAGACTCGCTGATGTAGGTTTGATAACGGATGCACCGGTTTCAGATGCATGGGAGAGCATTCACATCGAGAGTGCCGAATACGTCCTTTATTGTCCAAACGACCATCCCTTGAGCACACAGGCATCCGTATCTCTCAAAGACCTACAGGAAGAAACGGTCATTATTCCGGAAAGAGGGTCCTTGACGAGGAAGTTGCTTGAAAACGCCTGTCGGACTCACGCCATTGCGCTCAAACGAACGGTAACGATGGCGACGTTCCCACTGATGTACGAGGCTGTCTTACAGGGTATCGGAGTTGCGGTGTTCTTGTGCAACAGCAGCCTGATCAAAAAGTCTGTCAAAGAGATTCCGATCCGAGAGATGCCACAGAAACATAAGACCCATTTGATCGCCACTAAAGACAGGGTGGGCTTGAAACTGATTTCCGAGTTCATCAACTCAGTAAATTAACATAAGATTGATTATGCGCCATGTCAGCTGTAGCCGCAAAGCTAAAATGTCACCCGTCTGCAAATCAGGAATGTCACTCTCGCCCGCAATGATAACGAGCAGAGAGATCGGACATGGGATGGGTGATTATGAGCGAGCGCGAGCTGAACCGCGTGGAAGTGTTGGCACAGGTTGATGATGGACGTCTAACCGTCGACAACGCAGCGAACATGTTGGACCTGACACGTCGCCAGGTATTTCGGCTGTTGAAGCGGTATCGACACGATGGCGCATCAGCGATCCGGCACAAGGCGCGCGGCAAACGTCCGAACAATTGCATCCATCCTGCCAAACGAGACTACGCCTTAAGTGTGATCAAAGAGCAGTATTCAGACTTCGGGCCAACACTTGCAACTGAGATGCTGGTCGAGCATCGCGGCTTTAAGGTGTCGCGCGAGACAGTTCGCAAGTGGATGCAGGAAGACGGTCTTTGGCTTTCGCGCAAACAGCGCCGCACGTTCCACCAGCCACGATCGCGCCGGGAATGCTACGGTGAGTTGATCCAGATCGACGGCTCAGACCACCGATGGTTCGAGGATCGCGGCGATCCTTGCACCCTGCTCGTTTTCATTGACGATGCGACCAGCACGTTGATGGAACTGCGGTTTGTGACCTCAGAGAGCACCTTCAGCTACTTCGAAGCACTGGAAAGCTATCTGCTCAAACACGGTCGCCCTGTCGCCTTCTACAGCGACAAGCACACCGTCTTCCGTGTTCCAAAGCCCAACGAACACATGACGGGCATGACCCAATTCGGGCGTGCCCTGGCGGAGTTGAACATCGAGATCATCTGCGCAAACTCTTCTCAAGCCAAAGGTCGCGTCGAACGCGCAAACCGCACATTGCAAGACCGCCTCGTCAAGGAGCTCCGCATTGCGGGGATCTCAAACATGGAGGACGGCAATGCTTTTCTGTCTGGCTTCATCGAACGCTATAACGGCAAGTTTGCGAAGGCTCCCGCCAAGCCAGACAACCTGCACCGCGCCTTGAACATCGAGCCGGATCGCCTTGCCGAAGTGTTCTGCCTCCGCGACAAACGCTATGTCACCAAGGATTTGACGCTGAAGTATGACCGTAAGCGGATCAAGCTGGAAGTGAACGACCTGACCCGCGGTCTCGTCGGCAAGTACGTGGATGTCTACGAGATGCCGGACGGACGTATCCAAGTCAGGACCAAAGGTATCGCCCTGCCCCATTCGATTCTCAACCCGGAACGGCGTGTCACTCATGCCGCAATCACAGAGAGCAAACATCTCAGCGCGGTGCTGGCCCACATCAAGGCCGAGCAGGATCCGCAGCCAGCCAGTCCCAAGGTCAAACCGGTCAGCCGCAAGAATGGATATGTAAAAACTGGGCGGCGACCGCCAGGAAGGCCATCTAAACTTGAACTTCACTACGCAGCAAAGCGGGCCGCAGAGACCTAATGTCCCTCGGCTGAGGTCGAGGTCATTAGTGCGTCCAGCATCGGGCAATCACGTGTACCGGCCGAGCAGTTTTCGACCAACTCGGATAAAGCCCCTTCAAGTTTCTGAAGCTCGAAGATCTTCGCTTGGACATGCTCAAGGTGTTTTCGGCCAAGTTGTTCGACCGCTTCACATGCGTCCGATGGCACCTTTGCCAAGTTTTTTAGCGCGACCGCGTCGTGGACAGAGAAGCCTAGATCACGGCACCGTTTGATAAAGCGGAGCTCAGATATCTCAGCGTTTGAGTACAGTCTTCGGCCCGACGCGGTGCGCTGTGCTTTTGTGACGATACCCTCGCGTTCATAGTAGCGGATCGTTTCAATCGATACGCCGCTCAAACGTGAAGCTTCTCCAATCGCGATCACGTGAACATTCTCCACTTGCTCCTGTAGTGACTACAGGTTGTATCAGATTTTCATGATGTCGAACACCGATACCCTCGAAGAAGAAGTGAATGGCCCAAACCGCATTTTGATCGGCGGAGCAGGTTTTCTCGCCTTACTCAGCGCGTCTTGCTGTGTTCTGCCCATTGGGCTGTCGATTATTGGACTCGGTGGCACGTGGCTGACGATGCTTGGTCCCTTCGTTGCTTATCGCGTAGAGATTCTGGTTGTTGTCGGTTTGATCCTGGCCTGGGGGTGGATCCGGCTTTGGCAGAGATGGGGTTGCGCGCGTCGGAGACGGTCCACGGTCATCCTTCTTGGCTTCACAACACTCGCATTTCTCTTGGCTGCCAGTTCACCATTTTGGGAAGAAGACGCGGCCCGCACCATGTGGGCATTGTGGAGGCAATCGCGATGAAGGGTTGGTTGTTACCTGTGAGCTTAGGCGGAGCTGGATTGGCTGCGGTCTGCTGTCTCACACCCTTCCTACCTTGGTTGTTCGGAACACTTGGGATCAGTGGAGCGCTCAGCTACGTCTACCGTGACGACGTATTGCTGCCGATCCTTGCAGGTTTTCTAATTCTATCAGGATACGCACTATGGCGACGCAAGCGAACGAAGTAGCTCTACAGTCCACGATCACATGCCCGGAATGCGGGACATCAGTCGAAGAAACGATGCCGACAGATGCCTGCCAATGGTTTTACGAATGCACAAGTTGCAAGGTCGTGCTGAAGCCAAAGCCGGGCGACTGCTGCGTCTATTGCTCCTACGGAACCGTCCCCTGCCCGCCCATTCAAGAAGGAGGCTCGTGCTGCGGCTGAAGCTCCGCAAGGCTTTTCAGCCCTGCGATATTTGAGGTCTCCGGGCTGCTAAGCCTTGCTCCCGTCGCGCTCTGTGGTGACACTTCTGCTTTGCAAACCGAGTGACATTTCTACTTGGTTGCAACATTCAGCAAAGCTGACGCACCTGAGCTCAGCGCCGATCTTACTCAATACATTTTGTCAATAGTATTAGATATGATGCTGACGGCATCAATCACCTGACCTTCTGTTGAAAACCGTCCAAAACTAAATCGGATACACTCCGCTGCATCTGAGTCTGACCAGTCCATGGCGCGCAAAACGTGAGACGTTTCGATCGATCCGGAAGAACAGGCAGATTGAGATGAGGCGGCAATCTGCGGTTGGAATCGCGCCAAGAGATCAGATGCGTCAAACCCAGGGAACCGCATTAACGCATTGCCGGGATGTCGGTGATTCAACACTCCAACCAGCTCTGCTATACCCTTCTCTTGCAGTTGCATTACGAAACTGTCTCGCAAATTCGCAACCATCCTTCGCTCGGCCGCTCCGCCTTCTCCAAGTATTCGACATGCCTCTCCAAACCCAACGATCAGCTCGGTTGGCTGTGTTCCACCTCGCAAGCCAGCCTGTTGGCCTGCACCTACGATCACAGGCCTCAAGACTTTGGACATCCCAGGCAAGGTCAGCAAAGCCCCTACCCCCTTTGGACCGTAGAGCTTATGCGCGGAGATCGTCGCAAGCCCGACATCAAGTTCGAGCAGATCGATGTCCAAAGCCAACGGAGCTTGGGAAAGATCGACGTGCAAGAGAACGCCATGTCTTGAGCAGATCTCGGCAATGGCACGGAGATCAGTGATAGCGCCATTTTCGTTGTTTACACCAATGATCGATACGAGTGCTGTCTGTTCGTTAATGACATTTTTGAGATGGTTGGCATCGGGCGCTCCGCCTCTGTCGAGGGCAATATGTTGGACGACCAGACCAGCGTTTTCCGCCTCATTCAGCACAGACCAATGATCACCAGCTCCGACGAGTACGGCATTGCGGTTCGTGAGTTTCGAAATGTTCTGAGCCGAGCGAAAAACCATAGCATTCGCTTCACTTGCGCCCGACGTGAAGACAACGTCATCACCCTGTAATCCAAAGAGATTTCCGACTTTTTGGGCTGCTTCCTTGATCGCGACTGCGGCTTGCCACCCGAGGGCGTGATCTGCCGAATGAGGGTTGGCAAATAAGGTTCTTGTTGCATGTGACATTGCCTCAACGACGCGGTCGTCAACGGGTGTCGACGCTTGGTAGTCTAGATAGATCGTTTCACCAACCTGCATGTCAGCTCCAATACTGGACGGAGTATCCAGAAAGTGTATAACTGAGTTGTGTACTGGATGACATCCCCAGCAGGTCAGGCAAGCATGCAAAATCTTAAATCCGATGGCTATCGCCCGACCTTCTCAGGTCATGAGACTTTCCCCTTGCGATATGGGTGGCTACAAAAAGCGTATCGTGCTGTAGACGACGCGCCGTCCGCGAAAGCCGCAGTGCATGTTTTCCGAGACCCGGACTCTATCGCGCGCTTTGGCGTCGGGCGAAACATGGTCGGTGCAATAAGATATTGGGCGACAGCCGCAGGTGTGCTCGACGAGACCGAAGAAGGCCTTGAAACGACTTGGCTTGGCGACCTGCTATTTGGGAAAACCGGAACGGATCCGTACCTTGAGGAAGATGCGTCTCTATGGCTGCTTCATTGGAACTTGGTCTCACGCCCAAGACTAACCTCGGCCTATTGGCTCTTCAATGAATACCGAGGCGGAAGCTTCGTTCGAAAAGATATCGAAGAGCAGCTTCTCAAACTTGCTCTGGAATGTGGGTGGAGCCGCGTGGCACCAACGACAGTTGACCGCGATCTTCAATGCCTGCTGAGAAGTTACATCGGCGGACGCGGGTCGAGTGAAGCGGGCGACTCCATTCTCGCAGAGCTTGGTTTGATAAGGCCTATGGACAAGACGCGCTCACGACTGTCCCGCGGTCGGAAACCTACCCTGCCAGATGCGGTATTCCTGTACTGTTTCAAAGAATTTTGGGAGCGCTTTTCACCAAGTCAATCGACAATGACATTTGAGAATACCGCCTACGCCCCCGGCTCACCGGGGCGCGTATTTCTTCTGGACGAGGATGAGATTGTTGAGCGCCTTGAACGGCTTGAAGAAAACTCGGACGGGTCTCTCGTTTGGTCCGAAACAGCGGGTCTGCGGCAAATCATTCGCCACAAAGACCGATCAATGAAGACTGAGCGCCGGCTCTTGAAGGATGCCCTCAGTCGCAGTCGGGTGCAGGTCGCAGCATGAGCGAAGTCGCAACGATCACGCCAAGGTTTAGACGATCGGTACGGCTCGATATTGACTTCGCATCCGCAACCGCAATAGATGGTTTTCATTGCCCCGCATCTTTTCGAGCGGCCATAAAATTCATGGCATCGCACGTAGCCGAAACTGAACAGGGTGCCTTCACTTGGACAGGGCCTTACGGCGGAGGCAAATCAAGTCTGGCTGTTGCGCTGGCATGTTTGTTCGGCGCCGCGAAGCCAATCAGAGAGCGGGCAGCCAGCCTGTTTGGGGACGACGTTTTCAACGCCCTGAAATCCGCGCTCCCGTACTTCCCATCGCGATGGGATGTGCTGCCACTGGTCACCGAGCGGCGGTCACTGACTGACCAATTGGCCGAACTCCTCGATCTGCCGAGGCCATGCAACGCATCTGAAATCCTGAAGGAGATCGAAGGCAGAACAAAAAACCGATGCCTATTGCTCATCATGGATGAGCTAGGGCGCGGGCTGGAAGCAGCAGCAGATGGAGACGGGGACCTCCACCTACTTCAAGATATTGCCGAACTTGCGGCTCGAAGCCAAGGACGGTTCATTTTCCTTGGCGTTTTGCACCAAGCGTTTGAAGAATATGCGGAACGCCTCGGACGCAAAGCCAGAGATTCCTGGGCAAAAATTCAAGGTCGGTTCGTCGACATATCGATATCCGTGTCACTTGAAGAAACCGTAGAACTCATTGGGGAAGCTTTAGGTCACGAACGCGCTGTCCGAAAAGCTCTGCCTCTGGCAGAAGAATGTGTTACTCAGTTGCGGCCATTGCGGAAGAAAACCGAAGCGAAGCGGATGGCCGGCAAACTCGCTCGGACTGCGCCGCTGCATCCTCTGACCGCATGCCTTGTAGGCCCACTCTCTCGGAGGCGGTTTGGGCAGAACCAACGGAGTGTGTTTTCATTCTTGAGCTCGGCAGAAGCCTTTGGTCTGCAGGATGCGCTCGCAAGAGATTTGGCCGCTGAATACTACCCTCCTCATTTGCTGTGGGATTACCTTCAATCAAATTTCGAAGCTGCGATCCTGTCGTCCGCTGACGCACGCCGGTGGGCCTTAGCGCATGATGTTTTGGAGCGATGCGTTGCTCGGAGCGCAGGCGAAACGGAACAAGCCGTTTTGAAGACGATAGCAATCTTCGAGCTACTCAAAGAGCGATCCGGGCTTGTGTCTGATCTCGACACCCTAGCGCTTGCGCTCAACGAAACTCGTCGTGTTGATGTTGAGACCGCGCTGGCCCGCCTTGAAGAACAATCGGAGATCGTTTTTAGAAAACACGTAGGCAGCTACGTCCTTTATGCAGGATCAGACTTCGACGTCGAAGCTCGCCTTGAAGAAGTCTTGTCCGAAACCAGAGAAATAGACGTCAATCTGGTCCGCGCGCTTGCAGACCTGCAACCGATGCTTGCAAAACGGCATCACGAAGAGACTGGTGCCATGCGCTGGTTTGAAATGGTGATCGAACCTATCGATGCACTGGATGACGTAAAACCAGCGAAAATCGTGCAAGATATCATTGGACGCGTCGTCTTTGCTCTCCCCATGGCCGGAGAGAGCCAAAGAGAAACACGCGACAGATGCACGCGCGCGGCGAAAGCCCATCCCGAATTTCCACAGATCGTCGGTCACCACTCTGAGGCGTCGAAACTGCTCGACCTCGCTCGCGAACTCGAGGGTCTCAATGCGCTCGAAAGAAGGTTTCCGGAACTGCAAGGCGACCCTGTTGCACGCAAAGAAATCGATGCCCGATCTTCGGAGGTTCGCCAACGCATCGAGGCATTCCTGCATAACTTGATCAATGAGTGTGATTGGTATGTGGGAAACAACAAGCCCCAAAAGTTCAGCAAACGTCGCCTGAACGAGCAACTGTCTGATCTCGCGGATCACATCTATCCTGATGCCCCGCTGATCTCGAATGAGCTTCTGAACTGCTCAGATCCATCATCGAACGCTGTGAGCGCACGCACAAAGCTCATGAAGCGCATGGCAATGCGAGGCGTTGAGGATGATCTTGGCTTTGGTGGAAAAAACTACCCCGCCGAGCGTGGTCTGTACATCTCCTTGCTGAAGGAATCGGGAATTCACGATGGAGGAACGTATCTCCAGCCAACTCCAGAAAGCGCGCTGGCACCGCTTTGGCGATGTGCTGACGATCTATTGGCATCTCGGGCAGGTACAGTAGGCGCCGACGAAATTATTCGTGCTTGGGGCGAAGCACCGATCGGTTTGAAGAGTGGGCTTGGCCCTGTCTTCCTGACTGCTTATGTGTTTTCACGCCGGGATCGCGTCGCGGTCTATGGGGAGGGCGTCTTTCAAGCTAGTTTCAATGAGCTCTGCGTGGAATTTCTTGCAAGAGACAGCAAGGACATCCAGCTGCGGCGCGTTGAAATGGAGGGTTTTGTTGGGGCAACACTGAAGACCTTGGGCAGCCTTTTGAAGATCAAGGGCGAAGTGCAGCCCCTCGTTGTCGCGAGAACCATAATCGGTGAATTTGATGCGCTTGTCCCGTGGACGTCCCGAACTCAGTCGTTGTCTCCCAAAACGCTGAAGGTTCGCGAAATCCTCAAGCGCGCGAGTGATCCAAATAAGCTTCTGTTTGATGATTTGCCAAAACTGACAGAACCCCGCGCCGACGGTAGCTTCGACCCAAACGCAACTGCGGTTTTGCTCCGAGACGCGCTTGCAGAAATGAGAGCTGCCTACCCGAAGATCCTTGAAGATCTGAAGGACTTGATGCTGCG